>NZ_JBSGBQ010000045.1:0-69550 GCF_053601335.1 Amycolatopsis sp. NPDC004747 | reverse complement strand
AAGGACCCCGTCATGGCCGCGATGATCGGCGGCATGGACGTCCAGCAGGCCATCGTCGCCGGCGGCGGCGCGCTCCCCGCCGACAGCAACGGCACCCCCTGGAACGGCAAGTACATCGTCGCCTCCGGCAACCTGCTGGCCGACTTCCGCGCCAACGCCGCCGCCGAAGCCCAAGGCCGCCTGCAGACCGCCCGGCTCTACAACATGACCGACGACCCCGGCGTCAAGGCGATGCTCAAGTTCAACCTCGCCCGCGACACCGTCCACCAGAAACAGTGGCTGGCCGCCATCGAAGAGCTCAAGGCCGACGGCCTCGAAGACGACATCGCCCCCAACGCCCTGCTCGACGAAGAAGACCAGACCCACAACCACACGATCTGGCACCTCTCCGACGGCCCCGACGGCGCCAAGGGCACCAGCTGGACCACCGACGCCGGCATCGAATACCTGATGGACCCCGAACCCCTCGGCGGCCCCGGTACCGCGCCGAAGCCGGACCCGGCGCTCTACGGGACGTACGCGCCCCTGCAGGACGCCAAGGGCACGGCCAAGGGCAAGGCGAAGGAGGTCAAGAACAAGCTGACCTGACCCCGGCGCACCGGTGCGGGGCCGCGGTCCCGCACCGGTGCGGGCGTCCGGGTGAGGAGGGCGAGGTCACGGTGTCCGCGGGCGACCGGCGGGGTACCCCTGCCGGAGATCCCTCGCACCTGTGGAGGCCCAGTGCAGCCTTGGCCCGGTTCCCCCTACCCGCTCGGAGCCGATTACGACGGCGTCGGCACCAATTTCGCGCTCTTCTCCGAGGTCGCCGACCGCGTCGACCTCTGCCTGTTCGCCCCGGACGGCACCGAGACCCGGGTCCGGCTGCCGGAGGTCGACGGCTTCGTCCACCACGGTTACCTGACCGGCGTCGGCCCCGGCCAGGAGTACGGCTTCCGGGTCCACGGACCGCACGACCCCGCCCGCGGGCTGCGGTGCAACCCCGCCAAGCTGCTGCTGGACCCGTACGCCAAGGCCGTCACCGGCCGGGTGGACTGGGACGAATCCGTGTTCGGCTACCGCTTCGGCGACCCCGGGGAGCGCAACGACGACGACTCGGCGGCGCACACCGTCCGCGCGGTCGTCGTCAACCCGTACTTCGACTGGGCCAACGACCGGCCGCCGAAGGTGCCCTACAACGAGACCGTCGTCTACGAAGCCCACGTCCGCGGGCTGACGAAGCTCCACCCGGACATCCCGGAGGAGCTGCGGGGGACCTACTCGGGGCTGGCGCACCCGGTGATGGTCGAGTACCTCAAGGCCCTCGGCGTCACCGCCGTCGAGCTCATGCCGGTCCACCAGTTCCTGCACGACCACGCCCTCACCGAGCGCGGCCTCGCCAACTACTGGGGCTACAACACCATCGCCTACCTCGCGCCGCACAACGGCTACGCCGCCTCGATCATGCCCGCGACCCCGGGCAGCGAGGTGCACGAGTTCAAGGCGATGGTGCGGACCCTGCACGAGGCGGGGATCGAGGTCATCCTCGACGTCGTCTACAACCACACGGCCGAGGGAAACCACCTCGGGCCGACGCTGTCCATGCGGGGCATCGACAACCAGGCCTACTACCGGCTGGTCGAGGACGACCCGCAGTACTACATGGACTACACCGGCACCGGCAACTCGCTGAACGTGCGCCAGCCGCACACGCTGCAGCTGATCATGGACTCGCTGCGCTACTGGGTCACCGAGATGCACGTCGACGGCTTCCGGTTCGACCTCGCCGCGACCCTCGCCCGCGAGTTCTACGACGTCGACCGGCTGGCCACC
Organism: Amycolatopsis sp. NPDC004747; assembly: GCF_053601335.1. Lineage (NCBI taxonomy): Bacteria > Bacillati > Actinomycetota > Actinomycetes > Pseudonocardiales > Pseudonocardiaceae > Amycolatopsis > Amycolatopsis sp. NPDC004747. Next base: position 67,741 of record NZ_JBSGBQ010000045.1, on the reverse strand, counting down.
TTCTTCGACCTGGTGCAGCAGGACCCGGTGGTGAGCCAGGTGAAGCTGATCGCCGAGCCGTGGGACGTCGGCCCCGGCGGCTACCAGGTCGGCAACTTCCCGCCGCTGTGGACCGAGTGGAACGGCGCCTACCGGGACACCGTCCGCGACTTCTGGCGCGGTGAGCCGGCGACGCTGGGCGAGTTCGCCTCGCGGATCACCGGCTCGTCGGACCTCTACCAGAGCGACGGCCGCCGCCCGTTCGCCTCGATCAACTTCGTCACCGCCCACGACGGCTTCACGCTGAACGACCTGGTGTCGTACAACGAGAAGCACAACGAGGCCAACGGCGAGGGCGGCCGTGACGGCGCCGACGACAACCGGTCGTGGAACTGCGGCGCGGAAGGCCCGACCGAAGACGAGAAGGTCCTCGACCTGCGGGCCCGCCAGCGCCGGAACCTGATCGCCACGCTGCTGCTGTCCCAGGGCGTGCCGATGCTCCTGCACGGCGACGAGCTGGGCCGCACCCAGCAGGGCAACAACAATGCCTACTGCCAGGACAACGAGCTGTCCTGGGTGGACTGGTCGCTGCTGGAGCGCAACCGCGAGCTGTTCGAGTTCACCGCCGCGGTCGTCGACCTCCGCCACCAGCACCCGGTGTTCCGCCGCCGCCGCTTCTTCGCCGGCCGCCCGATCCGCCGCGGCGACGAACTGCGCGACATCGCGTGGTTCACCCCGGCCGGCGAGGAGATGACCGACCAGGACTGGGAAGCGGGCTTCGGCCGCAGCATCATGGTCTTCCTCAACGGCACGGCGATCCCCGACCTCGACGCCCGCGGCGAGCGCGTGGTCGACGACTCGTTCCTGCTCTGCTTCAACGCCCACGACGACGACATCACGATGACGATCCCCGACGGGGGCTACGGCGAGGAGTGGGCGATCGTGCTCGACTCCGCGACCGGCGAGGTGTTCCACCGGTCCGTCGGCGGCGTCCTGGTCGGCGGCGTGGCGGGCGACCAGCTCGCCACCCCGCGCACGGTGGCGGGCCACGGCGAGCTGGTGGTCGGCGGCCGGTCGCTGACCGTGCTGATGCGCACGAAGGACGAGTGACGCGGCGCAGCCGGGTCGCGGGCGGCGACCCGGCTGCCGCGGCGGTCAGCCGAGGCCGGGACCCCGGGCGGCGTGCGGCCCCGGGCCTGCCGCGCGGCCCGCGCGGGCGGTCAGCAGACCGAGGGCGATCATGCCGACGCCCAGGCCGAGGTGCAGCCAGTTGTCCGCGGTGTTGACGGGCACGAAGTTCGCGTCGCTGCCGTGGTCGATGAGCAGCCCGTAGAGCCACAGCACCAGGTAGACGGCCCCGCCGGCGATGAGGAACAGCCGGGCGCCGCGCGGGGTGCGGGCCGAGGCGAGGCCGGCGACGCCGAACAGCAGGTGGACGATGTTGTGCAGGACCGAAACCATGAACACGCCCAGCAGCATGGCCATCGAGTCGTGGCCGGCGAAGCTCAGCTGGTCGTAACCGGTGGTGACGCCCGGAACGAAGCCGAGCACGCCGACCAGGAGGAAGACGACCGCGACGACCGCGGCGGCGACCTGCACGGGTGTCCTGGTCCTGGGGTGGGTGGCGGTGGACATTTCGGTTCCTTTCGGCCGGTGAAGCCGGGGGCATACCCGGCCGGGCCGGCGCCAATCCCCGGCCCGGGTCTCGCTCCGGTTGCGAAGCCGGCCCATCGGGCTGATCCGGGGCTTCCGGCGTGTAGCCCGCGCCCGGACGGGGTACGCGCGCGTGAACAGCTCGTTCCCAGGCGGCAGGTGGGAGTCCGATGACCGACACGGTGACACGCCCGGCTCCGATCCCCCACCGGCCGGTGTGGCGGGGTCCGCGCGGCGGGACGATCCTCAAGACGATCCGCACCACCGACCACAAGACCATCGGCGTGCTCTACCTGACCACGTCGTTCGGGTTCTTCCTGATCGGCGGCCTGACGGCGTTGCTCATGCGCGGCGAGCTGGCCCGCCCCGGCCTGCAGTTCCTCTCCCCCGAGCAGTACAACCAGCTCTTCACCATGCACGGCACGATCATGCTGCTGCTCTACGCCACCCCCAACCTCTTCGGGTTCGCCAACTTCGTCCTGCCGCTGCAGATCGGCTCACCGGACGTGGCGTTCCCCCGCCTCAACGCCTTCTCCTACTGGCTCTACCTCTTCGGCGGCCTGGTCGTCCTCTCCGGCTACCTGACCCCCGGCGGCCCACCCGACTTCGGCTGGACCGCCTACACACCACTCTCCAACGCCATCCACTCCCCCGGCGTCGGCGGCGACCTCTGGATCACCGGCCTCATCGTCACCGGACTCGGCACCATCCTCGGCGCGGTCAACATGATCACCACCGTGGTGTGCCTGCGCTGCCCCGGCATGCTCATGTGGCGCATGCCGATCTTCACCTGGAACATCCTCTTCACCTCGGTCCTCATCCTGCTCGCCTTCCCCATCCTCACCGCCGCGCTGTTCGCGCTGCTGGCCGACCGGCACCTCGGCGCCCACGTCTTCGACCCGGAAAACGGCGGCGCGATCCTCTGGCAGCACCTCTTCTGGTTCTTCGGCCACCCCGAGGTCTACGTCGTCGCCCTGCCCTACTTCGGGATCGTCACCGAGATCGTGCCGGTGTTCAGCCGGAAACCGCTGTTCGGCTACAAGCTCATGGTGTTCGCGACCATCGGGATCACCGGACTGTCGGCGGTGGTGTGGGCCCACCACATGTTCGCCACCGGCGCCGTGCTGCTCCCCTTCTTCTCGATCATGACGTTCCTCATCGCCGTGCCCACCGGGATCAAGTTCTTCAACTGGATCGGCACCATGTGGAAGGGGCAGCTGAGCTTCGAATCACCGATGCTGTGGTCGGTCGGCTTCATGGTGACCTTCCTGCTCGGCGGCCTGACCGGGGTCATCCTCGCCTCGCCACCGCTGGACTTCCACGTCCACGACACCTACTTCGTCGTCGCCCACTTCCACTACGTGCTCTTCGGCACCATCGTCTTCGCCACCTTCGCCGGCATCTACTTCTGGTTCCCCAAGATCACCGGCCGGATGCTCGATGAACGGCTGGCGAAGTGGCACTTCTGGACCACGTTCATCGGCTTCCACACGACGTTCCTGATCCAGCACTGGCTCGGCGACGCCGGCATGCCCCGCCGCTACGCCGACTACCTCTCCAGCGACAACTTCACCTGGATGCACACGGTGTCCACGATCGGCGCGTTCCTGCTCGGGTTGTCGGTGCTGCCGTTCATCTGGAACGTCTTCAAGAGTTACCGCTACGGCGAACCCGTCACCGTCGACGACCCCTGGGGCTACGGCAACTCCCTCGAATGGGCGACCACCAGCCCGCCGCCGCGGCACAACTTCCTCGCCCTCCCGCGCATCCGGTCGGAACGGCCGGCGTTCGAGCTGCACTACCCGCACATGGTCGAGCGGATGCGCGCCGAGGGCCACGTCACCCGCGGGCATCCCGGCGACAAGCCGTCACCCGCGGAAGTCGTGGCCGCCGCCACCCAGCCGCCGGACCAAGGTGAAAGTGACGACCCCCGCGGCCGCTGACCCGGCCGCGGACGGGGGTCAGAGGATCGGCACGCCGCCGGTCACCGCGACGCGGGCGCCGGAGACGTAACTGCCGTCGTCGGAGGCCAGCAGCACGTACACCGGCGCCAGCTCGGCCGGCTGCCCCGCGCGGCCCAGCGGCACCTGCTCGCCGAAGGACTTCACGGCCTCCTCCGGCATGGTGGACGGGATCAGCGGTGTCCAGATCGGCCCGGGCGCCACGCTGTTGGCCCGGATCCCCTTCGGCCCCAGCAGCTGCGCCAGCGCGGCGCACATGTTCGCGATGCCCGCCTTCGTCACGTCGTAGGGCAGCAGCTGCGGCGTCGGGTTGTCGGAGTTCACCGACGAGCTGCCGATGATCGACGCCCCCGGCTTCATGTGCGGCACCGCCGCCTTGGCGAGGTGGAAGAACGCGCTCAGGTTGATGGCGAGGGTGCGGTCCCACTCCTCGTCCGGGATCTCTTCCAGGCTTTCGTGGCTCATCTGGAAGGCGGCGTTGTTGACCAGGACGTCGATCCGGCCGAACTCGTCCACGGCCCGGGCGACCAGGGCCCGGCAGTGCGCCGGGTCGGCGACGTCCCCGGGCACGACGACGGCCTTGCGCCCGGCCTCTTCGACCCAGCGCCGCGTCTCTTCGGCGTCTTCGTGCTCGTCCAGGTAGGAGATGAGCACGTCGGCGCCTTCCCGCGCGTACGCGATCGCCACCGCGCGGCCGATCCCGCTGTCCGCTCCCGTGATGAGCGCCGCCTTGCCGGTCAGCTTGCCGGAGCCGCGGTAGGTGTGCTCGCCGTGGTCGGGCCGCGGCGTCATCGCGGCGGTCGTCCCCGGCGGGGTCTGCTGCTGGGCGGGCTGCTCGGGCACGGTGGCTCCTCCGGTACGGGATCGGCTTTCCCGCTGCGGGTTCCCGGTGGCTCTCGCCTCACACTGTCATCTTGATGATGACTTCCTACTTGTCATCGTTTGGATGACATGTTAAAAAGGTGGTGCGTGTTGACACCCACCCGACACCGAAGGAGGAAACCGATGTTGATGCGCACCGACCCGTTCCGCGAGCTGGACCGCCTCACCCAGCAGGTCTTCGGCACCGCCGGAACCTGGTCGAAGCCGGCGGCGATGCCGATGGACGCCTACCGCACCGGCGACGAGTTCGTGGTCTGCTTCGACCTGCCCGGCGTCGCCCCGGACGCCATCGACCTCGACATCGAGCGCAACGTCCTGACGGTCAAGGCGGAGCGCCGGCCGCTCCCCGGTGGGGACGACGTCCAGATGCACGTTTCCGAGCGGCCGCTGGGCGTGTTCTCCCGCCAGCTGTTCCTCGGCGAAAGCCTCGACACCGACCACATCGCCGCCGACTACGAAGCGGGCGTGCTGACGCTGCGCATCCCGGTCGCCGAGAAGGCCAAGCCCCGGCGCATCGAGATCGGCGGCGACCGGTCCGGCCGCAAGGAAATCAAGGCCTGATGCACGAGCGGGCGCGCGCCGCGGCGGAGAGGATCTTCGCCGCGGCCGCCGAACTCGGCACCACCCGCCAGGAAGCGATCCTCGTGACCCGGGCGGTCCACGCGGTCAAGAAGGGCCGCCCGACCGAGGTCGCGCTCACCGACACGCCCCAGCACCGCCGCCGCAGGCTGGCCCACGTGGCCGGCTGCGAGCTGTGGGAGCCGGGCATCGACCCCGACGAAGTCCTCGCGGCGGTCGTCAGCGCGGGCCGCACGGCTCCCCAGGAGCGGAAACCCCCTGCCGACCGCCGAGCCCCCTCCAGCGCGCAAGCCACCGCGGCGGCCTGATCAGGCGCTCGGCCGCTTCCGACCCGAGCGGGCCGGAAGCGGCCGGTTGCGGCCGGGAGGCCCCGCTGGTCGCGGCCATGCCGCCGGAAACTGTCGGTGGTCGCCGGTAGTGTGGAAAACGGGGGGCGCCCCCGCGACCGGGCAGTGCCCCCGCGACCGGGCAGTGCCCCCGCGACCGGGCAGTGCCCCCGCGACCGGGCAGTGCCCCCGCAACCGGGCAGTGCCCCCGCAACCGGGCAGTGCCCCCGCAACCGGGCAGTGCCCCCGCAACCGGGCAACGCCCCGCAACCAGGCCGGCTCGCGAGCGTTCCCGCTCCCCCGCCGCCGGCCCGTTCCCTACTCCTCCACCCGCCGCACAGTCACCGCCGGCTCGCTGCCCGTGCCGGACAACGGCGTCGACCCGAACCAGTCCAGGCACACCACCATCGCGTCGTCTTCGGCCTGGCTACCGTGCCGCCGGGTCGACAGCTCCCGCAGCATCGCGCCCGGCACGTGCGCCGCCGGCAGCTCCGCCGTCGCCGTCACCGCCTCGGCGAGCTCCCGGTCGCCGTACCGCTCCCCGTGCGGGCCGAGCGCGTTGTAAACCCCGTCGCTCACGAAGACGAACCGGTCGCCGTCGGCCGCCTGGAACCCTTCGAGCGCGTAGATCGTCCCGTCGAACGTTCCCAGCGGGAGCTGCTCGTCGAACAGGATCCGCTCGGCCTTCCCGTCCCGCAGCCGCCACAGCCGCGGCGAACCGGCGTCGACCACCGTCACCGCGCCGGTGCCCAGGTCGAACTCCAGCAGCAGCGCGGCCACGTGCTCGGCGCCACGGTAGTGCGCGTACAGCGCCTGGTCGGCGAGCTCGGCCTGCGCGTCGAGCGGGATGCCGGCGCGCCGGGCGTTGCGCAGCGCGTTCACCGCCAGGTTCGTCAGCAGCGCGGCTTCGCTGCCCTCGCCCATGCCGTTGATCAGCGTGACGGCGAGTTTGCGGGCGGAGGCCGACCAGTCGAAACAGTCCCCGTAGATGGCGTACGCGGGCTCGAGCTGCCCGCCGAGCGCGAATTCGGCGCGGGTGCACGCCCGCCCCGGCAGCAGCTGCCACTGCATCTCCGCCGCCAGGGTCAGCCGCGAGGACCGCCGCGCCTGGATGTACAGATCGGTGTCCCGGTCGGCGACGAACAGCTCGTGGGCCAGCGCCTCGGCGAACCGCTGGAGCTCGGCCCACACCTGCGGCTCGGGTTCGCTGGGCAGGGTGACGGCCAGGACGCCCAGCCGGTCGCCGCGGACGCTGACCGGCAGGTAGCCGGTGACGCGGTCGCCGTCGCGGGAGAACGTCGCCGCCTGCGTGAGGAACGCCGCACCCTGGGTCGTGCCCTCGACCGGGATCGGCTCCGTCGTGTAGGGCTGCTCGCCCACCTGGCACAGTTCGGTCAGCGCGTAGTCCGCCATCAGCAGCTCGACCACCTCGGCGCCGAAGTGCTCGCCGAGCCCGGAGCGCAGGGCGCCGGGCAGGTCGTGCGGTGGCACGTCACGGAGGAGACGCTCCACCGCCAGGGATCTGTCCAACGCCTGCCTCCTGCTCACGCACCCGTGCCGGGATCGGTTCTGTCGAGTCTGCGCCGCTCCGGCGCGCCGGTCCACGGCGAGTCGCGCGAGCTGTGCTGCCGGTTCAGCATAGGGATGCCAAAGTGGACGCCGTGGATCCATCCCGCGAGCAGGCCGCCCCGGAGGGGACGGCTGCCGTGTCGGACCTCGCCCTTCTCCTGGAGACGGTCGTCGAGGGCGAGCGGGACGTTTCACCGCGCCCGCTGTCGGTGTCGCAGCTGCGCGCGGTCGTCGCGCTGGATCGCCACGACGGGGTCAACCTGCGGCAGCTGGCCGAGCAGCTGGGCTCGACGCCGCCGCTGGTCAGCAGGCTCTGCGACCGGCTGGAGGCGGTCGGGTTCCTCGAACGCCTGCCCAGCGCGCGCAGCCGGCGGGAGCTGACGCTGCGGCTGTCCGACCGCGGGCGGGCGTACCTGCAAGAGCTGCGGGCACGGCGGCGGGACCGCGTCGAGACGCTGCTGGCGAAGATGAGCCCCGCCGGCCGGACCGCGCTGGCCGCCGGGCTGCGGGAGTACCGGGCGCTGGCCGAGGCGGCCGGGGACCTCCCCGATTTGCGTTCCTGATACAACTGTTGTTATATGACAATCACTCAGTCGGCGTACAGCAGAGCGCGCCTTCAACACCGGAGGAGGAGTCGGTGCTGGGCACGGACGACAGCCAGGTCCGCACGGTCTTGGCGCGCATGCTGGAGGAGGACCGGACGGCGCTGGCCCGCGACTGGGCCGGGCAGGAGCCGGGCGAAGGCGACCGGAACGGCCATGACCTGCGCCGCGAAGCCGTCGAGCTGCTGGAAGCCCTCCGGCTCGCGCTCGCCGGCACGCTCCCGGTGTCCCGGATCGTCGACCAGGACCCGGCGGTGCGGGACGCGCTGACGTCGCTGTCGGAACGCCGCGCCCGGGCCGGCGCCCAGCCGTCGGCCACCGCCATGGCGATCCTCGCGCTCAAGCGCACGATGCTGAGCGCGATCGAGCGGCACACCGACGACTCGGCCCTGCGCTACCGGGCCGCGCTGCTGGTCAACGAGCTGCTCGACAGCGCGGGCGTGCTGACCTTCGAGGTTTACTCGGCCGGTCGCGAGCAGATCATCCGCGAGCAGCACAACCAGATGCTCGAACTGTCCACCCCGGTCGTGCGGCTGTGGCGCCACGTCCTCGCGGTGCCGCTGATCGGCACGCTCGACAGCGCCCGCACCCAGGTCGTGATGAACAGCCTCCTGGAGTCGATCCAGGCGAACGAGGCGCGGGTGGCGATCATCGACATCACCGGCGTCCCCACGGTCGACACCGCGGTGGCGCACCACCTGCTGCAGACCGTCAGCGCCGTCCGGCTGATGGGCGCGGAGTGCGTGATCAGCGGCATCCGCCCGTCGATCGCGCAGACCATCACCCAGCTGGGCATCGACCTCTCGCACATCGTCACCCGCGGCTCGCTGGCCGACGCGCTGGCGACCGCGATGCAGCTGCTCGGCGACAGCGCCCGCCCGGGCGCGGTGACCGGGTGACCGCCGGCCTGCCGATCCTGCGGCTGGGGGACATCCTGCTCAGCGGGCTGCTGAGCGACCTGGACGACAAGACGGCCCTCGCGTTCACCGAAGAGCTGACCGAGCGGATCGCGAACGAAGGCATCCGCGGCGTCATCATCGACATCTCGCGGCTGGAGATCATCGACTCGTTCGTCGCGCGCGTGCTCATGCAGCTGGCCGGCACCGGGCGGCTGCTGGGCACGCGGATGATCGTGGCGGGGATGCGCCCGGCCGTCGCGCTGACCCTGACCGAGCTCGGGCTCCAGCTCACCGGCGTCCGGACCGCGCTCAACGCGGAACAGGCGATGGAGCTGCTGGGCTGGCGCCGTCCCGCCGAGGCCGCCGAAGAGGCGCCTCATGCTTCCTGACGAACGGACCGTCCCGTCCGGCGAGCACCCGGTCCGGGTGGAGGAGGACCTCCTCACGGCCCGGCACGCCGTGCGGGCGGCCGCGGTCGCCGCCGGGTTCACGATCGTCGACCAGACGAAGATCGTCACCGCGGCCAGCGAACTGGTCCGCAACGCCTACATCCACGGCGGGGGCGGCACCATGACCGTCGAGGCCGTCCGGGACCCGGCCGGGCGGCTCGGGATCCGGCTGCGGGTGCGCGACGAAGGCCCCGGGATCGCCGACGTCGACCAGGCGATGACCGACGGCTTCAGCACCGGCGCCGGGCTCGGGCACGGCCTCGGCGGCACGCGGCGGCTGGTCGACGAGTTCGACCTCGACACCGCGCCCGGCCGCGGCACCACCGTCACGGTCGTGCGCTGGAAGCCATGACCGCCACCGTCGCCGGCCTGACGCGCCGGATCCGCGTCGACCACCCCAGCGCCGGGTACGCCGCCGCCCGCCTCGCCCGCGAAGCCGCGCACGAGGCCGGGCTCGCGGGCGTGCTCGCCGACCGCGCCGCGGTGGTGGCGGCCGAACTCGCGGGCAACGTCGACAAGCACACCGGCGGCGGCTCGGTGTTCGTGCAGCGATCGCTGACCGGGCGCGGCGTCGACGTGCTGGCCGCCGACGACGGTCCGGGCATGGCCGACCTCGATCACTGGCTGCTCGACGGCAACACGACCACCGCCACCCTGGGCACCGGCTTGGGCGCGGTGAAGCGGATGGCGGCCGAGTTCCGGATCACCTCCTCCCCCGCGGCCGGGACGCTCGCCGCGGCCCGCCTGCTCGACCCCGCCGTGCCACCGCCCCGCCGCGCGACCGGGCACTTCCGCCTGCCGCGTGAGGGCGAGGAGTACTGCGGTGACGCGATCGCGCTGGCCGACGTCACGGGCAGCCGGACGGCCGTGGTCGCCGACGGGCTCGGCCACGGACCGGACGCCGCCGAAGCCGCGGACGCGGCGCTGCGCGTGTTCACCGAGAACCCGGACCGGCCGCTGCCCCACCAGCTCACGAACATGCACCGCGCGCTGCGCACGACCCGCGGCGCGGCGGTCGCGCTCGTGCGGATCGCGCCGCGGCGGCTCGAGTTCTGCGGCGTCGGCAACGTCAGCGGCGCGAGTCTCGGCGACGGGCCGTCCCGGCTGCTGCTCAGCACGCCCGGCGTCGTCGGGTTCACCCTGCCGTCGGCACCGGTCCGGCACCTGGCGCTGGCCGAGGACGACGTCGTCGTCCTGCACACCGACGGGGTCGGCACCGGCTGGCGCGTCCCCGGCCGGGCGCCGGACCTGCTGCTGCTCGCCGCGGACCTGGCCCACCGGCACCGGAACGCCCGCGACGACGCCGCGATGCTCGCCCTGCGCGCGGACCGGTCCGCCTGATGCGCCCCGACCTGGCCCGGATCCGGCGGCGCCTCCGCACGGCCTGCACCGAAGCCGGGGTGCCCACCGACGACCGCGGGCGGCTGGTCCTGGCCGTCACGCTGCTCGCCGAACCGGCGCTCACCGCGGGCGAGAACGTGGACGTGGCGACGGCGGCGTCGGACCGGCGGCTCGCCGTCACCGTGCAGCTGGACCACGCCGTCACCCAGGGGACCCGCGACGCGCTGCCGCTGCTGCCCGAGCGCGCCGACGGCCGGACGCTGACCTGGCACCTCACCGGTGGCGGACCGGCGGCCCCGCCCGACCCCGACGACGACCGGGCGACGCGCGAAGAGATGCTGGCGCTGGTGGCCCGCGCCGACACCCTCGCCAACGAGCAGCGGGACCTGAAGCACGAGCTCGCCGAGACCAACAGCGGCGTGCTGGCGATGTACGTCGAGCTGGAGCAGCGGGACGAACAGCTCCGCCGCGCGCACGCGGCGATCTTCCGCGAACTGGAGGATGCGCTGCGGCCGCGGCCGCCGGTGGTGCCGGGCCTGGAGCTGGCCGTGCACTATTCGCCGACCGACCAGGACTCCCCCACCGGCGGCGACCTGTACGACTGGTTCGTCCTGCCGGACGGCCAGGTCCACGTGACCCTGGTCGACGCGGTCGGCCACGGGGTCACCTCGACCCGGCACGCACTGACGGTCACGCACGCGATCCGCACCCTCGCGCTGGAGGGGCACCCGTTCCGCGACCTGGTCGCGCACGCGTCCCACACTCTGGCGGCGATCGAGCCGGGCCTGATGGCCACGGTCCTGCTGGCCCGGCTCGACCCGGTGACCGGCCGCACCCGGTTCGCGAACGGCGGCCACCCGGAGCCGGTGCTGGTCACGGGCGCCGAGCCGGCGCGGCTGCTGCCCCCGCCGGCGCCGGGCCGCGGGGTCGGCTTCCCCGACCCGGGCACCCGCGAGCTGGTCGAGGTGACCCTGGCCGAAGGCGACACGGTGCTGCTCTACACCGACGGCCTGGTGGAGAGCCGCAAGGACGTCGACGAAGGCCAGGCCCGGCTGCTGGTGCTGGCCGGGGCCCACCGGACGTGGCCGACCGCGGACCTGCCGCGCGAGCTGGTGACCCGGATGCACGACGTCGTGCTGCACGCGGACGACACCGTGGTACTGGCCCTGCGCCGGCGCCCTACTGAGGCCCGCTGGTCAGCGAAAGGTTGAACGTGTACCGCGACGCCCGGTAGACGTGCCACCCGTACTCGACCACGCGCCCGGTGTCGTCGTAGGTCGTGCGCTGCATGGTGAGCAGCGCCGCCCCCGGCTCCTCGCCGAGCAGCTCCGCGTCCTCTTCGGTCGCGAGCCGCGCGCCGATGTTCTGCTCGGCCGCGTGCAGCCGCACGCCGGCCGACCGCAGGAGCTGGTAGAGCCCCCGCTCGCGCAGCTCGTCGTCGGCGGGGTCGATGACGCCGTCGGGCAGGTAGTTGTTCATCAGGGCGAGCGGCTCGCCGTCGGTCGAGCGGAGCCGCTTCAGCCGCCGGACGTGCGTCAGCCCGGGCGCTTCGAGCAGCTCGGCCACCTCGGCCGAGGCCTCTTCGACCCGGTTGACCAGCACCGCCGACTCCGGCTTGCCGCCCAGGCCGGCGAGGTCGTCGAACAGGCTGCTCAGCCGCAGCGGGCGGGCCACCTTCGTGCGGACGACCTGCGTGCCGACGCCACGCCGCCGCACGAGCAGGCCCTGGTTGACCAGCGTCTGGATCGCCTGGCGGATCGTCGGGCGCGACAGGCGCAGGCTCGCGGCGAGGTCGACCTCGTTGTCCAGCCGCGCCCCCGCCGGCAGCCTGCCGTCTTCGATCGCGGCGTGTAGCTGCCGGGACACCTGGAAGTACAGCGGCTCGGGGCTGCCCGGGTCGAGGATGATCTCGCGCCCCGCGTTCCAGGCCGGGAAGGTGGCGTCCAGCTCGCTCATCCGCGAAGCCTACCGCCTGAGCGCCACCTGTTGGGATGACGTGTTGTCCATATGTCTTGACAAAGTTCCGGTCAGCTGGAATCGTCGCCGTCGGAGGCACGAAGGGCGCGCCTCGAAGAGCGGCAGCGAGGAGTGGGCACCGTGATCGACGTGCTGCGGCGCATCGTCGCCCGACGCGTGCACGAGCCGGAAGCGATCGCCGAGGCCGCCGCGAACCGCATCCGGGCCGCGTCCCCCTTCAACGACCGGGGCCGCACGATGATCATCGCGGCGGACCACCCCGCCCGCGGCGCGAACGCGGTCGGCGGCAACCCGACGGCGATGGCCGATCGCGGCGAGCTGCTGGAGCGGCTGTGCCTGGCGTTGGAGCGCCCGGGCGTCACCGGCGTCCTGGCCACCGCGGACATCATCGACGACCTGCTGCTGCTCGGCGTGCTCGACGGCAAGACGGTGCTCGGGTCGATGAACCGCACCGGGCTGGCCGGGTCGAGCTTCGAGGTCGACGATCGGTTCGCCTGCTACGACGCGGAAGCGATCGAGCGGATGCGCTTCGACGGCGGCAAGACCCTGACCCGGATCTGCCTGGCGGACCCGGCCACCCCCGGCGTCCTGGAAAACACCGCGAAGGCGGTCAACGAGCTGGCCGACCGGAAGCTGATCGCCATGGTGGAGCCGTTCCTGTCGACCTGGGTCGAGGGGCGCCTGCAGAACGACCTCTCCCCCGACGCCGTCATCAAGTCGATCACGATCGCCGCCGGTCTCGGCCGGTCCTCGGCCTATACGTGGCTCAAGCTCCCCGTGGTGGACGAGATGGAGCGCGTGCTGGCGTCGTCGACACTGCCGGCCGTCCTGCTGGGCGGCGAGGTCAAGGATCAGGACGCGGCGTTCGCCGCCTGGCAACGGGCCCTGACCCAGCCGACGGTGCAGGGCCTGGTGGTCGGCCGGTCGCTGCTCTACCCGCAGGACGGCGACGTCGCGAAGGCCGTCGACACCGCGGTCGGACTGCTGTGAACCCGTACCGGCGCCACTACCCGGAGGACACCGTGAACACCATCGAACACTGGATCGACGGCGCTGCCACCCCAGCGGGCTCCACCCGCACGGCACCGGTCTACGACCCGGCCACCGGGCAGCGGCAGGCTTCGGTGCTGCTGGCCGAAGCGTCCGATGTGGACACCGCGGTCGCGGCCGCGGGCAAGGCTTTCGAGGCCTGGGGCAACTCCTCGCTGTCGCAGCGGATGAAGGTGATGTTCGCCTTCCGCGAGCTGCTGGTGCGGCACGAAGACGAGCTCGCCCGGATCATCTCCGCCGAGCACGGCAAGGTGATCGAAGACGCCCGCGGCGAGATCGTCCGCGGCCGCGAGGTCGTCGAGTACGCCTGCGGCATCGCCGACGCGCTCAAGGGCAGCTTCTCCGACCAGGTCTCCCGCGATGTCGACGTGCACGACTTCCACCAGCCCCTGGGCGTGGTCGCCGGGATCACGCCGTTCAACTTCCCGATCATGGTGCCGCTGTGGATGCACCCGATCGCCATCGCCACCGGCAACACGTTCGTCCTCAAGCCCAGCGAACGCGACCCGTCGGTCTCGAACTTCGTCGCCCGGCTGTACGCCGAGGCGGGGCTGCCGAGCGGCGTGTTCAACGTGGTGCACGGCGACAAGACGGCGGTCGACGCGATCCTCGACCACCCCGGCATCGCGGCGGTGTCCTTCGTCGGCTCCACTCCCATCGCGAAGTACGTCCACGAACGCGCCACCGCGGCCGGCAAACGCGTCCAGGCGTTGGGAGGCGCGAAGAACCACGCGGTGGTCCTGCCCGACGCCGACCTGGAGTACGCCGCCGACCACCTCACCGCCGCGGCCTTCGGCTCGGCCGGCCAGCGCTGCATGGCCATCTCGGTCGGCGTCGCCGTCGGCCCGGCCGGCGACAGGCTGGTGCAGATCCTCGAACGCAAGGCCCGAGAGGTGAGGGTCGGCCCGGGCACCGACCCGGCCAGCGACATGGGCCCGGTGGTCACCGAAGCCGCCCGCGAGCGAGTGGTCCACTCGGTCACCCGAGGCGCGGAGCAGGGCGCGAAGGTCGTCGTCGACGGCCGCGACCTGAAGGTCGAGGGCCACGAAGAAGGCTTCTTCGTCGGACCGTCCCTGCTGGACGAGGTGACGCCGGAGATGGACGCGTACCGCGAGGAGATCTTCGGCCCGGTCCTGTCCATCGTCCGCACCGAAACCCTCGACGAGGCAATCGCGGTCATCAACGCCAACCCCTACGGCAACGGCACGGCGGTCTTCACCGCCAGCGGCGAAGCGGCCCGCAAGTTCCAGCGCGAGGTCAAGGTGGGCATGATCGGCGTCAACGTCCCCATCCCGGTCCCCATGTCGTACTACTCGTTCGGAGGCTGGAAGGACTCCCTGATCGGCGACACCCCCATCCACGGCCCGGCGGGCGTCCGCTTCTACACCCGCGCAAAGGTGGTCACCACCCGCTGGCCCCACACCGAAGCCGCCTTCAACTTCCCGACATCCAGCTGAGCCCCACGCCCGCGCGCGGGGGTTCGCCCCCTCCGGGGCGGGCCGCGACTGAAGGACAGGCGCCCGCTGGCAGCCGCAGCTGCGGACGCCGCCGTTCGAGCCGCCGGCCAGCCGGTCGGTCGGCCGGCCAGCCGGTCGGTCGGCCAGCCAGCCGGTCGGTCGGTCGGTCGGCCAGCCAGCCGGTCGGCCGGACAGCCAGCCGGTCGGCCGGACAGCCAGCCGGTCGGCCGGACAGCCAGCCGGTCGGCCGGACAGCCAGCCGGTCGGTCGGCCAGCCAGCCGGTCGGTCGGCCAGCCAGCCGGTCGGCCGGACAGCCAGCCGGTCGGCCGGACAGCCGGTCGGTAGGTCAGGCAGCCGAGCGGGCAGGCAGGGCGGGCGAAGTGGTCGGCCGGTCCACCTCCGGACCGCCCTGGCCGGGACAGGGGCACAGCCCGCTCCCGGCGCGCGCTTTCGCCCTCGAACGAAGGCACCCCCCTTCCCGCCCCGAGCCGAGGAACCCACCTCCCCAGCCGAGCCGAGGCAGCCCCCGCTCAGCCGGCCGCGGCCACTGCCATCCCGACCCCGACCCATCGCGGCCCCCACCCCGAGCGGCGCCACCGGCCCAAGCCGCCGAGGCGCGCTCCACCCGCAACCGGAACCCTCTTCTCCGTTTTCCGGTACCGTGGCAGCAGCCCGCCAAAGGAGGCCACCGTGGGGTACCGGACTTCGCTCCCGAAGAACGCCGTTCAGCGCGTCAACTCTTGCGTCGGCTCGCTTCGGACGTCACCGCGCTGGGGGCGGCTGGTCCGCCGCCACCTCACCCAGATCACCTACACCGGCCGGCGGTCGGGTCGCACCGTCAGCACCCCCGTCGGGTACCGGCGGGCCGGCGATGTCGTCACCATCCGCGTGATGATGCCCGATGCGAAGTCGTGGTGGCGCAACTTCACCGGGGACGGCGCTCCGCTCACCCTCGAACTCGACGACACCGAGCGCACCGGGCACGCCGTGGCCCGCCGGGACGCCAAAGGGCGGGTCACCGTGACCGTGCACCTCGCGGGCCGCGAAGCCTAGCCCGGCTGCGCGGCCATCCCGTGCCACAGCAGGTCGGCGAGCTCCGCCGCGTCGTGCTGCCAGTCGCCGTTCGGGTCGAGCCACAGCAGGCCGCCCAGGCCTCGCATCACCAGCACCGGGGTCAGGCCCGGGCGGACCGTTCCGGCCGCCACGTTGGCTTCGAGCATCGCCGCCACCGCGCCGAGCATGTCCTCGAACGCGTCGCCCGGGAGCTCGCCGCGGGCCGCCGTTGCGGTTCGCAGGGCGTCGGCCAGGCCCTTCTTGGTCATCATGTAGTGGGCGACGTGATCGGTCACCCACACCCGGAGCGCTTCGTCCGGGGCGTGCTTGTCCAGCAGCACCGGCACCACTTCCACGATGTGCCGGACCTCCCGCCGGTAGACCGCCAGGATCAGCGCCTCCGGCGTCGGGAAGTGGCGGTAGACCGTGCCGACGCCGACCTCGGCCTGCTTGGCGATCGCGTTGAACGAGACCTCACCCGTTTCGGCCAGCGATGCCGCCGCCGCGATGAGGATGCGTTCGTGGTTGCGCCGCGTGTCCGCGCGGCGGGGGCTGACCGATCCGGTCGTCATCGTCCCTCCCGGAGGTCGTGCCGTCCCGCTGAATCTAGCCGAGTGCTGGAGCAACTCCAGGCTGCCCGTTTCGTTGCCAAGCGGATTGTAATCCGCTAGCCTCGCGACCGAGTGAAGCGGATGACTATCCGCTCCCGCCTTCACCGCCCCACCACACCGTCGGGCAGCATGCCCGGCTCCGCGGAAAGAGACCAGTGGACATCTCACTCGAAGTCAACGGCACCACCGAACACCTGGACGTCGATCCCGGCGTCACGCTCCTGGACGCGCTGCGCGAACGCCTCGCCGTCACCGGCCCGAAGAAGGGCTGCGACCGCGGGCAGTGCGGCGCCTGCACCGTGCACGTCGGCGGCAAGCCCGTGCTGTCGTGCCTCACCCTGGCCGCCACCGTCCGGCAGCCGGTGACGACCGTCGAAGGACTGTCCACAGAGGACGGGATGCACCCGGTGCAGCAGGCGTTCGTCGATCAGGACGCCCTGCAGTGCGGGTTCTGCACCGCCGGGCAGATCATGTCGGCGGTCGCCGCCGTCGAGCAGGACGTCGCCGATGTGCGGGAGTTCATGTCCGGCAACCTCTGCCGGTGCGCGGCCTACCCGAACATCGTCAAGGCGGTCGAGCAGGCGAGGCGGGCCGATGCGTCCCTTTGAGCTGACCGCACCCACCACCGTCGAGGCGGCGGTCGCCACGCCCGGCACGTACCTCGCCGGCGGGACGACCCTGGTCGACCTGATGAAGCTCGACGTCCTGACGCCGGAGCACGTCCTCGACATCAACGACGTGCCGTTGCGCGGCATCGACACCACCGACGGCCTGCGCTTCGGCGCACTGGAGCGGATGGGCACCATCGCCGCGCACCCCGGCGTGTACCCGGCGATCTCGCGCGCCCTGCTGCTGAGCGCGTCCCAGCAGCTGCGGAACATGGCCAGCATCGGCGGCAACCTGCTGCAGCGCACGCGGTGCTCGTACTTCCGCGACGTCGCCATGCCGTGCAACAAGCGCGTC
Source organism: Amycolatopsis sp. NPDC004747 (assembly GCF_053601335.1). Lineage (NCBI taxonomy): Bacteria > Bacillati > Actinomycetota > Actinomycetes > Pseudonocardiales > Pseudonocardiaceae > Amycolatopsis > Amycolatopsis sp. NPDC004747. The sequence continues at coordinate 50,389 of NZ_JBSGBQ010000045.1, read as the reverse complement.
CCCGGCAGCGGCTGCTCCGCGCTCACCGGCGCCAACCGGATGCACGCGATCCTCGGCACGAGCGAGTCGTGCGTGGCCACGCACGCCAGTGACGTCGCCGTGGCCCTGATCGCGCTCGACGCCCGCGTGCGGCTGGCCGACGCGTCCGGCACCCGCGAGGTCGCGCTCGCCGACTTCTACGAGCTGCCCGGCGACACCCCGGCCGTGGAGAACGACCTGCGCCCCGGCGAACTGATCACCGAGGTGGTCGTGCCGCGGCTGGACTGGGCGGCCAACTCCACCTACGTCAAGGTGCGCGACCGGCAGTCCTACGAATTCGCGCTGTGCTCCGCCGCCGTCGCGCTCGACGTCCGGGACGGGATCGTCGCCGACGCCCGGGTCGCGGCCGGCGGGGTCGGGACGGTGCCCTGGCGGCTGCCGTCCGTCGAGGCGGCCCTGCGCGGCGCCCCGGCGACCGAGGCCGCCTTCGCGTCGGCCGCCGCGGTGGCCGCCGACGGCGCGCAACCGTTGTCCGAGAACGGGTTCAAGGTGCCGCTGCTGCAGCGGACCATCGTCCGGGCCCTGCTCGAACTGACCGAGGGGAGCTCCCGATGATCACCCGGCTCGACGCGCCGCTGAAGGTCACCGGCGGCGCCAAGTACGGCGCCGACCACACCTTCCCCGGCATGGTCTACGGCTACGTCGTGCTCAGCACGATCGCCCACGGCGAAATCGAGGCCGTGGACGCCACCGCGGCGAAGAGCGCGCCCGGCGTGCTCGAGGTGTACACCCCGTTCGATCCGCTGCCGCTGAACACCCCGAGCCTGCCGGTGTTCGGCGAGACGTGGGTTCCGTTGCAGGACAAGGAAGTTTCCTACTACGGTCAGCCGATCGGCTTCGTCGTCGCGGAGACGTTCGAGCAGGCCAGGGACGCCGCGTCCCTCGTCGAGGTCGCCTACCGCGAGCGACCCGCCCGCACCTCGCTCACCGAGTTCCTCGACGCGGCCGAAATGGCGCCGCCGACGTTCAACGGCGCTCCCCCGGAAATCGAGGTGCTCGAAGACGGCGTCGACTCCATCGAGGCCGCCCTGGCCGCGAGCCCGGTGGTCGTCGAGGCGACCTACACCACCGCGACGCAGAACCACGCCGCCATGGAGCCGCACTCCGCGGTCGCGGTGTGGGACGACGACGAGCTGACTGTCTACAGCGGCAACCAGGCCTCCGACATGCAGGCGACGGAGCTGGCCGTCGCGCTCGGCGTCCCGCGGGAAGCCGTGCACGCGGTCAACCCGTTCGTCGGCGGCGCGTTCGGCGGCAAGGGACGCACGTCCACGCCGGCGTTCCTCGCCGCGGCGGCGGCCCGCGCCCTGGGCCGCCCGGTGAAGGCCGCGCTCACCCGCGAGCAGGTCTTCACCGCCACCGCCGGCCGGGCCTCGACGATCCAGAAGCTCGCGATCGGCGCCGAGCCGGACGGCACCCTGGTCGCCCTGCGGCACGACTCGTGGTGCCACACCGACACCGCGCGCTCGTTCGTCGAACCGACGTCGCACGGCACCTCGCGCGAGTGGTACGCCACGAGGAACCTGTCGATCACGCAGCGGATGGTGCCGCTGAACGTCCCGCCGACCACGTTCATGCGGGCCCCCGGCGAGGCACCCGGCTCGTTCGCGCTGGAGAGCGCGATCGACGAGCTCGCCGAGAAGCTCGGCATGGACCCGATCGAGCTGCGCGTGCGCAACAACTCGACCGCCCCGCCCGGCCACGACCTGCAGTGGTCGAGCAAGCACCTCGACGAGTGCTTCCGGGTCGGCGCGGACCGCTTCGGCTGGGCGCACCGCCCGGCGGGCTCGCGCACCGACGGCGACTGGCTGGTCGGCACGGGTGTCGCCACCGCGGTGTTCCCCGCGCTGCGGTTCCCGGCCACCGTCGGCATCACGCTGCGGGCGGACGACACCGCCGACGTCGCCACGAGCGGCGCGGACCCGGGCACCGGCCTGCTGACCGTGCTCTCCCTGGTGGGCGCCGAATCGCTGGACATCCCGGCGGACCGGATCACCCCGCGCCTGGGCGACTCGACCCTCCCGCCGGGCGGCATGTCCGGCGGCTCGACGGCCACGGCGAGCGCGGGCACGGCGATCATGCTCGCCGCCGCCAAGGCGATCGACGAGCTGACCGCGCTCGCCGCCGACCCCGGTGCGCCGTTCGAAGGACGCCAGGTCACCTACGCCGACGGCCGCGTCTTCGCCGACGGCGAGTCGATGACGTTCGGTGAGCTGCTGCGCGCCGTGGGCCGCGAAACGCTCGAGGTGACCGGGACGTCGGCACCGGGCGAGGAGATGACCAAGCACTCCTTCGCCTCGTGGGGCGCCCAGTTCTGCGAGGTCCGGGTGCACAAGTGGACGCGCGAGGCGCGCGTGTCCCGGATGCTCGGGGTGTTCGACGCCGGCCGGATCATCAACGACAAGGCGGCCCGCAGCCAGATCATGGGCGGCATGATCTGGGGTGTCTCGGCCGCGCTGCACGAGGGCCTGGAGATCGAGGCGAACGGCCGGCTCGCCAACGGCGACTTCGCGAGCTACCTGCTCCCGGTCAACGCCGACATCCCCGAGGTCGAGGTCCAGTTCGTCGAGTACCCCGACACCCTGCACAACGCGGTGGGCGCGCGGGGCCTCGGCGAAATCGGCACGGTCGGCATGGCGGCGGCGGTGGCCAACGCCGTGTACAACGCCACCGGCATCCGGGTCCGGCACATCCCGATCACCATCGAGGACCTCCTCGAGGGCCTCGAAGGCTGACGCCCGCGGGCAGGGCGTTGCCGGACGCCCTGCCCGCGCGGCAGCAGGAATTCACGGTGTCGCCACGCGCTTGGCCAATACGGGCCCGGCGCCGTTATCCATCCGCGACAACCTCGGGGACGGAACGCCCATGACGGCGGCCCGTCCGCGGTCCTAGGCTGACGGGCACTTCCCCCGACAGTCCACGAAGGGACCCCCCGCATGACCGACCCCGTCGTCCCCACCACGTCCGGCGCGGTCCGCGGTCAGGTCACCCCCGCCGGCGCGGTGCTCTTCCGCGGCATCCCGTACGCCGCCGCGCCCGACGGCGAGCTGCGCTTCGCCGAGCCCGTCCCGGCGCCACCGTGGGAGGGCGTCCGCGACACGCGGAGACCGGGGCCGACGGCGCCGCAGCGCCGTCACGACGTGCCCCGCCTCGACCTGACCCCGCTCACCGGCACCGGCTGGCGCCCGGGGCCGGAGTACCTGACGGTGGACGTCTGGACGCCGCAGCCGGGCCCCGCTTCCCTGCCGGTGCTGGTGTTCGTGCACGGCGGCTCGTTCATCGGCGGCGCCGCGTCCGCCGCGGTCCACGACGGCACGGCGTTCGCCCGCGCCGGTGCCGTGCTGGTGACCGTGCAGTACCGCCTCGGCATCGACGGCTTCCTCCCGCTGGACGGCGGCGCGACCAACCTCGGCCTGCGCGACCAGCTCGCCGCCCTGCACTGGGTGCAGGAGAACATCGCCGCGTTCGGCGGCGACCCGGCCAACGTCACCCTCTTCGGCGCGGCGTCGGGCGCCGTCAGCGTCGCCTGCCTGCTCGGCTCGCCGCTCTCGGCGGGGCTCTTCCACCGTGCGATCGTCCAAAGCGGACACCCGGACATGGTCCGCGACGGCGTCCAAGCCCGGCGGCTGGCCAAGGTGGTCGCCGACGAGCTGAAGGCCGAACCGACCGCGGAGGCGTTCCGCAAGGTGTCGACCGAGCAGCTGCTCGACGCCCAGGACGCGGTCCTCCGCCCGGGCGGCGCCCCCGACCTGCGCGACGCGCTGGGCTACGACCGCGGCTACGGCTTGAGCCCGTTCCTCCCGGTCTTCGGTGACGACGTCCTCCCCCGCCACCCGGCCAAGGCGATCAAGGCGGGCGCGGGCCGCGACGTCGACCTGATCGCGGGCAGCTGCAGCGAGGAGATGCGGCTCTACCTGGTGCCGACGGGCGCGCTGGAAGCGGTCAACGACGACCAGGCGGTGGCCTCCCTGGCGGTGTCGCACCCGGACCCGGTGGGCGTGCTGCACGCGTACGGCCTCGGTTCGGGGAGCCCGGCGGGCGAGGTCCTGGTCGCGGCCCTGACGGACCTGGTCTTCCGGGACGGCGTGCGCGACCTCGCCGAACACCACACCGGCCGGACGTTCCGGTACGAGTTCGAGTGGGGCTCGCCCCTGCTCGATGGCAGTCTGGGCGCGTGCCACGGGCTGGAGCTGCCGTTCGTGTTCGGCGCGCTGGACGCGCTCTCCGGGCCGCGCGGCCTGCTCGGCGAGAACCCGCCGCACGAGCTGGCCACCGAGCTGAACGGCGCCTGGTACCGCTTCGCGACGACCGGTTCGCCCGGCTGGGCGGAGTACACGGGCGAGGACACGATGTTCCACGTGTACTGACTCGCGCGGCGCGGGCCGGGTGACCGGCGATGTCCCGCCGCGCTGGGCACCGGCCCGGTTTCCCTGCGCGACGGGCAGATCACGAACCGGTCGAGGGCTTTGCTCCAGCGGGCTGGCTCCGGGCCGGGACGGTTGACTATTCCCCTTCCCCGCTGCCAGGCTCAGGCCGCCCGGACGGCCGGATGAACGGGGACCACCGATGCCCGAGGCGGGCTCTGCCGCACCGCCACGCGCCTTCGTCCGCACGCTGCTGCGCAGGGGCACTCCCGCGGAACCCGCCGAGCCCGTTGCCGACAGCACCGACCTCACCGCCGTCGGCGAGGCGACGCTCGCCCGCGCGTCGCGCTACTGGGTGGCCATCCCGCTGGCCTACCGGGTCGCCGCGTTCGTCAAGGTGTTCATCGGGTTCACCGCCTCGAACGGCGCGCTCGGGCTGGGGCCGGTGCTGGGCGCGACCGTCTTCGCCGTGGTGGCCAACACCGCCGCGATCGTCTGGGTGCTGCGCTCGGGCGGGCTGCGGGCCCGCCTCACCGGCCGCGCCCTCGGTCTGGACCTTTCCCTCGGCGTGGCCCTCAACCTCGTGGTCGCCGTGGCGGCTCCGGCCGGGATCCAGCCCTTCGCCGTCGACGTGTCCTGGACCTGGCTCGTCGGCTCGGTCGCCATGTGGGCCGGCACGTCCGGGCTGCCCGCGGCCCTGTGGCTGTTCGCGGCGGCGGTCCCGCTCCGGGCCGCGCTGACCCTGGCCGGCGGGCTGCCCCTGGACCACCCGCTCGCCCTCACGCGGTCGATCGGCTGCATGGTGGCGCTGGCCGTGGCGATCGTGCTCGCCGTGGCGATCCTCATCATGCTCGGCGTCGGCACGCGGTTCGCGGTGGACATCGGGCTGCGGCGCGGCCGCGAAGCCGAGCGCCGCCGGACCCGCCGCATCATGCACGACAGCGTCCTGCAGACCCTCGAAGCGCTGGCCATCTCGGCACCGGGCGACGACGCCCACGCCGTCACGCGGCTGGCGGAGCTGCGTTCGGTCGCCAAGGCCGAAGCGGCCGAACTGCGCCGCCGGATCACCGAGCCGGTGCCGAGCGGGCCGACACGCGGGTTCGCCGTCGAGCTCGCCGACGTCGCCACCGAGCTGGCGCGCGACGGCCTGCGCACGCAGCTCGTCGCCGCGGACTTCGCCGACGACCACAAGGTCTCGCAGGACCGGCGCACGGCGTTGTGCGAAGCGGTCCGGGAAGCGTTGCGCAACACCGTGAAGCACTCGGGGACGAAGCAGGTCGTGCTGCGCGTGGAGCAACGCGACGGCGGGATCGCGGTGGTGGCCCGCGACCAGGGCCAGGGCTTCGACGTCCGTGACCGGCCACCGGGCTTCGGCATCAGCCAGTCCATCATGGCCCGGCTGGCCGAGGTCGGCGGGCACGGCACGGTGGACTCGCAGCCGGGCCGCGGCACCCGGGTGACCATGTGGGTGCCGGGCTGAGGGCTCGGTGGTGGAATTTTAGACCTTGACCGCGAGCGGCACGCGCACCGCCACGAAGTCCGGCCGCTGCCGCAGCGCGAACCCCAGGGAGAGGTAGAGGCGGATCGCCGAGGTGTTGCCCGCGGCCGCGTGCATCATCGGGATCTCGCCGCGCTCGCGGATGCCCGCCGCCACGGCGAGCACCAGCCGGGTCGCGAGGCCCTGCCCGCGGTGCGCCGGATCCGTGCAGACCGCGCTGATCTCCGTGTAGCCCGGCGGGTGCAGGCGCTCGCCGGCCATGGCGACGAGCGCGCCGCCGCGGCGGATGCCGAGGTAGGTGCCGAGCTCGACGGTCCGCTTCCGGAACGGCCCCGGCCGCGTCCGCTCGACGAGGTCCAGCATCTCCGGCACGTCCGCGGGGCCGAGCCGCACGGCTTCGGGCTCGGGCGCGGCCGCGACCCCCTCGTCGACCAGCTGCACGCCGGGGATCTCGTCGAGCACCTCCCAGCCGGACGGCGGCCGCTCGGCGGTCGCGGCGAGCACGACGGTCGCCCCCGGCCCGGCGAGCGCGGCGACGTCCCGCCAGTCCTGCTCGCCCGGGTCGTCGGGCAGGGCCAGGAACGGCGCGACGTCCTCCGGGTAGCGCCGGACGCGCCCCTGCCGTTCCGCGAAGTGGGCGTGCGGTCCGGTCAACGACGCCCAGGTCGGGTTGTCCAGCGGAGAAGCCATGCCTCCAGCATGCTGATCCGGGCCGGGTGGCCGCCGCCACTCCCACATCCTGGGTAGGGTGCGCACGTGGGTTCCCAGGTCCCGGTGTGGATTCCGATCGTCGTCGCCCTGCTCGGCCTCGCCGGGGTGATCCTGACCCAGGTCCTCTCGGGACGCCGGGAGGCCCGGCGGATGGCCGAAGAGGCCGCTCGCGAAGAGCGCCGGTGGCAGCGCGAACGCGAGGCCCGGACCCACGAGACCCGCGCCGAGGCTTACGCCCGGCTGATGGGCGCCCTCGAGGCGTTCGACGGCGTGCTGTTCCAGGCCCGCGCGATCCGCGAATCGAGCGGCGACCTCGACGAACACCAGCTCGCCGAGCTGCGGGAGGTGCGCAGCGAGGCCCAGCACGCGCTCGGTCCCGTCGTGCTGCACGCGCCGGAGGCGGTCCGCCGGCTGGTCAGCGACGCCACGCTGCCCCGGATGCGGCTGGCCGCGATGCTGCTCGACCCGGACGACAACTGCACCAGGATGCGGCCCGCCTGGGACGCCGGCCAGCGCGGTTACCGCGTCATGCGCGCCCGGATGCGTGCCGACCTCGGGTTCGACGCGGAGCCGGTGGACGAGCTGTACGGCGTTCAGCCGACCGCGGTCAGCTCCTCGTCGGAAAGCACCTCGGACCCGGCCGAAACGACCAGCCGGCCGCCCGCGACCTGATAGCGGTAGTCGCCGTTGACCGCGACGAAGCCGTCGCCTTCGGCCTGGGCCGGCAACACGATGTGGGTGTCGTCCGAGGCCGCCTGCCCGCGGGCCTGGCCGTCGTAGAAGATCCGGCCGTCGGGGGTCCGGCAGATCGTGACGACGGACTTCCCGGTCTGCGCCACGAGCAGCGCCGTGCCCGCGCCGCCGGGCAGGTAGCGTGCCGCGTCCGCCGGGCACGGTTTGTCCGCCGGTGCCGAGGTGGTGGTCGTGGCCGGCGTGCCGGGCGGGGCGACGCCGTTCACGGTCGTGACGACGGTCTTGGTCGTCGGCAGGGTGGGCGTCGTGTACTCCGGGAACGGCCCCGACGCGAACGGCGAGGGCCGCGAGCGCCCGGTGAACAGCAGGACGCCGCCCACCGCGACACCGGCGACCACCATCAGCGTCAGCAGCACCCACAGCGCCCGCGCGCGGGCCCGGCCCGGTGCCAGGCCGGCGCAGGTGCCACAGCGCCCGGCGGCGGGGTCGTTGACCGCGCCGCACTGCGCACACGTCCAGGGAAAACCCGCCATCGGGCCTCCTTCGGCCGGCGCCACGCCACGCCGGTGTCCCCCATCGTCACCGACGGCGGCACCGGCTGCAACGGCTCGTGGCTAGCCCTGCACGACGTTGACCATCCAGGGAATGCCGAACCGGTCGACGCAGGCGCCGAATTCGTCGCCCCACATCTGCTTTTCGAACGGAACCGTCACGGTGCCGCCCTCGCTGAGCTTGTCCCAGTAGCCACGCAGGTCGTCGGCGTCGTCCCCGCTGAGGCTCACGGAGATGTTCGTGCCCGGGTTGTGTTCCATTCCGGCCGGGGTGTCCGACGCCATGAGCGTGAAGCCGTTTTCCGCTTCCAGCTGGGCGTGCATGACCTTGTCCGCGTCCGCTCCTTCGGGTGAGCCGAATTCCCCGAACGTGTTCAGGGTGAGCGTGCCGCCGAAGACACCCTTGTAGAACTCCATGGCCTGCCGCGCGTCGTCGCGGAAGCTCAGGTACGGGTTGAGACGAGAAGCCACGGCCATCTCCTTCGATCGGACGAGAGCAGCATCCTCGCAGAACGCCCGGCCTGCGCCAATCGGCGGATTTTCAGGGGCGGATCAGACCACGAACCGCCGCTGCGCGAGGCGGTTCCAGCGGCAGCGCACCGTGCAACGCCGCCCGGGCGCGCAGCTCCAGCGCCCGGTCCAGCTGCCGGGCCCCGGGCGCCGCGGTGTGGAACGTGCCGCGGTCGAACAGGTACACCAGCGCCAGCTTCCCTTCGCGCCGCCCGCCCGGCTCGGCGAATTCGACGGTGGCGAACCGCAGGGAGCCGCCGTAGCCCGCCCTGGCCAGCCGGTCCGCGACGTCGACCAGGTCGCCGGTCAGCACGCGCAGGTCGCGGTTGCGCCGCCAGCACCGGACCGTCGAACGGCCGTGGAGGTCCTGCGTCACCAGCGGGTGCACCGGCAGCCGCGCCGACGTCGCGGCGATCAGCTCCGCCTCGGTGCGGGCCAGCGCGTCCCCGTCGACCTTGAAGTCGACCGTGCCGCCGCCGGTGGGCGCCAGGCCGAGCGCGGCCCGCATCCGCGGGGCGGCCGCGGCGAGGGAGTAGAGGGACTGCAGGTGCGGGCGGGAGGTCCAGCACCGGACGAGCTTGCTGTCCAGCAGGGTCACGACGAACGTTCCTATCCTCATCGGAGGCCGCCGGGCCGGGCGCACTGGCAGTGTCCACTGTGGACGTCAGGCGCGGGGACGCGGGGCCGGAGAGGACAGCATGCGCCCGCGCCGCCCGTTCCGGACCGGATCTTCCGCCGTGGCGCGGCGAACGGCACCGGTCCGCCGCCGAACGGTCACTCCGGGCAGGTTCCGCCGATCAGCGGTATTCCTCTCGCCTCACGCGGTGGCGATCACGACCTTGCCGAAGTTCTCCCGGCTCTCGAACCGCCGGAAGGCCGCTTCGGCGTCCTCGAACGAGTGAACGCTGTCGATGACCGGCTCGACGGGCCACACGTCGAGCCACCGGAGCAGGTCTTCGGTGTCCTCGCGGCTGCCGACCCAGACCTTCCGCACGCTCGCCCCGCTGCGGAACAGGTCCATGAAGCCGATCGGCGGCCCGCTCCGGCCGACGAACCCGACGAGCGCTATCTCGGCGCCGTGCGTCCCGGCCGCGACCAGCGACTGCGCGAACGTGCCGGGACCGCCGACCTCGACGATCCGGTCCGCGCCCCGCCCGCCGGTGGCGTCGAGCACCGCCTTGCCCCAGTCCGGCGTCGCGACGTAGTCGATCACCGTGTCCGCGCCGAGCCCGGTCAATTTCGCCGCCTTGCCCGCACTCGACGTCGTCGCGACGACCCGCGCCCCGCGCGCCTTCGCCAGCTGCACGGCGAACAGCGAGACGCCGCCGGAGCCGAGGGTCAGCACGACGTCGCCCGGGCGCACGCCGCCGAGCGACGTCCAGGCCGTGACGGCGGCGCACGGCAACGTCGCACCCTGCTCGAAGGTCAGCGAATCCGGCAGCGCGACGAGCGCGTGCTCCGGGACGGCGCGGTATTCGGCGAGCCAGCCGTCCCGGCCGTTGCCGTAGCCCACCACGGTCTCCGGCATCCGGCCGGCGATCCAGTCCGCGTGGAAGGCGTTGAGCACCCGATCCCCCTCGGCGAAGCGCGTGACCCCCTCGCCGGCCGCCACGACCTCCCCGGCGGCGTCCGACACCGGGATCAGCGCCTCGGTCCCGGTGCCGAAGTGGTCGCCGTTCAGGATGAGCAGGTCCCGGTAGTTCAGCGACACGGCCCGCACCCGGACGAGCACCTCGCCGCGCCGCGGCTCGGGGATCGGCTCTTCGCGCTGCACCAGGCGGCCGGCTCGGGGACGGTAGACACGCACCACGGCTCCTCATGTTAACCAAATGACTAACATCGACCATGGCACAGCGGCTCGCGTCCGGGCAACCGGGATACTCGGGGCATGGCCAGCCGCACCGCGACCCCCTTGGAGCACCCGGCTCTCGAAGACGTCTCCTTCGCCGCAGCCCTGGAAGCCCTGCGCGACCCGCACCGGCTGGCCATGGTCGCCGCGCTCGCCCGGGAACCCGGCCAGTCGTGCGGCGCGATCATGCCACCGGTCAGCAAGCCCGCCGCGTCCCGGCACTTCAAGATCCTCCGCGCCGCCGGCCTGCTCCGGCAGTGGGACAGCGGCACGCAACGGCTGAACACCCTGCGCCGCGAAGAGTTCGACACCCGCTTCCCCGGCCTGCTCGACCTGGCTCTCGCCGAAGCAGCACGCGGCTGATTCTGCGCATTCCTCATCAACCGGACTTTTAGCGTTGCTAATAGTTCTGGGTCAGAGCTACCTTCGGGAGCATGACCGAACTCGCCGACCGGCTGCTGAGCGCCGTCCAGGGGGTCCGCCGGGTGGTGCGCCGCCGGGTACGGGCCGAAGTGCCGGGCAGCCCGCTGCCCGGCGCCCAGGTCGAGCTGCTGCGGGTCGTGGCCGACCAGCCCGGCATCGGGGTCGCCGCCGCCGCCCGTGAGCTGCACCTGGCGAACAACTCCGTCAGCACGCTGGTCAACCAGCTCGCCGACGCGGGCTTTGTGCGCCGCGAAGCCGATCCCGCCGACCGGCGCGCGGTCCGGCTGGAAATCACCGCCGCGGCCGCCGACCGGATGGCGGCCTGGCGCCGCGCCCGCACCGGGCTCGTCGCCGACGCCCTCGCCCGGCTGTCCGAAGAGGACACGGCGGCGATCGAGCAGGCGTTGCCGGCCCTCGAAAAACTCATGGGCATCCTGAAGGAGCAGGCATGACCGAACCCGCGGCGGTGCGCTGCACCGGCCTGAGCCACTCGTTCGGCGCCACCCGCGCGGTGGACGGCGTCGACCTCGAAATCCGCCCGGGCGAGGTGTTCGGCCTGCTCGGCCCGAACGGCGCCGGCAAGACGACCACGCTCCGGATGATCACCACGCTGCTGCCGTCCGCGCCGGACCGCATCACGGTCTTCGGCGTCGACGTCGCGCGCCGCCGGATGGCCGTGCGGCGGCTCATCGGGTACGTCCCGCAGCAGCTGTCCGCCGACGGCGCGCTCACCGGCCGCGAGAACGTCGCACTGTTCGCGAGGCTTTTCGACGTGCCCCGCCGCGCGCGGGCCGAGCAGGTGCGGCTCGCTCTGGAGCTGGTCGGGCTGGCCGGCGACGCCGACCGCACGGCCAAGACGTACTCCGGTGGCATGATCCGCCGCCTGGAACTCGCCCAGGCCCTGGTCAGCTCGCCCCGGCTGCTCGTGCTCGACGAGCCGACGATCGGGCTCGACCCGGTCGCGCGGTCGTCGGTGTGGGACCGCATCGGCTCGATCCGCGAGTCGACCGGCATGACCGTGCTCGTCACCACGCACTACATGGACGAAGCCGAGCAGTACTGCGACCGCGTCGCCTTGATGCACACCGGCCGGATCCGCGCGCTGGGCACCCCGGCCGAGCTGGAGGCCGCCCTCGGCCCGGAGTCCACTTTGGACGACGTGTTCCGGGCGACGACGGGGAACCGGCTCGACCACGAAGAAGGAGGGATCCGCGGTGTCCGTGCCACTCGCCGTACCGCCCGCCGCCTCGGCTGAGGAGGGCCCGCTGCGCCGGCTGCGCGTGCTCGGCGCCCGCGTCGGCGCGATGTGCCTGGTGGAGCTGCAGAAACTGCGCCGCGACCAGACCGAGCTGCTCACCAGGGCGATCCAGCCCGCGCTGTGGCTGCTGATCTTCGGGGAGACCTTCACCCGGCTGCGCGCGATCCCGACCGGCTCGACGCCGTACCTCGACTTCCTGGCGCCGGGCATCCTGGCCCAGTCGGCGCTGTTCATCGCGATCTTCTACGGCATCCAGATCATCTGGGAGCGCGACGCGGGCGTGCTCGCCAAGCTCCTGGTGACCCCGACCCCGCGCGCGGCGCTCGTCGCGGGCAAGGCGTTCGCCGCCGGGGTCCGCGCGCTCGTGCAGGCGCTGATGGTGCTGATCCTGGCCGCGGTCCTCGGCGTCGGCCTGACCGCGAACCCGCTGAAGCTCCTCGCCATGGCCGCCGTCCTCGTGCTCGGTTCGGCGTTCTTCTGCTGCCTGTCCATCGTGATCGCCGGGATCGTGCTGTCGCGGGAACGGCTGATGGGTATCGGCCAGGCGATCACCATGCCGCTGTTCTTCGGCTCGAACGCGCTGTACCCGGTGGACCTGATGCCGTCGTGGCTGAAGGTGCTCAGCCACGTCAACCCGCTGAGCTACCAGGTCGACGCGCTGCGCGGCCTGCTCATCGGTACTCCCGCCCACCTCGGGCTCGACTTCGCCGTGCTGGCGGCGGCGACGGCGGTGGCCGTTTCGGTCGCCTCGGCCCTGCTCGGCAGGTTGGCCCGATGAGGCCCATGTCTCACCGAACGGAAGCTTTATCGCCCGATGCCTAATGTCGAATTCGTGAAACGTCGCACGGGCGTGGTCCCCTTTGTCGGTTTGTGTGCACTCGCCGGAATCCTGGTCGCCGGGACGGTGGCCCCGGCAGCCATCGGCGCCGGTCTGCTGTCCAATCAGGTCAGCGATTCGGTCGACGCCATTTCCGCCCGGCTCGCCGCGTCCGACCTGCCGCTGACCACGACGGTGACCGACCGCGACGGCACCCCCATCGCGACGCTCTACGCGCAGTACCGCCTCCCGGTCACCGCGGCCGGGATCGCGACCACGATGAAGGCCGCGATCATCGCCATCGAGGACCGCCGGTTCTACACCGAAGGCGGTGTCGACCTGCAGAGCATGCTCCGCGCGGCCGTCAACGACAGCACCGGCGGCGCCTTGCAGGGCGCCTCGACGATCACGCAGCAGGACGTCAAGAACTACCTGATCAACGTCGTCGACCGCAACGACCCGGCGGCCCAGCAGGCCGACCGCGAGGACTCGCTCGCCCGCAAGCTGCGCGAGGCGAAAATGGCCGTCCAGCTCAACGACACCATGAGCAAGGACGACATTCTGGCGAATTACCTCAACGTGGTCGAATTCAGCGGAACCGTGTACGGAGTCGGCGCGGCGGCCAAGGCGTATTTCGGGACGACCGCGGACAAACTGACCGTGCCGCAGGCGGCGCTGCTCGCCGGAATGGTGAACAACCCCAGCATCTACAACCCGTACACCCACCCGGACAACGCGCTGCAGCGCCGCAACCTCGTCATCGACGACATGGTCACCAACGGCTCCATCCCGGCGTCGTACGCGGCGACGGCCAAGGCGACCCCGCTCGGGCTGCTGCCGAACGGCCCGGTGACCCCGTCCGGCACGTGCCTGGGCGCGGCGCCGGACGCCGGGTTCTTCTGCGCCTACGCGGAAAGCTACCTGGTGCACGCCGGCTTCACCGCCGACCGGCTGGCCACCGGCGGCTACACGATCAAGACCACCCTCGACCCGCGCGTCTCCCAGGTGACCAAGGACGCCGTCGACGCGAACGTGCCGACCACCCAGGACGGCGTGGCCAACACCTTCGCCGTCGTCCAGCCGGGCCAGGACGGGCACCAGGTGCTCGCCATGGTCGCGAACCGCAACTACGGCACCGATCCGGCGCGGGGCGAGACGTCGACCGACATCGTCGCCGACGCGAGCAACGAGTTCGGCGCGGGCTCGTCGTTCAAGATCTTCACCTCGGCCGCGGCGCTCGTCACCGGCAAGGCGGGTCTCGACACGCCACTGCCCAACCCGGACAGCCAGTGCTTCCCGGTGCCGGACTCGCGTTCGTCCTGCTACACCGTCCACAACGACGGCCACTACGCGGACCCGATCACCCTCGCCGACGGGCTGGCGACGTCGCCGAACGTCGCGTTCGTCGGGCTGGAAAGCCAGGTCGGGATGCCCGCCGTGCTCGACATGGCCGCCAAGCTCGGGCTGCGCACCACGCTCGCGACCAACGACGCCGGCCGCACGCCCGACCCGAAGTCGGCCAACCCGCAGTTCAGCCAGCCGCAGTCGCAGTACTTCCGGAACCTGCTGTCGTTCACCCTCGGCAACAGCCCGGTGAGCCCGCTGGAGATGGCGAACGTGTCGGCGACGCTGATGAGCGGCGGCGTGTGGTGCCCGCCGAACCCGATCCTGTCGGTCACCGACCGGAACGGCAACGCCGTGCCGGTGGCGCAGCAGGCGTGCGAGCGGGTCATCCCCCAGGGCGTCGCGGACACCCTGGAAGCGGGGCTGAGCAAGGACACCACGAGCGGCACGTCCGCCGAGGCGGCCCGCGCGGCCGGCTGGACCCGGCCCGACATCGGCAAGACGGGGACGACGCAGCTGAGCGAATCGGTCGCGTTCGTCGGGGGTGTCGACGGCTACGCGGTGTCGTCCATGGTCTTCGCCGACGGGCCGCACCCGCGGGAGATCTGCCCGGGCACCCCGGTGCACCTCGGCGACTGCGGCCACGGCGCGTTCGGCGGCACGGTCGCCGCGCCGCCGTACTTCCACGCCATGAGCAAGCTGCTGGCCGGGGTGCCCGACCAGCAGATCCCCGCCGCCGACCCGGCGTACCTGCAGGCGCGCAGCTAGCGCGGTTCGAGGAAGACGAGCGGGATCTCCCGCTCGGTCTTCGTCTGGTACTGCGCGTAGTTCTTGAACTCGGCGGTGATCTTCGGCCACAGCCGCGCCCGCTCGTCGGCGTCGGCGATCCGGGCGCGCATCGGCTGCTTCGGGCCGCCCTTCAGCGAGACCTCGACGTCCGGGTGGTCGCGCAGGTTGAGGAACCACGCGGGGTGCGTGTCGTCGCCGCCGCGCGACGCCACGACGACCCACGTGTCGCCGTCCTGGTGCGGTGAGGTCAGCAGGACCGTCCGCGGCTGCCCGCTCTTGCGGCCGACGGTGGTGAGTTCCAGAACGGGCATGGCGACCTGCCAGCCCACCCGTCCACCGCTGAGCTTGATCAGGCCGCGGTGGACGGCGTTCATCGTCTTGAGGGCGAAGTCGCTCGGCATGATCCCAATCTAGTCCCGGGACTTCCGGTGTCGCGGTACGGCCCGGATGTCCGGTTTGCCGGTTGCCGGTCGCGCGGGATCGGCGAAACCGCCCCGTCAGACGCCGACGGTGTGCGAGGCTGCCCGGCGAACGAAGAACCGGAAGAGAGAAGACCGATGCTGATCTGGGGCTGGCGTACGCGCATCTACGTGCTGGCGATGACGACGTTCTTGTGCGGCCGGTGCGGGAACCCGGCTTCGCACGCGGTGCGCAAGGCGGTCACGAAGTTCACGCTGTTCTTCATCCCGCTGTTCCCGATCAGCGTCAAGTACACGGCGCAGTGCACGTTCTGCGGGATCGAGAACCGCATCTCGAAGGAGGACGCGCTCCGGCTGCAGGCGCAGGAGGAGCAGGGGCAGGCTCGGCAGCAGGCCGCGCCGGGGTACCCGCCGCACCCTTCGCAGGGTGGTGCTCCGCAGGGGCCGGCGCTGCCGCAGCAGGGGTTTCCGCCGCACCCTTCGCAGCCGCAGGGGTTCCCGCAGCCGGGTTCGACGCAGCAGGGGCAGTTTCCGCAGCAGGGCCACTGAGCGCAGGCCATCGCCGGTGGTTCGGCTCGGTTGGGCCCGGCTTGGCTCCGGTCGGCCCGCTTGCGCTCGGCTCGGCTCGGCTCGGCTCGGGCCACCCAAGCCGACCCGGCCAGGGTCAGCCGCCAGCCCTCCCGGGGCCGCGCGGCCCGGCCAACCGCCCGGCCCGGCTTCGCCGGCTCCGTCGGCGCAGCCCGGCCTGACCCGGCTCACCGGGCCCGGCTCGCTCGGCTACGCCAGCTCCGGCGCACGGGCCTCTCGGCTCGGGCCGAGCCGGGCTCAGCCGCCGGCCGTCCCCGGGCCGCCCGGCCCGGGAAGGAACTTCCCGCGGCCGCAAGGGCTCAAGCCGCTGCCCCAAACAAGGCTTCTCTGTTGAGTTGTCAAACATCCGCCGGTCGCCGGGGTCAGGCGGCCGATCTTTGCTCGGGGTTCAGCAGGGCCTGACCCGCCGGGGTCAGGACCGCCGGGACCAGCTCGCCCGGGCGGCCTGGGCGGGCCGCGCGGACCAGACCCTGGTGGGCCAGTGCGTGGGCCGCGAACTGGTCGCCGCACGAGAGGCCGTCGATGAACAGGTCCGGCTCGCTGCTGCAGGTCACCCGGCCGCGGCCCGCGCCGACTGCTCGGAGCATCGCGCGCATCCGGTGGTTGACCGCGGGGTGCGCTGCCGGTGAGCCGGTCTTCTCGTTCCCGTTCATGTCGGTCCCTCCCGCTCGTGGTTCGGCCTCTGCCCCTGCGTCGAATCGATGAGCGGGATTTCGACAGCGGGTCCGGCCGGAGCGTCCCCCTCATCGTCACCGCAGGCGATCCAGCACGGGTCGAGGCCTCGTCAACGGGCGTTCGGAGGCCGGGCGCGGACGGATGGGCTCAGAACGGCGGGTCGCCCACCGCCACCGGTTCCGGGGCCCAGGAACTCCCTTCGCCACCCGTCGCGCGGCTCACCTTGGTCACCTTCGCCGTCGCGTACCGCAGTGACGGCCCGATCTCCTCGACCTCCAGCTCCACCACCGTGCGCTTCTCACCCTCCTTCGTGTCGTACGACCGCTGTCTCAGCCGGCCGCGGACGACCACTCTGGTGCCGCGCCCGAGCGACTCGGCGACGTTTTCCGCGTACTCCCGCCACAAACTGCAGCGCAGGAACAGCGCGTCGCCATCGCGCCAGGCGCCCGACTCGCGGTCGAACACGCGTGGGGTGCTCGCGACCGTGAAGTTCGCGACCGCCGAGCCGGCCGGGGTGAAGCGCAGATCGGGGTCGCTCGTGAGGTTGCCGACCACCGTGACCGTCGTTTCGCCTGCCATCGGTCTCTCCTCGTCCTCCGGGTGCGGGGTGCACCGCTCTCGCCGACGAGGAGAACACGGGGGTCCGACAATTCCGGGCCGGGCGACGAGATGCCGACACCCGGCCGGGCTGGTTTCCTGCCGCCATGCCGACGGCGTTTCAGAAGGAGCTCGTCACGCTCGCCCACCGGCTGGCGGACCTGGGCGACCTGGTCGCGAGCGCGCTCGACGAGGCCACGCGCTCGGTGCTGGAAAGTGACCACACGCTGGGCGGACGTGCGCTCGAGCAAGCGGCGGCGGTGGCCGCGCTCGGGGCCGCGTGCGAGGACCAGGCGTGCGCGCTGCTGGCCCTGCACGCGCCGCGGGAGGCGGAGGTGAAGGCGGTTGTCGCGGCCGTGCACACCGCCGCGGATCTCACTCGGATGGGTGGTCTTGCGCGGGAGGTCGCCGAGGCGCGGGGACCGGTGCCGCCGGAGGTGCGGCCCGCGGTGGAGCGGCTGGGCGGGCACGCGGCGGGCGCCGCGCGAAGCCTGCGGGAAGTGCTGGTCGGCGGGGACGGCGCGGCGCTCGGTGAGGCGGTGGCGCTCGCGCGGGCGGCCGAGCGGGAGGTCCGCGAGTGGGCCGCCGGAGACAAGTGGTCGCGCGCGGTCGGTCTCGCGTTGCTCGCCGCGGTCTACGGCCGGTTCGCCGCGACGGCGGTCCGGGCGGGGCACCGGGCGGCCGGGTTCGTGCCGGTCGGGGCATAGCGGCTCGACCGGGGCGGAACGCCTCCACGCCACCGCCCACCAGCCCGCGCGACTACCGTGGCCGGCATGAGCAACACCGAGGCTGCCCCCGCCGAACTCGCCTGTGGTGACCGGCCCGCGGCCACTGATCCCGACCGGCCCGCCGTCGAGGTCCTCGCTCCGCGCGAAGTCCCGCTCGGCGGCCCGCGCGCGATGCGGGTGCGGCGGACCCTCCCCCAGCGGTCGCGATCGCTGATCGGTGCCTGGTGCTTCGCCGACCACTACGGCCCGGACGAGGTCGCCGGGGCCGGGGCGATGGACGTCGCTCCGCACCCGCACACCGGGCTGCAGACCGTCAGCTGGCTGTTCTCCGGCGAGATCGAACACCGCGACAGCCTCGGCACGCACGCGATGGTCCGGCCCGGCGAGCTGAACCTGATGACCGGCGGGCACGGCATCTGCCACTCCGAGGTCTCGACCGCGGCCGCCAAAACGCTGCACGGCGTCCAGCTGTGGGTCGCGCTGCCCGAACGGCACCGGCACACGGCGCGGGCGTTCGACCACTACGTCCCTTCGGTGAACCGCATCGAAGGCGCGGAGATCCGCGTGTTCCTCGGTTCGCTGGCCGGCCGGACGTCCCCGATCCCGACGTTCACCCCGCTGCTGGGTGCCGAGGTCGTGCTGGGCCCGGACGCCCACATGTCCCTCGGCGTGGCTCCCGGTTTCGAGCACGGCGTCCTCGTCGACACCGGCGACGTCGTCGTGGCCGGCACCTCCGTCCGGGCGGCGGAGCTGGGTTACGTCGGCACCGGGGTGCGCTCCCTGACCCTGAGCAACCGCGGCGCGGACCCGGCGCGGTTCCTGCTGCTGGGCGGTACCCCGTTCGGCGAAGAAATCCTGATGTGGTGGAACTTCGTCGGCCGCACCCACGAGGAGATCGCCGCGTTCCGCGAAGCGTGGCAAGCCGGATCGGACCAGTTCGGCAGCGTGACGGGCTACGCGGGCGAGCGCCTGCCGGCCCCCGCGCTGCCCGCGGTCCGCATCAAGCCCCGCCGCAACCCCGGCTCAGGCCAGGAACCCGCCCACGGCTGAGACGAACGCGGCCGCGTCGTCCAGCCACGGGTAGTGCACCGCTCCGGGCAGCACGACGGCCCGGCCGTCCGGGAACAGCGCGGCGAAGCGGTCCGCCACGGCGGGACCGGCGATCCAGTCCAGCTCGCCGGCCAGCACCAGCACCGGGGCGGTGACGGCGCCGAGCGCGGCACGGGTCGTCTCGGGTTCGAAGGCGCCGTCGGAGTTGTAGATCCGCGCGGCCGTGCCGTTGCGCTGGACGGCTTCGCCGGCCTGGTGCCGCCGGGCCGCCTCGTCCCAGCGGGCGTAGTACAGCGGGGCGAACGCGGCCCAGTCGGCGCTCGTCGCCGTCTTCGCGGCGATCGACTCGTAGGCGGCGGCCGCGGCGGCGAACCAGGGCGCGCCGGCCCGCCGGGCCATGATGCGACGCCGTTCGCCGGGCGGCACGTCGAAGCCGACGGCCCGCGGGCTCGGCGCGATCAGCGCGAGCCGGCTCAGCCGCCGCGGGTACCGGGCCGCGTACCGGACGGCCAGGCTCGCCCCGGCCGAATGGCCGAGCAGGGCGAAGCGGTCGAGGCCGAGGTGTTCGCGCAGGGCCTCGACGTCCTCGATCTGACGGTCGCACCGGTAGCTGGCGGGATCGGCGGGCTCCTCGGAGCCGCCGGTGCCCCGCAGGTCGAGCACGGCGATGCGGCACCGGGCGGTCAGGCCGCCGAGCTCCCCGAGGTAGCCGCCGGCCCGCATCGGGCCGCCGGGCAGGCACACCACCGGCGGCCCGGCCCCGGAACCGGAGAGGTGGACGGCGAGCGCAGTCCCGTCCGGCGCGGAGAAGATCGGCACGCCCCGACCTTGGCACCGCCGGGCCGGTGGAACAAGTTCCACCGGCTGACACGCCGAGGACGCCGGACGGCCCTCCGCTGCACGGTGGCGGCCGGTCCGAGGGATCCGATGTGGACCTGTCCACTCACGAAGGCAAGGTCGTGACCAGCCGCTCCAAGACGGCGAACACGCGGCCGACGTCGGCCTCGGTCGTCCGCCAGTTGCTGAAGGCGGCCCGCAGCGCCGGACGGCCGTCGTACACCGTCGGCGTCAGGAAGGTGGTCCCGTCCTCGGCGATCGCGCGCACGAGCGTGTCGATCCGGTCCTGGGTGACGTCGCCGGCCGGGCTGAAGCAGACGACGTTGAGCCGCATCGGTGCCAGGAGGTGCCAGTGCGGCGAGCCGTCGAGGCGCGCGCCCAGGTCGCGGGCCAGCGCCACGCAGCGCTCGACGATCTCGCGGTGGCCGGCGCGGCCGTACGCCACGAGCGAGAACCAGGCCGGGAGCGCGCGCAGCCGCCGGGAGTTCTCCGGCGTGAGGTGCAGGAAGTCCGGCGTCTCGCCGATCTCGCCGAGGTAGGCAGCGTGGTTGCCGAACACGCGCAGCTGCAGGTCGCGGCGGCGGGTGAACTGGACGGCGGAGTCGTAGGGGACGTTGAGCCACTTGTGCAGGTCGACGACCACCGAATCGGCCTGGTCGAGGCCGGCGGTGAGGGCCGCGTGCTCCGGGGCCAGCGCGGCGAACCCGCCGAACGCGGCGTCGACGTGCAGCCAGAAGCCGTACCGCCGCTTGAGCTCGGCGATCGCCCGCAGGTCGTCGAAGTCGACGGTGTTGACCGTCCCCGCGTTCGCGACGACGACGGCCGGGCCGTCGAGCGCCTCGAGCGCTTCGGCGAGCTTCGCGACGTCGACGGCTTCGCGGCCCGGGAGCACCGGCACCCTCCGGAGCGAAGACCGGCCCATCCCGAGGAACGACAACGCCTTCAAGACGCTCGAATGCGGCGAACCCGACAGCACGGTGACCGGACCGAGCGCGGCGGCACCGTCGGCGGAGACGGTCACCCCGGCCCGTTCGCCGAGCCACTCGCGGGCGATGGCCAGCCCGGTCACGGTGGACATCGTGGCGCCGGTGACGAACGCGCCGGAGAACTCCGGGCCCAGCCCGAACAGCTCGGCCAGCCAGCCGACCGTCTCGCGTTCCAGGTCCTGCGCCGAGGAATCCATTCCGCTGGCGGGATTCTGGTCGTAGGCGGCGGTGAGCCAGTCGCCGGCCAGCGCGGCCGGGGTCGCGCCGCCGGTCACGAAGCCGAGGTAGCGCGGTCCCGCGCCGGCGGCGAAACCCGGTTCCCAGCGCCGCGTGAACTCGTCCAGGGCACCACGCGCCCCGACGCCCTCGCGCGGCAGGGGCGCCGGGGCCACCGCCGCGGGCGGGACGGCGGCCGCCCGCTCGTCCAGGCCGGCGAGCGCCTCGGCCGCGAGTTTGCTTGCGGTGTCGAGGAGATCGGGCAGGGAGTTCAGGTCTTCGGCGAGCCTCGGGTCCATTCCACCGACGCTAAGCGCGGTGAAGCCCGGCTGTCGCGGGCCAATCCTCCGAAACTGGCCCGCTCCCGCGTGCGCGGACGGGCAGCACGCGTGCTTGCGGGGGCATCACGCGTGTTCGGAGGGGCATCACGTGCGCCGGAGGCGGCGGACGCGGGTCTCGGCCGGGTCGAACGCCACCCGGCGCAGCGGTCCGGTCAGCAGCAGCACCACCGCCATCGACGACATCGCCGCCAGCACCAGCGCCGCCACGAACTGGGCCGCGCCCGAGGTCGCCGTCGCCAGGACCGCGTAGCCGGCCAGTACCAGGGCCGACGGGGCCGCAAGGCCCGTCAGCACCGGGAGCAGCGGCACCCGGTCACCGTCGGGGCGGCGGGCGGACACCACCGCCGCCCCGGCGCAGGTGACCGCCGCGACCAGCAGGCAGCCGCCGACGGTGTCGCTCAACCGGTGCCAGCCCAGTGCCACCGTCGCCGCCGCGACCCACGCGACACCGAACCCGCCCGTCACCAGTGCGGGGCGCCGGAACCTGCGGGGCAGGACGATCGCCAGCGCCACGACCACGGCCATCGCGGCGCTGACGTGCCCGCTCGGGAAGCTGTTGTGGCTCGCCACGCCGAAGCGGTCGCCGGTGCCCGGGCGCTCCAGGACGTACAGCTTGAGCAGCTGCGCCACCACCAGCGGCGCGGCCGGCAGCACCAACGCCGGCACGCCGAGGGCCGCCCGGCGGCGCGCCACCGCGATCACCACGATGAGCACGGCCACGCCGCCCAGCACGACCACCAGGTCGGTTTCCCGCAGCGGGGCCGCCCAGTCCACCGCGGTCCCCGCGGACTGGGCGCTGCGCACGACGCCGTTCTCGACGCCGCGGCCGGCTTCCGTGCGGACGAAGAGCAGGTACGCCACGACGAACGCGAGGGCGAACCCGGCCGCGCCGGCGAGGAGGACGGCCGTGCGGGACGTGGCCCGGGTCACGAGCGCGGGGCCGGCCGGGCGGGCCGCGGACGGTGCGTCGGTGAGGATCACTGCCATGCCCCCGAGTCTGGAAGCCGCTTTTCGGGATCCCGTCAGCGCGATGTCATGGTTTCGCTACAAGATCCCTCCGGGTCGCCACGACGTGCGCTTTTCCGAATAATGGCGCCGTGGCCGAGGTACTGGTGGTAGAGGACGACGCGGCGGTGCGGGAGGGCCTGCAGCTGGCCCTGCGCCGGCAGGGACACGTGGTGCGCACCGCGGAATCGGGCGAGCTCGGCATCGAGGCGCTCGTGCACCACCGGCCCGACATCGTCGTGCTCGACCTGATGCTGCCCGGCATGGACGGCTTCGAGACCTGCCGCCGGATGCGGGCGTCCGGGCCGGTGCCGATCATCATGCTCACCGCGCGCAGCGACGACTTCGACGTCGTGGCCGGGCTCGAAGCGGGCGCGGACGACTACGTCGCCAAGCCGGTCGAGCCGCGGGTGCTGGACGCGCGGATCCGGGCGGTCCTGCGCCGGTCGGCCGCCGACCACCCGGCCGGACCGGCGGCGGCCGAGGAGCGGCACGGCGATCTCGTCATCGACCGGTCCGCGCTCGAGGTGACCAAGCACGGCGCGCCGGTTTCGCTGACCCCGACCGAGCTCAAACTGCTGCTGGAGCTCTCGCGCACGCCCGGGCAGGTGTACAGCCGCCAGCAGATCCTGTCCGCCGTGTGGGACCACGACTACCTCGGGGACTCCCGGCTCGTCGACGCCTGCGTGCAGCGGCTGCGCGCGAAGATCGAGGACGTGCCGGCGCAGCCGGAGTACGTGCAGACGGTCCGGGGGTTCGGCTACCGGTTCGGCCGGTCGTGACGGCACCGCGGATCCGGTCCTGGCTCGCCGGGCTGCGGCCCCGGCTGGTGGCCGCCTTCGCCGTGATCATGATCCTCGGCGCCACCACCGCGGCGGGCGTGAGCTACGTCTTCGCGCGCCGGGCCATCCTGGAAGGCGTCCAGGACCAGACCATGGTGAAGCTGCGGGACCAGATCGTCGCGTACCTGCCGACCATCTCGCTGCCGCCGACCCAGGCCACGCTCGACGGGCTCGCGACGGCGCTCAAGTCCAGCAACGCGCTCGTCGTCTACCACGAGCTGCACGCCACGTCGGGCCTTTCGATCGACGACGTACCCGGCGACCTGCGCCGCGCCGTGGCCACGACCACCACCATCCAGTTCCAGCGCGTGGACGTCCAGGGCTTCCCGCTGTTCTTCGTGGGCGTCCCGGTGCAGACCGGCCGCGGCCGGCGGAGCGGCATCGAGGTCTACTCGATGACGCGGCTGACCGGCCAGCAGGAGGCGATCGACGAGCTGGCCCGCAACGCCTTCCTGTTCTCCGCGCTCGTCCTGCCGTTCGCGGTCGGCGTCGCGCTGCTGGCGGCGCGGCAGGTGCTGCGGCCGGTCCGCGCGCTGAACACCGCGGCGAGCCAGCTCGGCCGCGGACGGCTGGACGTGCGGCTGCGCGCGAAGGGTTCCGACGAGCTCGCGCAGCTGGTCATCACGTTCAACCACACCGCCGCGGAGCTGGAGCGCACGGTCGGCACGCTGCGGGCGATGGAGGCCGACGCGCGGCGGTTCGTCGCCGACGTCTCCCACGAGCTGCGGACCCCGCTAGCGGCGATGAACGCCGTCACCGACGTCCTCGACGAGGACGCCGAGCAGCTGCCGCCGGACACCGCGGTGGCGGCGCGGCTGGTGTCGGCGGAGACCCGGCGGCTGACCCGGCTGGTGCAGGACCTGATCGAGATCTCCCGGTTCGACGCCGGGCGGGCGGAGCTGCGCCGGGAGGGGCTGGACGTCGCCGCGGCGATCACCGAGACGTTCGCCGCCCGGGGCTGGGAGCGCGGGACCGACCTGGCCGCCGACCTGCCGCCGGGGATCAGGGCGGGGCTCGACCGGCGGCGGCTCGACATCGTCGTGGCGAACCTGGTCGGCAACGCGCTGCGGCACGGCGCGCCGCCGGTCGAGGTGGTGCTGCGGCAGGAGGACGGTGACGTCGTGCTCACCGTCACCGACCACGGGCCGGGAATCCCCGCCGACGTGCTGCCGCGGGTCTTCGACCGCTTCACCAAGGCCGACACCGCCCGTGCCCGGTCCGAGGGCAGCGGCCTCGGGCTGTCGATCGCGCGGGAGAACGCGCGGCTGCACGGCGGCGACATCGTCGCGGCCAACACCGGCACCGGCGCCCGGTTCGAGCTGCGGCTGCCCCGGGAGGCGCCGTGAAGAAGCTCGTCGTCCTCGCGGTGCTGCTGCTGGTGAGCGCGTGCGGGATCCAGCCGACACCGGTCGTCTCGGCCGGCCCGGCGCCGACCCTGCGGGACCCGGCGAGCGAGGGCCGCGGCACCGACCTGATCCTCTACTTCGTCCTCGCCGACCGGGTGACCCCGGTGGCGCGGCCGGGCACCGGGGTGGTGGGCGTGGAATCCGCGCTGACCATGCTGCTGGAAGGACCGTCCGCCGACGAGCTGGCCGGCGGGTACACGACGGCGCTGCCCCGCCGCTCCGGCGCGATCACCTCGACCCCCGGCCCGCCGGCGACGATCACCGTCCCGTTCCCGCTGCGCCCGGTCACCGGCGCCGGGATCAACCAGCTGGTCTGCACCGCGTTCGCGGCGCTGGCCGCGCAGGGCGGGTACACCACCGACGGCACCGTCGCCATCGCCGGCCCGGACGTCCTGCTGCCGTACCAGACCTGCCAGGCCTGAGCCGAAGCCGACCTGACGGCAAGCCTGCCGGACTTCAAGTTCCCTTGAAGTCCGGCGCGCGGCTGTGGTTGGGTGTCGGCCATGGTGAACGCCGCGGCCCGGCCGCTGCCCGACCTGACGGTCGGCGAACTTTCCCGGCGCAGCGGGGTTCCCGCGTCGGCCTTGCGCTTCTACGAGGACGAAGGGCTCATCCGCAGCCGCCGCACCGCGGGCAACCAGCGGCGCTACCGGCGGGACACGCTGCGGCGGGTGACGTTCATCCGGATGTCCCAGCGGGTCGGGATGCCGCTGTCGAAGATCCGCGAGGTGCTCGGCCTGCTGTCCGACGACCGCACCCCCACCCGCACCGACTGGGCGCGGATCTCCCGCTGCTGGCAGGACGACCTGAACGCGCGGATCCGGCAGCTGGAACAGCTGCGCGACCAGCTGGACGACTGCGTCGGCTGCGGCTGCATGTCACTGGCCAAGTGCCGGCTCGCCAACCCCGGCGACCGGCTCGGCGCCGACGGCCCGGGGCCGCAGCGCCTCGCCGACCACCGCGGCGAGTCCTACGAAGACTGACGCTCCAGCAGGCCGCGGACGTACATCGCCTGCCCGGCGTGCTGGGTGTCGTCGTCGAGGACGCTGATCAGGCGCACGCCCAGTGAAACCGGCGGGTCCCAGGCCTCGTCGACGATCCGGTCGAGGTCCTGCTCCCCGAGCCCCTCGACGAACCGGACGGTCTGCTCGTGGACGGCGTCGTAGTAGCCGGTGAGCAGGTCCGGTTCGTCGACGCGGACCGCCTCGACGTCGGCCGGGCGGTGGCCGTAGCCGGTGTCGCCCGCCGGGAACGGGAGGCCGAACCGGGAGAGCCAGTCCTGGCCGGTCCACACCTGCTCCGTCCCGGCGACGTCGGCGACGTGGTCGTCCTGGACGCGGGTGAGGTGCCAGACCAGCCAGGCGATCGAGTTGGCCTCGTCGTCCGGCCGGGTCCCGAGCTGCTTCGCGGTCAGCCCGCCGACCGCCGCGTGCACCGTGCCCTGGACCCGGCTGAACCCCTCGACGAGCAGATCGGCCACGTTCATCCGGCTGCCTCCCGTTTGCCGACACTTTTCCCGGCCGGACTACCCGATCATGCCCGCCGGCAAACGGCGGCCGCTACCGCGGCAGCAGCTGGTCGAAGAACGAGCGGTAGCGGCGCAGCGCGATCCGCAGCTCCTCGGTGGCCGGTTCACCCTGCTGCCACTGGGCTTCCAGCTCGCTCTTGTGCTCGGCGAAGGTGGTGGCCAGCGCGCTGATCACGGCGGCGACGAGCTCGTCGGCCTGCTGGACCGCCTGCTTCGGGTCGTCGACGAAGCCGGTCTGGACGTTCTGCCAGCGGTCGCGGAACCCGGTGACCTTCTCCTCGTCGATCAGCTCCGGCGTCTCGACGTCGCCGCCCGAGGAGGCGGGGGTCTCCACGCGGCCACCGGATTCGGCGGGCGCTTCCACGTCGCCGCCCGATTCCGCGGGAGCCGTGGTGTCGTCGGTGTCGTGGTACCCGGTGTCCCGGCGCTCGGTGTCCTGGTGTGCGGTGTCCTGGTGTGCGGTGTCCTGGTGCCCGGCCGAGGCCAGGTCGGCGGTGCTCAGGTTCTGGTCGTCGGCCGTGCCCGGCTCGCGGAAGTCGGCCCGGTCCTGGCCGGGGACTTCGGTGGTGCCGTCACCGGTGTAGGCCTCGCGGTCGTCCTCACGCCCGGTCAGGTCCCGGTCGTCCTCGGCGTCGTGCCGCGTCAGGTGCTCGGTCATGGTCAACGTCCTCCGTTCGACTCGGTCCGCGGGGTCGCGGACGCCTGGCGCTCGGTCTCGTGACGGTCGGCGCGGTCGTGGTCGTGCCCGTTCCGGCGGCCGTGGTGGTCGTGGTCGTCGTGGTGGTGCCGGTCGTCCTGGTGCCGGTCGTCGTCGGCGCCGTCGGTCAGCAGGTCCTCGAACACGGTGCGGTAGCGCACCATCGCGTCGCGCAGGTCCTCAGTGGACGCTCCGTCGCGCTTCTGCTGCGTGGTGTGCGCGGCCCGGTAGTGCTCGAGGGTCTTGGCGTGCCGCACGGAAAGGTCGGCCACCTGCTGTTCGTAGCCCTCGGTCGGGTACCCGCGTTCGGCCATCAGCGCGTTCAGCAGCTGCTCGGCTTCACCGACCGCGTCGGCCGGCTGGTCGACGAACTTTTCCTGCACCCGGGCCCATTCCCGGGCGTAGCGCTCGCGCGCCGACGCCGAAAGCGGCCGGATGTCGAGCTCCTTGTGCCGGCGCTCCCGCTCGGCGAGTTCGCGTTGCGCGGCACGGGGACTGTCCTTCTCCGCGACCGTGCGGTCGTACTCCGGACCGAACCGCTGCTGCAGCCGTTTTCGTTGCATTTCCTGTGTCACCAGCCAAATCACGGCGCCGAGCACCGCGACGGCCACGACGACGATCAAGACGATCAGCCAAGTGGGCATCGCTCAAACTCCTTCAAGGATGTCAAGCCCCCGCTGCGACCGGTGTTCCCGGATTACCGGCGCGGAAAACGGGCAGAGGCCGCCCTACCCTGCGGATTCGGCCGTCCGGCGGCGTCGGTACGGCCGGATGCCCTGACCCGTCGCGGGGAGGGTGACGTCGGTGACAGAGTGCGACTAGCAGCGTTATCAGTATCGTAGTATCGTCGGTAACAGAGCGAGTGGAACGAACCGGAAGAAGGAACCGATGAACACCCCTGCCGAACCCCGTGTCGCGATCGTCACCGGCGGCTCACGCGGCATCGGCCGCCAGGTCGCCGAGCGCCTCGCCGCCGACGGCATGGCCGTCGTCGTCAACTACGCCGGCAACGAAAAGGAAGCCACGGCCGCGGTCGACACCATCACCGCGCGTGGTGGCCGGGCGATCGCGGTCCGCGCCGACGTGGCCGACCCGGCCGCGGTCGCGGAGCTGTTCGACACCGCGGAGCGCACGTACGGCGGTGTGGACGTCGTCGCCCACCTGGCCGGCGTGATGAACCCGCCGACCCCGATCGCCGAGATCGACTTCGACGTCCTCGACCGCGTGCACCGCACCAACATCCGCGGCACGTTCGCGGTGGCCCAGCAGGCCGCGCGGCGGGTGCGCGACGGCGGCGCGGTGATCACCACCTCGACGTCGGTGCTCGGGCTGAACCTGCCCGGCTACGGCGTCTACAACGCCACGAAGGGCGCGGTCGAGGCGATCACCATGATCCTGGCCCGCGAGCTGCGCGGCCGCGACATCACCGTGAACACCGTCGCGCCCGGCCCGACCGCGACCGCGCTGTTCCTCGACGGCAAGGACGACGAAACGATCGCCCGGATGGCCAAGCAGCCGCCGCTCGAGCGGCTCGGCGAGCCGGAGGACATCGCCGAGGTCGTCTCGTTCCTGGCCGGCCCGGCGCGCTGGGTCAACGGCCAGGTGCTGCGCGCCAACGGCGGCATCGTCTAGCGGGTGAACCGGCTGGTGATCACGTGGTCCTTCGCCGGCCCGCGCACCACCCACTCCTGCCGCCACCGCCCGGCACCGGTCACGCGGTACTCGCCGCGGTAGAAGTCGGCGCGGCAGGGGTGGTCCGCCGTCCAGCGGCCTTCGCGCAGGTCGAGGTCGTGGAAGAAGCCGCCGTGGTCGAAGTGGACCGCCGCGCGCCCGGGTCCGTCGAGGCGGTAGTGCAGGGTCCGGGTGACCGGCCCGGTGTAGCCGCCGAGCCGCAGCTCGCCCTCCTCGTGGTAGACGAGGACGCCGTCGGCCTCGGTGAAGGTGGCGGTGCCGGTCACCTCGCCCGCCGGGTCGCCGTCCGCGGTGCGGATTTCCCGGTCCAGCCGCCAGCCGCCGCCGAAATACGCGACGAGATCGGGAACGGGCCAGTAGCGCACCCGCCCCATTCTGCCACCCGCGGCGGGGCGGGCCGGAACTGTCGGACCCCCGCTCTATAGTCGGGCGGGTGGCAGAGACCGACCTCGCACCCGCGTCCGACGCCCTGGAGACCCTCCGGCGCGTGTTCGGCTACGACAGCTTCCGCGGCGACCAGGCGGCGATCGTCGAGCACGTGATCGCCGGCGGCGACGCGCTCGTCCTGATGCCCACCGGCGGCGGGAAGTCGTTGTGCTACCAGATTCCCGCGCTCGTGCGGCCCGGCGTCGGCGTGGTCGTCTCGCCGCTGATCGCCCTGATGCAGGACCAGGTGGACGCCTTGCGCAATGCCGGTGTCCGCGCCGGTTTCCTCAACTCCACCCAGGACTACGCGGCGCGGCAGGAGGTGGAGTCGGCGTTCCTGAACGGCGAGCTCGACCTGCTGTACCTGGCGCCGGAACGGCTTTCGGTCGAATCCACCGTGCGGCTGCTCGACCGCGGCAAGATCTCGCTGTTCGCGATCGACGAAGCGCACTGCGTCGCCCAGTGGGGCCACGACTTCCGGCCCGACTACCTCCAGCTCTCCGCGCTGCACGAGCGGTGGCCGGAGGTGCCGCGGATCGCGCTGACGGCGACCGCGACCGAGGCCACGCACCGAGAGATCTCCGCGCGGCTGCAGCTCGAGGAGGCCAAGCACTTCGTCGCGAGCTTCGACCGGCCGAACATCCAGTACCGGATCGTCGGCAAGAACTCGCCGCAGCGGCAGCTGCTCGAACTGCTGCAGACCGAGCACAAAGGGGACGCCGGGATCGTCTACTGCCTGTCCCGGAACTCGGTGGAGAAGACCGCGGAGTTCCTGGTGCAGAACGGGATCCCGGCGGTGCCCTACCACGCGGGGCTCGACGCGCGCACCCGCGCGAAGCACCAGTCGCGGTTCCTGCGGGAGGACGGGCTGATCGTCGTCGCGACGATCGCGTTCGGGATGGGCATCGACAAACCGGACGTCCGGTTCGTCGCGCACCTCGACCTGCCGAAGTCGGTCGAGGGCTACTACCAGGAAACCGGGCGGGCGGGCCGCGACGGCCTGCCGTCGACGGCTTGGCTCGCGTACGGGCTGCAGGACGTCGTCCAGCAGCGGAAGATGATCGACACGTCCGAAGGGGACGATGCCCACCGGCGGCGGCTCGGCGCGCACCTGAACGCGATGCTGGCGCTGTGCGAGACGGTCGAGTGCCGCCGCGTGCAGATCCTGAACTACTTCGGGCAGGCGGCCGGTCCGTGCGGCAACTGCGACACGTGCCTGAACCCGCCGGAGAAGTGGGACGGCACGATCCCGGCGCAGAAGCTGCTGTCGACGGTCGTGCGGCTGCGCAACGAACGGCGCCAGAAGTTCGGCGCCGGTCAGATCATCGACATCCTGCTCGGCAAGTCCACCCCCAAGGTCACGCAGTTCCAGCACGACACGCTCAAGACGTTCGGCATCGGCACCGAGCTGCGCGAGCCGGAGTGGCGGGCGGTCGTGCGGCAGCTGCTCGCGCAGGGCCTGCTCGCCGTCGAGGGCGACTACGGCTCGCTCGTGCTCACCGAAGCCAGCGCGGAGGTGCTGGGCGGCGATCGCCAGGTGCTGCTGCGCCGCGAACCCGAGCGGCCGGCCGCCGCGGCGAAGGTCCGCAGCACCCGGAAGGCCGCCGCGGCGGTGGAGATGCCCGCGGAGGCCGCGCCGCTGTTCGAACGCCTGCGGGCCTGGCGGGCCGGCGTCGCGAAGGAACAGGGCGTGCCCGCCTACGTCGTCTTCCACGACGCGACCCTGCGCCAGATCGCCACGCAACGGCCGGCGTCGCTGGCGGATCTGGGCACGGTCAGCGGCGTGGGCGAGAACAAGCTCGCCAAGTACGGCGAGGGGCTCCTGGAGGTGCTGACCGCGGAGTGACCTACCGGCCGGTGGCGGGTCCCGGGTGGCCCGGCTCCCCCGTCACCGAGTTGACCTTGCGGACCGCGCCGGCGATCTGCTGGTGGTACTTGCCCTTGGTCTTGTCGTCGACGAACTTCGCCGCCTTGCCGACGGCCTGGTTCACCTTCTCGGGGTTCTTCCTGGCGTAGGCGCGGGCCGCACCGGCGGCGCCGGCCAGCACGGTCAGCTTCTTCAAGAAAGCCACGGTGGTCCTCCCTCATCGGTTCCGGTCGTCCTGACAACGCGGACGAACCACTCGGAGGTTCCCCGTGTGACGAGACCCAAACCGGCCGCCCCCGAAATTGGCGCGCGGGACGCCGCCGGGCGGCTCTAGGCTCGCGATCATGCGCGACCTGGCCGCCCTGCCGAAGGCCCACCTGCACGTCCACCTGGAGAGCACGATCCGCCCGGCCACGCTGCGTGAGCTCGGCGAAGCGAACGGCGTCGACGTCCCGGGCGAACCCCCGGTGTTCGACGGCTTCCGCGCCTTCGCCGACTACAACGCGCTCATCCGGTCGTGTCTCCGGCGTCCCGAAGACTTCGAGCGCATCGCGCGCGAGTACTGCGAGGACGAAGCCGCCCAGGGCACGCGCTACGCCGAAGTCACCTTCACCGCGGCTTCGCACGGGGAACGCCTGGGAGACCTCGAAATGCCGCTGGCGTCCGTCCTCAAAGGACTTTCAGCGAGCACGGAGCTGGAGTGGCGGCTGCTGCTCGACCACTCGCGGCGCCGGTCGGTCGAGCGGGCCGAGCGCACCCTCGACCTCGCGCTGAAGTACGACGACGTCTTCGCGATCGGCATGGCAGGCGAGGAGAACCACTCGCTGCGTCCGTTCGCGACGCTCTTCGAGAAGGCCCGCGCGGCCGGGATCCACCTGCTGCACCACACCGGCGAAGACGCCGGGCCCGACAGCATCCGCGAAGCCCTCGAAGTGGGCCGCACGGAACGGCTCGGGCACGGCATCCGCGTCCTGGACGACCCCTCGCTGGTCGCCGAGGTGCGTGAGCGGGGTCTCGCCCTGGAGGTGTGCCCGTCGTCGAACGTGACGCTGGGGCTGGTGCCGTCGCTGCCCGAGCACCCGCTCCCCCGCCTGCTCGACGCGGGCCTGACGGTCACGCTCAACACCGACGTCCCGTCGGTCACCGGGGCCGCGCTGGCCGAGGAGTACGCCCGGGTGCAGGAAGCCTTCGGCTACGACGACGCGGCGATGGCGGACTTCGCCCGCGCGAGCGTCACGGCGTCCTTCGCACCCGAAGCGACCAAAAAGGCCATCCTGCGCGACATCGACGCCTGGCTCACACCGGCAGCAGGCGGGTGACCAGCATCCCGAGCTGGTGCACCGTGCGGCACTCGTGCATTTCGACGACGTCGGCGTACTCGAGCGCCGCCGAGTCCCCCGTGGACCACAGCGACCGGCGCTCGGGGTTGAGCCAGTGGACGTGCCGGGCGCGGGCCTTGATCGCGCGGACGGCGTCGAGATTGGGGTCGCCGCCGTTGGTGCGGGCGTCGCCGAGGATCAGCACCGACGTCCGCGGGCCGACCGCCTCCGGCCAGTTCTCGGTGAACTGGCGCAGGGAGCCGCCGTAGTCGCTGTGGCCGTCCCAGCGCACCAGCGCGGCTTCGGACAGCATGCGCGCGCCCAGGTGCTCGGGGTCGGCGGCGCCGGTGGTGACCAGGTGGGTGACCTCGTCGGCGCTGTCGACGAAGGCGAACACGCGGATCTTGCTGAACTGGTCGCGCAGCGCCTGCACCAGCAGCATGGTGAAGTTCGCGAACCCGGCCACCGACCCGGAAAGATCGCACAGCAGCACGATTTCCGGCCGCCCGGGCCGCCGGTGGCGGTAGGCCGGGCGCAGCGGGACACCGCCGGTCGAAAGCGATCGCCGCAGCGTACGGCGCAGGTCGATCTGGCCGCGCGTCCGGCGGCGGCGCCGCGCGGACAGGCGCGTCGCCAGCTTGCGGGACAACGGCTGGATGGTGCGGCGCAGTTCGGCGAGCTGAGCGCGGCTGGCGATGAGGAAGTCGACGCGGTCGGCCGCGGGCGCGATGGCGTGCTTGGCGACGCGTTCGCGGCCCCGGACCTCGGCCACGCGGCGACGCGCCTCCGTGCGGACCTGCCCGCGGAACCCCTCGACGCGGCGGCGGATCTCGTCGCGGTCGAGCCGGTCGGTGAACTCGCCGCGGGCGCCGCCGCCGCGGACCGCGGCCAGCACCCGCGCGATCAGCGTCTGCGGCTGGAGCCGCTCCAGGGTCTGGTGGGCGGAGAAGCCGCCGCCGGGTCCGGACGCCGAGCCGTACTGGCCCAGCATGTCGACCGCAAGCCCGGCCAGCTGCGACAACGCCTGCTGGTCGCCGTCGGCGAGCGCGGCCGCCAGCTCTTCCCGCAGTTCCTCCAGCGTTGTCGGCTGGTCTTCGCGGGCCCGTTCGGGCGCGCCGATCCCCGCCGGGAAGTAGAGGTCGAACGCGGCGTCGAAGACCGCGCGCTGCCCGCCGCGGCGGACCAGTGCCGCGGCCAGGCCCTCGCGGACCAGCGCCCGGTCGTCGAGGCCGAGCACCTCCAGCGCGGCGGCGGCGTCGACCGTCTCGCTCGGCCCCGCCGGGATGCCCTGGGCGCGCAGGGCCTTGACGAACGCCGCGAGCCGCTCCGGCACGCCGCCGGTCACGACGCGTCCAGGACCTGTTCGAGCTTCAGGCCCGCGCCCGCCTTGGCGATGTCGTCCTGGTGCTTGAGCACGACCCCGAGGCTCTCCCGCACGACCAGCTCGTCCAGGGTGGCCGCCCCGAGCGCGAGCAGGGTGCGCGCCCAGTCGATGGTCTCCGCGACCGACGGCAGCTTGCGCAGGTCCATCGCGCGCAGCGCGGCGATCACCCGGACGACGGAATCGGCGAGGGCGGCGTCGATCCCGGGCACCTTGAGCCGGACGATGTCGCGTTCGAGGTCGGAGTCCGGGAAGTCGATGTGCAGGAACAGGCACCGGCGGCGCAGCGCCTCGGACAGCTCGCGCGTCGCGTTGGACGTCAGCACGGCGAACGGCGCGCGGGTGGCGGTGATCGTGCCGAGCTCGGGCACGGTGACCTGGAAGTCGCCGAGCACCTCCAGCAGCAGGCCCTCGACTTCCATGTCGGCCTTGTCGGTCTCGTCGATCAGCAGCACGGTCGGCTCGTCCGAGGAGATCGCGGTGAGCAGCGGGCGGCGGAGCAGGAACTCCTCGCCGAAGATGTCGGTGCGCGCCTGCTCCCACGTCTCGTCGCGGCCGGCGGTGATCCGCAGCAGCTGCTTCGCGTGGTTCCACTCGTAGAGCGCGCGGGCCTCGTCGATGCCCTCGTAGCACTGCAGGCGGACCAGCCGCGAGCCGCTGACCTGGGCGACGGCCTTGGCGAGCTCGGTCTTGCCGACCCCGGCCGGGCCTTCGACCAGCAGCGGCTTGCCGAGCCGGTCGGCCAGGAACACGGTGGTCGCCACCGCCGTCGACGCCAGGTAGCCGGCCTCGGCCAGTTTCGCCGACACGTCGTCGACGGAGGTGAAGAATCCGGTGCCCACCCTGACCTCCTAAGCGGTCGCTCACCCGGAGCGTACCCGAAGATCGGGTTAGCATCGGCCGCGTGACCTACGTTGCCGCTTCCGGCCGATACGACTCCGTCCCCTACCGGCGCTGCGGGCGCTCGGGGCTCAAGCTGCCCGCGATCTCGCTCGGGCTGTGGCACAACTTCGGCCACGACCGGCCCCTGGAGACCCAGCGCGCCATCACCCGCCGCGCCTTCGACCTGGGCATCACCCACTTCGACCTGGCCAACAACTACGGTCCGCCGTACGGCTCGGCGGAGGAGAACTTCGGGCGGCTGCTGGCCACCGACTTCAAGCCCTACCGCGACGAGCTGGTGATCTCCACCAAGGCCGGCTACGACATGTGGCCCGGCCCGTACGGCGAGTGGGGCTCCCGCAAGTACCTGCTGTCCTCCCTCGACCAGTCGCTCGGGCGGCTGGGCCTGGACTACGTCGACATCTTCTATTCGCACCGCTTCGACCCCGAGACGCCCCTGGAGGAGACGGTCGGGGCGCTGGACGCCGCCGTCCGCGCCGGGAAGGCGCTGTACGTCGGGATCTCGTCCTACAGCTCGGAGCGCACCGCCGAGGCCGCGCGGCTGCTGCGGGAGCTCGGCACGCCGCTGCTGATCCACCAGCCGTCGTACTCGATGCTCAACCGCTGGATCGAGGAGGACGGCCTGCTCGACACCCTCGAGGAGGCGGGCGCCGGCTGCATCGCGTTCTCGCCGCTCGCGCAGGGTCTGCTGACGGACCGGTACCTGAAGGGCGTCCCGTCGGACTCGCGGGCGGCACAGGGCAAGTCGCTCGACCCGGACACCCTCGACGAGAACCGGCTGGGCCGGGTCCGCGCGCTGAACGACATCGCCGGCCGCCGCGGGCAGACGCTGGCCCAGCTGGCGCTGGCCTGGGCGTTGCGCGACCACCGGGTGACGTCGGTGCTGATCGGGGCGAGCAGCGTCGGGCAGCTGGAGGACAACGTGGGCGCGCTGGGCAACCTCGAGTTCTCCTCCGAGGAGCTGACCGAGATCGACGGCCACGCGACCGACGCGGACATCAACCTCTGGAAGCGTTCGTCCGACTCCTGAGCCGGCTGGGCGCCCGTGACACCACGGAGGTGACGTCCACACCTGTAGACACATTTGACCAGATTTCTTATTTGGTCATACGATGACAGCGTGCCTCCTGCCGAAGACCGCGCCGAGCGGGCCGAGCGCATCCTCGACGCCGCCGCCGGCCTGCTCCTGCGCGCCGGCTACCGGCGCACGACCATCGAAGACGTCGCCGAGCGGGCCGGCGTCGGCAAGGGCACCGTCTACCTGCACTGGAAGAACCGCGAAGAGCTGTTCCTCGCCGTGCTGCTGCGCGAATCCGTCCGGGCGCTCGAAGACCTCGTGGCGGCGATCGCGGCGGACCCGCTCGCGGTGCGGCTTTCGCGGCTGACCGAACTCCAGTACGCCAACGTGCTGGGCCGTCCGCTGCTGCGGGCCGGTTACGCCGACGACGCCGAGACGCTCGGCAAGCTGCTCCCGAAGCTGCACGGCAAGCTGGACCCGCGGCACGCGGAAGCCTTCGTCGAATACCTCGAACTGCTGGCCGCGAACGACCTGCTGCGCACCGACCGGCCGGTCCGCGAACTCGTCGTCGCCTTCCAGGCCGTCCTGCACGGCTTCCTCGGCCGCACTCCCCCGCCCGAACCCGCCCTGATCGCCGACGTCGTCGCGCACGCCTTCGAACCGCTCGCCGTGTCGACGAGGCAGCTGCGCGCGGTGGCGCCGCGGGCGCTGACGCTGTTCTCCGAAGCCGTCGCCCTCGACCGGAAACAACTCGAACGCGCCTACTGATCGACGGAAGGTCCCCATGCGCACCGGAATCCTGATCGACGAACTCGGCGTCGGCTTCGACGCCATGACGGCTCAAGCCCGCGAAGCGGCGAAGCTCGGGTACGGCACGCTCTGGGTGGCCCAGCGCGGCGGCTGGGACGCGCTCACGGCGCTGCCCGCGCTCGCCGCGGCCGCACCCGGCCTCGGGCTGGGCACGTGCGTCGTCCCGACGTACTCGCGGCACCCGATCACCATGGCCGCGCAGGCGCTGACGGTCCAGGCGGCGGCCGGCGTGCCCGTCCACCTCGGCCTCGGGTTGAGCCACCGGTTCATCGTCGAAGGCGAGTTCGGGTACTCCTACGACCGCCCGGTCCGCCACCTGCGCGAGTACCTCCAGGCGCTGCACCCCTTGCTGCGCGGGGAAAAGGCGGACGTCCACGGCGAGTCGCTGACCGCCGCGGCCGGGTTGAACACCCCTGGCGCGCAGCGGCCCGCGGTGCTGCTCGGCTCGGTGAGCCCGCGGACGACGCGGCTGGCGGGCGAGCTGGCCGACGGCGTGATCACGTCGTTCGCCGGCCCGCGGGCGATCGGCGAGTTCGTGGTGCCGACGCTCGGGACCCCGTCCCGCGTGGTCGCCGGCCAGCTGGTCTGCGTCACGTCCGAAGTGGACGAACGCCGCGCGTGGGTGGAGGAGACCTACGGCGGAGCGGCGAACATCCCGGCGTACCGGGCGATCCTCGACCGCGAAGGCCACGAGCGAGTCTCGGACACCGCACTCGTCGGCGACGAGGAAACCGTGCGGCGCCAGGTGAAATCCCTCGAAGACGCGGGCGCGACGGAGCTGCTGCTGATGCCGTTCGGCACGGCGGAGGACCAGGCCCGTACCCGCGAGCTGCTGGCCCCGTGCGCCGCCGGACGGCAATCAGTCGCGGACGCCTGAGCCCACCCGGCCGCGGGGCGCCCCCCGTTTTCCACACTACCGGTGAGCACCGACAATTCCGCCGC
This sequence comes from Amycolatopsis sp. NPDC004747, assembly GCF_053601335.1. Taxonomy (NCBI): domain Bacteria; kingdom Bacillati; phylum Actinomycetota; class Actinomycetes; order Pseudonocardiales; family Pseudonocardiaceae; genus Amycolatopsis; species Amycolatopsis sp. NPDC004747. The sequence goes on along the minus strand of NZ_JBSGBQ010000045.1, from coordinate 13,270 downwards.
CTCGGGTTGCCGCGGACACGATCGGAGTACGCCTCACCGGGGCAGCTGCTCGACGGCACGAGCCGGCTCGGCGCCGAGCTCGTCGAGCTGGCGTTGGACGCCGGCCTCGGAATCGGCTCGGCCTTGCTCCCGGTACAGCCGCAGCGCCTCCCGCCACACCTCACCGGCCGCCGCCACCTGGCCGAGCGCGCGGTGCGCGCGGCCCAGGTTGTCGAGGACATCGGCGATCGCGTAGACGTACCTCAGGTCGTGGAACAGATCGAGGGCTTGGCGGTAGCGGGTGACCGCGTCGGCGTGGAGACCGTCGCGATGGTCCAGGTTTGCGAGCAGCGTCAGCGAAATCGCTTCGCCGTACGGGTCGTCGTTCTGCCGCCACAGCGCGAGCGCGGCCTGGCAGTGGCTTCGGGCCGTCCCGGTCTCGCCCAGGCCCGCGGTTTGACAGGCCAGCGAGTTGAGCGCTTCGGCTTCGAAGAGGGGTTCACCGAGCTCGCGGAAGATGGCCAGGGCCTTGCGGTCGTGCTCGCCCGCCCGCTCGTCGTCCCCGCGGTTGGCCCACGCGTAGGCGAGCGTCCGGTGGGTCAGGCCCTGCTGCTTGCGCGCGTGGTGCGTTTCGGCGAGACCGAGCGCGTGGTCCAGGCAGGAGATGGCGTCCCGGTGGTGCTCCAGCGCGGAATGGGCGCGGCCGAGGAACCGGTGGGCGCGGATGCGAACGGTGACGTCCGCGAGGTGGGCCGTGGCTTCGGCCGCGGCCTGCCACACGGCCAGCCGATCGTGCCGGAGGCCCAACCGGTAGTGGAACGTGTCCAGGCACCAGGCCAGCTGCCAGACGGTGTCGTGACAGCGGCGGACACCGGCGGCGCGTTGAGCGGCCAGCAGGCAGGCGTGCTCGGTCTCGAACCAGGCCATCGCCGTCGCGGTGTCGGGCCACTGGGGGACGTCGGCGCCGTCGTCGGGCGGCTCGATCCGGGGGTGGTCGCGGTGGGCGTCCAAGAAGATGTCCGCGGTGTGCGCGGTGTAGGTGTAGAAGGCGAGGACCCGCCGCAGCGCCGCCTCCGTCGTTTCCGCGGGCATTTCGTCCGCCACGCTGGTCGCGTAGCCGCGGACGAGGTCGTGCATGCCGTACCGGCCGCCGGGAACGCGGTCGACGAGGGAGGCGTCCGCGAGGGCGCGCAGCAGCAACTGCGCCTCTCGCTTCGGCAGGCCGGTGAGGTGCGTGGCGGCGAGCAGGCCGATATCGGGCCCCGGCATGACACCCAGCAGCGCGAAGACCCGGCGCTGCCGATCGTCGAGCCGGCGCAGGGACCAGGACAGCACGGCGGGCAGGCTCGCGGTCGGCTCCGCCGAGTCCAACGCGGCCAGGCCGAGGTCACGCAGTTCGGCGGCCGTTTCGCGCAGGGGCAGCCGGGGCGTGGCCGCCACCCGGGCCGCGACCAGACCCAGCGCCAGGGGGAACCCGCCGCACAGGCCGACCAGCTCCGCGATCGCCTGCTCGTCGGCGGCGCGGCCGGGAGCGAGGGCCGCCGCGAGCACGGTGCGCGCTTCCGCGCCGGTGAAGACGTCCAGGTGCACGGGCCGGGCACCGTGCCGGGCGACGAGCCCGTGGAGGCGGTCGCGGCCGGCCACCAGCACCCGGCAGTGCTGCCCTCCGGGCAGGAGCGGGACGACCTGGTCGGCTTCGGCGGCGTTGTCCAGCACCACAAGCATCCGCTTGTCCGCGACCAGGCTCCGGTAGAGGCCGGCCCGCCGGTTCAGGTCCGCGGGCCGGCGGTCGTGGTCGACGCCGAGGGCGTCGAGGAACTCGCCCAGCACGTCGAACGGCCGAGCCGGTGACTCGGTGGGGCTGTAGCCGCGCAGGTCGGCGAACAGCTGCCCGTCCGGGAACCGGTCCAGACTGCGGTGCGCCCAGGTCAGCGCCAGCCAGCTCTTGCCGATCCCCCCGGCGCCGCTGATCGCGGAAATCATCGGCGTTCGGCCCGTCGGGTGCGCGGGCGGCGAGGTGCCGGCGGGCGAGGCCGGCCCGCGGTGGTCGAGTTCGGCCAGCTGGCCGGCGCGGCCGACGAACCCGGCCGGCGCCGGCGGCAGCTGCCGCGGCACCGGACGCGCCGCGGCGACCGGATGGTGGTGGAGACCGCCGTTGATCGTGTGCACCTGCAGCACGGTGCCGGACACGGCGGGCGCGACGACGGAATTCGTCACCGCGGCCGGCTGCGCGTTGTCGCCGCTTTGCTCGCTCTGCTGCCGGACTGACATTTCGACCCCGCCATCGTTCGGAGGGCTCAGACGCTACGAGCACCGCCGGGCGGGCGCTAACGCGGTGCCGGCAGGTGGGTCGCCTCCGGGAAGAGGTTCAGCGCCCGCAGGGCCGCGCCCAGCTCGGCGATGTCGGCCGGGTTCGTCAGCGAGCGGCCCAGTTCCTCCGTGATCCGCTTGAGGCGGTGGCGGATCGTGTTGGGGTGGCAGAACATCCGCTCCGACGTCAGCTTCGTCGAACCCTGGCAGTCGAACCACGCGCGCAGCGTCAGCAGGAGCACGTTGCGGTCGTCGCCCGGGAGGTCCAGGACCGGCTGGAGCACGTGGTGGGCCAGCTGCACCGACGCCTCCGGCGCGCTCGCCACCAGCCCGGCCAGCGGGGACTCGGTGAACTGCACCAGCCCCGGCGTCCCCGGCGTCATGCTCGACAGCGCCACCCGCGCCAGGTGCAGGGCACGGGCGGTGTTGCCGAGGCCGGTGAACACCGGGCTCATCCCGACCCGGCCCACCGGGTGCTCGCGGACCAGGTCGACGATCGCCGCGGCCGCGGCCGGATCGCGCAGGGAGACCACGCCGACCTGCAGGTCCGGGGTGAGCCGCCACGCCGACGCGTGCTGCCGCGCGCGCAGCCGGGCTTCGACCTGCGGCAGCGGTTCCTGGCCCAGCCGCGGGGTTTCCGCGGCCACCACGACGAACGTGCCGTCCAGGGACAGGTCGAGCACGCGCGCGATGTCCCACAGCGTGCCCTCGGTCGCGGTGCCGCCCGCGAACAGCGCCTCCACCAGCGCCGAACGCCGGTTCTGGTGCGCCACCATGACTTCCGCCGTCGTGTCGCGGTAGGCCGTCGTCAGGGCCTCGGCGAGGTCGTCGATCAGCGCCCAGATCGCCGTCGTCGCGGCGACCAGCCCGGCGAGGTCCTGCGTGCCGGCGGTCAGCTCGACGAACCGGTGCCAGACCTCGGTGAGCCCGATCCGGTAGGCCCGCAGCAGCTCCGGCAGCGGCGCACCCTGCAGGGCCCGGGCCCGGCCGGTCGCGCGGGCCTGCGACAGGTCGGGGACGTCCGAACCACGCAAGGTCAGCATCACGTGCTCGAGGTTGGCCCGGACCGAGTTCCGCAGCTCGGCGTGGGTGACGAACCGGGCGTCCGCGTACACCGGCATCTCGGCGCGGATCTGCCGCACGGTGCTCTCGACCAGTTCCGGCAGCTTCCGCTCGACCTCGGCGGCGAGGACGGCGACGCGCGGCGCGCGCCCGTCGGACAGAAGCGCCTGGTAGTGCATGGTGGCCTCCGGTCCCCGGCCTCCTCGTCGAGGTCCGAGACCGACATCTAACCCGAACGGGACCACCACGTTCGGGTGAACTTGCTACAAGAACCGCGGATGCGGAGGTTCTTTTGTGGAACCTCCGCATCCGCGTCAGGCCATCTTGGCGGCCGCGCTCTTGATCGCCTCCCGGATCCGGAAGTAGGTGCCGCAGCGGCAGACGTTCTGGATGGCGTCGATGTCGGCGTCCGTCGGGTTCTTCGTCTTCTTCAGCAGTGCGACCGCCGCCATGATCTGGCCGGGCTGGCAGTAGCCGCACTGGGCGACGTCCTGCTCGAGCCAGGCCTCCTGGACCGGGTGCAGCTCGTCGCCGTCGGCCAGCCCCTCGATCGTGGTGACCTCGCGCCCGGCGCACTCCGACACCGGCGTGACGCACGGGTTGAACGCCTCGCCGTCGAGGTGGCTGGTGCAGGCCTTGCAGACGTTGATGCCGCAGCCGTACTTCGGCCCGCGGACCTTCAGCTTGTCGCGCAACGCCCACAGCATCGGCAGGTCGGCGGGCGCGTCGACGGTGACGGTCTGCCCGTTCACCACGAAGGTGTAGTTCGGCACGGTGACTCTCCTCAGCGCGGGAACGGGTCGAAGTCGACCGGGAAGGTGATCGGGAAGCTGCGGGGCTTGATCCCGGTCGCCCGGGCGTAGGCGTTGGCGATCGCGCCGACCGGGGCCGGCAGGCCGAGTTCACCCGCGCCGCCGATGTCCGCGCCGGCGGCCGGCATGACGTGCACGGTGACGTCCGTCGGCGAGTTCTTCTGCCGCGCGTAGTGGAACTGCGAGTAGCTGCCTTCCAGCGGCAGGCCCTTGTCGATGTGCAGGCCCGCGGTGAGCGTCGTCGAGATCGCGTCGGTCAGGCCGCCGAGCATCTGCGCCTGGATGCCGCGCGGGTTCACCGGCTTGCCGACGTCCACCGCGATGGTCGCCTTCGTGACGCGCGGGTGCTTCGGGTCGCGCGCGTCCAGCTCGACCAGGCACGCGGTGTAGGACTTGTACTCGCCGTGCACGGCAATGCCCTGCGCGAACCCGGCCGGCATCTTCTTGCCCCATTCGCCGAGCTCGGCGACCTTGTCGAGCACCGCGCGCTGCCTCGGTTCCTTGATGAACTCGCGGCGGAAGGCCATCGGGTCCTTGCCCAGCTTCGCGGCGATCTCGTCGACCATGATCTCTTCGGCGCCGCGGGTGTTCGCCGAGTAGACCGACCGCCACGCCGAGGTGTGGAACTTCACCGGCACCTCGTTCAGCAGCTGCGTCGTGACGCCGAAGTTGTACGGCGACTTCACGGTCAGCAGGAACACCGTCTGCGCGAAGCTCAGGTTGCCACCGACGGGCAGCTTCGCCGCGAACGCGGTGAGGATCTCGCCGAGCCCGTGGCTCCAGTCGGTTTCGACGCTCGCCACGCGGTGCTCGAACGTCAGCACCTGCCCGAGCGCGAAGGTCGCGCGGATCCGGTGGTAGCTCGCCGCGCGCGCCCGGCCGTGGCGCATGTCGTCGATCCGGCTCCACATCAGCCGGACCGGCTTCTTCATCGCCTTCGAGATGCGCGCGGCTTCCAGCGCCGCGTCGAAGAACAGCCGGCGGCCGAAGGACCCGCCGCCCTGCTGGACGTGCACGGTGACCTTGTTCTCCGGCAGGCCCAGCTCCTGCGCGATGGTCTGCTTGGCCACGATCGGCGACTTCAGCCCGGCCCAGATGGTCGCGCTGTCCTCGCGGACGTCGGCGACCGCGGAGTTCGACTCCATCGGCGCGTGGCTGGCGAAGGCGAAGTCGAATTCGCCGTCGACGTACTGGGTCAGCAGCGGCGGCACCACGAACGGCAGCGCGGCGGCCCGCAGCTTCTTCTTGATGCTTTCGTCGTCCTCGCCGTCGACCGTGCCCGGGCCCCAGGTGACGTCGAGGGCGTTCTTGCCGTCGAGGGCCTGGCCGAACGTCTCGGCCATCACCGCGACCCCGGTCGGCACCACGGCGATGTCGATGATCCCCGGCATGGCGCGGACGGCGGCCTCGTTGTTGACCTTGCGCACGGTGCCGTTGATGGTCGGCGGCCGGCGCACCATCACCGGGTTCGCGCCGGGGACGTCGAGGTCGAGCGTGTAGACCTGCTTGCCGGTGACCATCGCGCGGGCGTCCTTGCGCGAGGTCGGCGTCCCGACGAGCGTGTGCGCCGACTCGGCTTTCGGCGCGATCGCCCCGGTGGTCAGGTCCGTGCGCGACGCCGGCCCGGCGAGGGTGCCGTAGGAGGCGCTGCGGCCGTCGGGCGCCCACACCGCACCGTCGCGTGTGGACAGTCGCGAGGCGCCGGTCCCCCACTGCGCCGCGGCCGCGGCGACCATCCGGGCGCGTGCGGTCGCCGCGGTGGCGCGGACCGGGTCGTAGAGCGAGCGCATCGTGTTGGACCCGCCGGTCAGCTGGTTGAACAGCAGCTCGGTGCGGGCGTCGGAGAGCACGACGTCGACGCGGTCGAGCGGGAGGTCCAGCTCTTCGGCGACGAGCATCGCGGTCGCGGTCGTGATGCCCTGGCCGACCTCGGCGCGCGGCAGCTGCAGCCGCGCCCGGCCGTCGGCCGTCATCTCGAGCACCAGCATCCCGGCGGTCGGCGCGCACGACAGCGTCAGGACGTCCCCGAGGTCGAGGATTTCGGCCGGCTGCGGCAGGGTCGGGACGACGGCTTCGGCGCGGGCCGGGGCGACGGCGTCGGCGGTGAGCTTCGTGGCGACGGTCAGCGTGGGCGCGGCGACCAGGTAGGTCAGGAAACGCCGGCGCCCGACCTGCCCTGGCTCGGGCTGTTCGGTGGTGGGACTGGCCATCGGGAATCCCTTGCTGGGAGGTGGCGGGGTGCGCGCCACGCTAAGGACCCCTTGACACGACGTCAACGCGGCGTAGCCGGGTTCCCCCATCTCTGTGACGAGATGACAGCGGAAGCCGCCGAATGTGTGCCCCGCCACAGCGCCGGACGGCCCAGCGGGCTGGTTCAGCCGGCCCCGCGGGCACGCCGGGCCTCGATCAGGTCCTCCCGGGCGCGGGCGACGCGGGAGCGGACGGTGCCAACGGGGCAGCCGCAGACGTCGGCCGCCTCGGCGTAGGACAGCCCGAGCACCTGGGTCAGCACGAGCACCTCGCGCCGGTCCGGGTCCAGCCCGTCGAGCAGCAGGCGCAGTTCGACGAGTTCCTCGAAGCCGGCAGCGGGATCGCGGGTGCGCTCGGCGGCGGCTTCCCAGTCGGTGTCGGCGATCTTCGGCCGGGCGCCGGCGGCCCGGATCTGGTCGATGACGACCCGGCGCGCGATCGAGAGCAGCCAAGTCCGCGACGACGAGCGTCCGGCGAAGCGGCGAAGGCTGCCGAAGGCGCGAAGGTAGGTCTCCTGGGTCAGGTCGTCGGCGGCCGCGACGTCGGTGAGGTGGGCGAGGAAGCGCCAGACGTCGGCCTGGGTGGCGCGGACCCACGCCTCCAGCGCCCGGCGGTCGCCGCGGCCGGCGGACAAGGCCAGGGCCGTGACGCGGTCGTCGTCCTCACGGTGGGTCATGATCCGGAAACATACAGCGGCGCGAAGCGCCTCCGTTGAGGGTGGTGGCGGGGAGGAAGGCGGAGTAGCAGTGACCGGGAACTTTGCGGATCCGCCGTCCGACTAATGGACCATGAGGTGTGAGGACTGCCGTGAAGCTCTATCGGCGCGACTGGACGGCGAAGCCGAGCCGGTTTCACCCGACGAGCACCTGGCGTCCTGCGCGGCCTGCCGGGAGTGGCTCGCGGGCGCGGAACGCCTGCGGCGCGCGATGCTGCTGCGCCCGGCGCCGCCGGTGCCGGACCTGACCGCGGCGATCCTCGAGCGCACGCCGGCCCCCTCGGGCGAGCGCTGGGGACGGCGGATCGCACTGGCGGTGGTGGCGATCGCCCAGCTCGGACTGGCCTTCGCCGAGCTGCTCGACACGGCCCACGGCGGCATCCACCTCGGCCACGAGTCCGGCGCGTGGAACCTCGCGGTGGGCATCGGCCTGCTGACGGCGGCCCTCCTCCCCCGGACGGCGGGCGGCCAGCTGCCACTGCTGACGGGGTTCGTCGGCGTGCTGCTGGTGCTGTCGGCGGGCGACCTGGCCGCGGGCCAGGTGACGCTGTCCCGGCTGTCGACGCACCTGCTCGTGGTCCTCGGGCTGGCACTGCTGTACGCGGTGCACCGGGATCACCGCAACCAGGGCGCCCCGCTCCCGGCGGCCACCGCCGACGACGGCGCGGCGACGACGGGATCCACTGTGGACACCCCGGCGACCGGGCGGCCGCGTCCCCGCCCGTTCCGGCGGCAGGCCCACGGCCGGCACGCGGCCTGACGGGTCAGGCGAACTTGGTCTTCGGGCGTTCCTGCAGCACGCCGTCCACGTAGACGTCCACCTTCTCGTCGAGGAACGCCACCAGCCCCGCGGCCCGGGTGCTCTCGGGCAGCGGCGTCGGGTAGCTCCAGGCGAGGTCCTCGTGCCCGGCCACGTCGAAGTGCTCGGCGGCGCCCTTGTACGGGCAGTGCGTCACGACGTCGATCTTCGCCAGCAGGTCCATCCGGACGTCCACGCGGGGCAGGTAGTACCGGGTCGGCAGGCCGGTCTCGAACAGCAGGTGCGGGCGGACCGAATCGGCCACCGTGACGCCGTCGACCTCGATGCGCACGTGCCGCGAGCTCGGGAGGATGTCGACGCGGACCCCCGGGTCACGCGGGTGGGTGAAGATCTGCTCGTCTTCTTCGAACCAGTCGAACGCGCCGAACTCGAACCGGACGTGGCCCCGGAGCTCCTCGATGGGCGAATCCGGGTACTCCAGCGCGCCGTCCACCGCCTCGGCCGCGGCACCCTTTATCGTCGACAGAACAGCTTCTCCGCGGCTCGGCGAGTGCGCCGTCCGGCCGGAGGGGGTGAGAACGCCGCTCACGACGTCCGCGCGCGGGATGTAGTACGTGGGGTAGTACGGAACTTCCCACACCAGGAGGGGGTGCACCGTGTCCGCGACGACCTGCCCGCCGAGGAACACCCGCACCCGCTTCGCGCCCTGTGCCACGCGGACCCGGCCGCGTCCCGGAGTGCTCATGCTCCGCTCAACGGGCCGCGGAGTTCGGGTATTCCGGCACCGCCCGGGGCGGGACGGCTAGCGTGGCAGGCAGCACGAGGACGACAGGAGGCGGGCACGGGTGGCCGGCGTAGAAATCCCCACGGTCGGTACCCCCGCCGGGATGCGCAAGATCAACCAGCGGGCGGTGCTCGACCTGCTGCGCCGCGGCGGGCCGGCGACCCGGCCGCAGGTCGCGAAGGACACCGGGCTGTCGAAGCCGACGGTCAGCCAGGCGCTGCTGGCCTTGGAAGCCGCCGGGCTGGCGCGCCCGACCGGGCAGACGTCCACCGGCACCGGGCGTTCGGCCGTGCTCTACGAGGCCGACCCGACCGCGGGGTACGTGCTCGGCGTCGACATCGGCCGCGAGCACCTGCGGGTCGCGGTGTCGGACCTCGGCCGCACGCTGGTGGCCCGCCGCGACGAGCGCAACACGGCCCGGTCCGGGGCGGCGCTGGTGACGGCGGTCGGGAAGATCGCGGCCGCGGCGGTCGCGGAGGCCGGGCTTTCGGCGGGCGACATCGTTGTCCGCGTGGTCGGCTCCCCCGGCGTCGCCGATCCGGAGAAGCGGTGCTTCCGGCACGCGCCGAACCTGCCGGGCTGGGGCCGCGCGGGCCTGATCGACGACCTCGAAGCGGCGCTGGGCCCGGACCTGATGGTGGAGAACGACGCGAACCTGACCGCCGTCGGCGAGTGGGAGAGCGGCGCCGCGCGCGGGGCGTCGGTGTTCGGCTGCATCACGATCGGCACCGGCGTCGGCATGGGCCTGATGGTCGACGGCCGGGTGTTCCGCGGCGCGACCGGCGCGGCGGGCGAGATCGGCTACCTCCCGTACGGCCGCACGCGCGCGGCCGACGAGCCCACCACCCCGCCGGCCCGCGGCCACCTCGAAGAGGCGACGGCGGCCCAGTCGGTCGTCCAGGGCGCCCGGGAACTCGGCCTCGGCACGGCGAAATCGGCCCGCGAGGTGTTCCGGATGGCCCGCGAAGGCGACGAGCTGGCCCAGCAGGCACTGGCGGCGGAGGCCGACCGGTTGGCGTACACGGTGGCCTCGGTGGCGGCGGTGATCGACCCGGAACTGATCGTCCTGGGCGGCGGCATGGGCACGGCGGCGGACCTGCTGCTGGAGCCGATCGACCGGGCGTTGCGCGCGTTCACGCCGTTGGTCCCGAAGGTGGTGCAGGGCGAACTGGGCGAAGAAGCGGTGCTGACCGGGGCGATCAGCGTGGGGCTGAGCGCGGCGGAAGGGCTGGTGTTCGACCGCCGCGTCGGCGCCGCCTGAGTCGCCACCTCCCCGAAGAAGTAACAATAGGCTGACTATATTTCGACAGGGAGTCGTTTGCGTCCATGAGTTAGTACTGAATATAGTACTAACTCATGGACGATGAGGAAACCGTGCAGGCGGTTCGCCGGAGCGTGCTCCGGCTCGCGCGGCGCCTGCGCGGTAGCCGTTCCGCGGGAGCGTTGAGCCCCGCCAAGGTGGGCGTGCTGGGTTACCTCTCCCGGCACGGTGCCAGCAGCCCCGGCGAGATCGCCGCCGCCGACGCGCAGCGGCCGCAGGCGCTGACGAAGGTGTTCACCGAACTGGAAGCCGAAGGGCTGATCAGCCGGTCCCCCAACGAAGACGACGGACGCAGCGTCGTCCTCGACCTCACCGAGCCGGGGGCGGCCGCCCTGGAAGCCGACATGCGCGAGCGCGACGCCTGGCTGGCCGCCGCGTTCGGCGCGCTCGGCGAAACCGAGCGTGGGGTGCTCCGGCTGGCCGCTCCCCTGCTCGAGCGCCTCGCCGACCAGCCGGCCGCGAAGGAGAAGCCATGACCGACACCTTCCCGCTGCCCCGCGCATGCCCGTACACGCCGCCGCCCCGGCTGGCCGAGCTGCAACGCGACGCCCCGATCACCCGCGTCCGGATCTGGGACGGCAGCACGCCGTGGCTGCTCACCCGGTACGCGGACGTCCGCGCGGTGCTCGCCGATCGCCGGTTCAGCGTCGACCCCACCCGGCCCGGCTACCCCGCGCGCGGCCCGGCGAGCCGGGGACGGCGGAGCGGCCGCGGCTCGTTCATCTCCATGGACGGCCCCGAGCACACCCGGCTCCGGCGGATGCTCATCGGCGAATTCACCGTGCGCCGCGTCGAGGCGCTGCGGCCGGCGATCGAGCGCACCGCCGCCGCCCTGCTGGACGAGCTGGCCGCCGGGCCCCGGCCCGCCGACCTGGTCAGCCGGTTCGCGCTGCCGTTGCCGTCCATCGTCATCAGCGAACTGCTCGGCGTGCCCTACGAAGACCACGCCTTCTTCGAAGACCGCGCCCGCGCGATGCTGGACGACTCGGCCGGCGGCGAGGCCAACCGGGCCGCCACCGCGGAGCTCGCCCGCTACCTCGGCACCCTGCTGCACCGGCGAAGCACGCACCCCACCGACGACCTGCTGGGCCGGCTGAGCGCCGAGCAGATCGCCACCGGTGCGCTCTCGCGGGCCGACGCCGTGGCCACGGCGATCCTGCTGCTGGTCGCCGGCCACGAAACCACCGCCAACCAGCTCGCCCTCGCCACCGCGTTCCTGCTCGACAACCCCGAGCACGCGGAGGTCTTCCGGAGCGGCGCCCCGGCGACCGCGGTCGACGAACTGCTGCGGCTGCTCACGATCACCCACCTCGGCCGCCGCCGCGTCGCCACCGCCGACGTGGAACTCGGCGGCGTCACCATCCGCGCCGGCGAAGGTGTCATCGCCGCCGCCGACATCGCCAACCGCGACTCGTGCGAGTTCGCCGATCCGGACCGGGTGGACCTCGCCCGCAGTCCCAACCACCACCTCGCCTTCGGACACGGCGAGCACCTGTGCCTCGGCCACCACCTCGCCCGCCTCGAACTCCGCGTCGCGCTGACCGCGCTGCTGCGGCGCCTGCCCGCGCTCCGGCTCGCCGTCCCCACGAGCGAATTGCCGTTCCGGCACGCGCACCCGATCTACGGCATCGACCGGCTCCCGATCACCTGGGACTGAGCCCGGTGCGGCCCGCCAGGCCTCGCCCCCGGCCGACGGTCAGCTGCGTGCACCAGACGATCCGGTACGCCGCGCGCACGAGCACTTCCGCCGGCTCCGGCGGCACCCGGCCGAGGTGCAGCGGCGGCGACGCGATCCGCGCCCGGCGGGTCCGGCCGCCGCGCCGATTACCTCCGGCGTAATCGACACCGCCGCCCGGACGGCCGACCATCGGCGGCATGAGCGAATCCGCGAAGAACCGCATGATCGTCGTCGAATGCCTGGAGAACCTGTTCGTGCACAAGGACTTCGACGCCGCCAAGGCCGCGCTGCACCCCGATTTCGTCACCCACAGCCCCGGGCTGCCCTCCGGCCGCGAGGCGTTCACCGACGCGGTGAAGAACTCGCCACTGGCCGGCGCGACCGCGGAGATCAAGCACGTCGTCGCCGAGGACGACCTCGTCGTCGCGCACCTGCACGTGGCCGGGACGGCCGTCGTCGACATCCTGCGCGTCGAGGACGGCCTGCTCGTCGAGCACTGGGACGTCAAGCAGCCGCTCAGCGCGTGATGACGCAGGTCCCCGACGCCGTGGCCAGCAGCTTCCCCTCGGCGTCGCGGATCTCCCCCTCGGCGAACGCGATCCGCGAGCCCTCCTTCACCACGCGGCCCGTGGCGCGGATTTCGCCGCGGCCCGCGTGGATCGCGCGCAGGTAGCTCACCTTCAGCTCCACCGACGCATAACCCACGCCGGCCGGGAGCGTCGTGTGGACCGCGCAGCCGACCACCGAGTCCAGCATCGTCGCCGCCACGCCGCCGTGGACCATGCCGATCGGGTTGTACAGCGACTCGTCCGGCTCGGCCACCGCGACCACCTCGCCCGGTTCGATGCTTTCCCAGCGCAGGCCGAAGTGCGCCGAGATCGGTGCCGGCGGGACGCGGCCCTCGGCGATCGCCCGCATGTACTCCAGGCCGGACATCGTCGCGCCCAGCCGAGCCGACTCCAGCGGGTCCTGCCACGTGATGGTCTTCGAACGGACCTGGGCTTCGACGTCGGTCATCCGGGCTCCTCGACTATGACAACTGTCTTAAGACTCACCCGCGAGACGGCGAGCGTCAAGCGCGACGTGACCCAGACCACCGGTGGTCCGCCCGCGCCACGGGTGGAATCATCCGGGGGTGAGCACCGACCGCAAGCCGATCGACCCGGAACGCATCGCGGCGGCGGTCGAAGGACTGGGCGACCGCGCCGTCATCGACGAATGGGCCCGGCGCTTCGCCGTGGTCGCCGACCCCTCCCGGCTCACGCTGCTGGTCTGCATCCACTACGCCCGCGAGATCAGCGTCACCGACCTCGCCGCGGCCGCCGGCATGACCGACACCGCGGTGTCGCAGGCCCTGCGGCTGCTGCGGGCGCACGGCCTGGTCACCCCGCAACGCACCGGCCGCGTGGTCCGGTACCGCCTGGCGGACGCGACCGTGCACGAACTCATCCACCGGGTGCGTCCCCACCCCGAACAACCCACTGGAACAACCGGGGCTCCGCCCCGGGCCGGGGGGGGCGCCCCCCGGCCCCCCCCCCCCCCCCCCCCCACCACCCCGGCGGCCCCCCCCGCCGCGGGGGGGGCCCGCGGGGCGCCCCC
>NZ_JBSGBQ010000044.1:0-72197 GCF_053601335.1 Amycolatopsis sp. NPDC004747 | reverse complement strand
TGTTCACCTGGCTGCGCTACTACAACCACCACCGACTGCACTCCACAGTCGGCCACCACACCCCAACCGAAACCCGAACCAACCACTACGCTCAAGCCCCAGCTGCCTGAAAACCCCGTGTCCGCCTCACCGGGGCAACTCCAGACGCGTGTCGACCCTTCAATCACGCGTGTCGACCTTTCGGGCACGCGAGCCGACCCTCCTGGTACGCCGGCCGCCGTTCGGAGTGGCCGGTTCGCTAGGGGCTCGGGTGGCCGTGCCGGGCGCGGGTGTGCTTGCCGGTGGCCAGGTCGGCCAGGCGGGCCAGGGACTCGGTGTTGCGCGGCTTCGCGATCAGCGCCTGGATCGCCTCCGGGAGCACCTTGCCGGGTCCGCGGATGATGTGCTCGGTCATCCGGACCAGCGTCTGCCCGTCGCCGTGGGGGACGAGCGTCAAGCCCACCGCGGCCGCGCCCAAGGGCCAGCCGCGGGCCTCCAAGGACAACGACAAGCCCGGCTCGACCGCGCGGACCACCGTCACGTCCTGGATGTGCACCGGCCACGGGCCCACGCTGTGGTGGATGCGGGACCCGACCGCGGGCCAGTCCTCGTCGACGTCGCGGATGTGGGAGCTGCCCACCACCCAGCCGGCGTACAGCCAGCCGTCGGCGAGCACCGCGTACACGGCATCGGGCGGTACGTCGATCACGCGGCTTACCTCGGGCACGGCTTCCTCCTGGTTCGGGTGACGAAACAGGCATACCCACTCCCGGACGGGGTATGCCCGCCGGGACGGAGCAGGAGGTGTGCTGGTGGCCAGACACGGGAAAGAACCCGAAGGACCGGGAGAGCTGTCGAAGCGGTCGTGGGGTGCGGCGCTCAAGCGGACGTTCAAGCAGTTCAACCGCGACAACCTGACCGACTGGGCCGCGGCGCTCACCTACTACGGCGTCCTGTCGCTGTTCCCGGGCATCATCGTGCTCACCGCCATCCTCGGCCTGCTCGGGCCGGACAAGATCCAGACCGTGATCGACAACGTCAACCAGGTGGTGCCGGGCCAGGGCAAGGACATCCTCGTCGGCGCGATCAAGGAGCTGACGGGCTCGCGCAGCCTGGCCGGCCCGCTGGCGATCATCGGGCTGCTGGGCGCGCTGTGGTCGGCGTCGGGCTACATCGGCGCGTTCATGCGGGCGTCGAACGCGATCTACGGCATGCCGGAAGGCCGGCCGGTGTGGAAGACGATCCCGCTGCGGATCGCGTTGACGGTCGGGATCGTGGTGCTGCTGGCGGCGTGCGCGCTGGGCGTGGTGGCGACGGGTTCGGTGGCCCGCCGGCTCGGCGACCTGATCGGCCTCGGTTCGACGGGCGTGCTGGTGTGGGAGATCGCGAAGTGGCCGGTGATCGCGCTGCTGGTGAGCCTGGCGTTCGCGTTGCTGTACTGGGTGGGGCCGAACGTGCGGCTGCCGGGCTTTAAGTGGCTGACGCCGGGTGGGCTGCTGGCGGTGGTGCTTTGGGTGCTGGCATCGGCCGGGTTCGCGCTGTACGTCGCGAACTTCGGTTCCTACAACAAGACCTACGGTTCGCTGGCCGGGGTGATCGTGTTCCTTGTATGGTTGTGGATCTCCAACCTCGCGATCCTGCTGGGGGCCGAGCTGGACGCGGAGCTGGCCCGCGGCCGCACGATCGAGGCGGGCCGCGAGGACGACCAGGAAGAGCCGTTCCTGCCGCCGCGGGACACGAAGGCGATGGACGACGACGAAGCCGCGGCGGTGGCGGAGTCGGAACGGAAGTGAGCGGATGGCCTGCCGGATCACCGAGCTGGTGCTCGACTGCCACGACCCGGACCGCTTGGCGGAGTTCTGGTGCGCGGTGCTCGGCTACGAGGTGATCGGCCACGAGCCGGACGGCCTGGAGCTGGGCCCGCCGGGCGGCCGCTTCGGTGGGGGAGCGGTGACGCTGATCCTGGCCCAGACGGACCACCCCCGCCGCGGCAAGCTCCCGCTCCACCTGGACGTGAGCCCGGCGGGGGTGGACCAGGAAACGGAACTGGCCAGGTTGACGGAACTGGGCGCCAGGCCGGCGGACGTCGGCCAGACGGGCGAGGAGTCCTGGGTGGTGCTGCAGGACCCGGAGGGCAACGAGTTCTGCCTGCTGCGCAAGGACGTGGGCCCGGCCTGAGGCAGGCTCGCTCCCGGCTCCCGGCTCCCGGCTCCCGGCTCCCGGCTCCCGGCTCCCGGCTCCCGGCTCCCGGCTCCCGGCTGGGGAGCTCAGCCTTCGGCTGGGGAGCTCAGCCTTCGCCGGCCGAACACCGCCGCCACTCCACCGAATCCCCAGCTCGATCAGCCCGCCAAACCGGCGCCCCCTCCGGCTCCCAAGTGGGCACCAGGTAGTCCGTCACCACCCGCCCCCGCGCCACCCGGCCGAACAACTCGACCCCGTCCCGCCGCCGGGCGGCCGGGATCCACGCCGGGAACCTCGTCCGGGGCAGCTTCCGTTCGATCCACTCCCGCGCCGAGCCCTCACTCCCGTGGTCGGACTCGACGATGCTCGACACCGTCCCCTCGCCGCCCACGGTGAGGGCGATCGAGGCGCGCCAGCGGACTGCCGAAGATGTCATCTCCTCCAGGTTCCCCGACACACGCCGCCGGCTGCCAGTACACGTTCGGATGGATCCCACCCTGCCTCCGCTCCACACCGTCACGACGCCTTCAACAACCGCGCGCACGCCCTCTCCAGCACCGCCCGAGCCTCGTCGCCGTCCAAGCGCGCCGCGCGCTTCAACGCCGGCGCGATCGTCTTCTCGGCGCGGTACGCCTCCACCAACCGCGGGTCCACATAGGACGAGCGGCACACCGCCGGGGTGTTGCCCAGCGCCGCCGAAACCTCCTTCATCACCTTCGCCTCCGCGCGCTTGCGGGCCGTCTCGGACGTCGGCGGGTCCGCCGCCGCGAAGGCCGCGGCCGCCAGCACCGTCGCGTTCCACGTCCGCATGTCCTTCGCCGTGCAGTCCTCGCCCGCCAGCTCCTTGAACCGCTCGTTGACGTCGGCCGCGTGCACCTCGTGCCACGTGCCGCCCTCGCGGTAGACCAGCAGGCGGTCGCTGCCGGACCGGCTGCGCAGCAGTGCCTTCACCACCGCCGCCAGCTCGGCGTCGCAGATCGCCACCTCCCGGTCCAGCCCGCCCTTGGCGACGTAGCGGAACCGGCATTCGTCGCCGCGGACGGACGCGTGCGAACGCAGCAGCGTCGCGACGCCGTGGGTGCCGTTCTCCTCCGCGTACTCCTCGCCGCCGGTGCGGAAGATGCCCCGGTCGAGCATGCGCAGCGCCGCCGCCAGTACCCGCTTGCGGGTGAGACCGGAACCGGTCAGATCGGACGCCACGGACGAACGCCAGGCCGGCAGCCGGCGGGCCATCTGCAGCACGCGGTCGTGCTTCTCCTCGTCGCGGTCGCGCCGCCACTGCTCGTGGTAGAGGTACTGGCGCCGCCCGGCGTCGTCGGTGCCGACCGCCTGGACGTGCCCGTTCGGGTACGGGCAGATCCACACGTTCCGCCAGGCCGGCGGGATGACGAGGTCCTTGATCCTGGCCAGCAGCTCGGCATCGGTCACCGGCGAGCCGTCGGGCATGGCGTAGGAGAACCCGCGGCCGCGGCGGATGCGCTTGATGCCCGGGCCGCGCAGGTCACTGCGCCGGAGTCTGGTGCGTCCCACCGCCGCGAAATACCCGCCCGGCGTACCGGGAAACCATGATTGCCACCCGCGGCGGCGGGTAGCCGACGACGGAAGCACCGGAAGGAGCACGGATGACCACCGCAACCAAGCCATGGGCCGTCGTCACCGGCGCGTCGAGCGGGATCGGGCTGGAGCTGGCGAAACAGTTCGCCCGGCACGACTTCGACCTCGTGCTGGCCGCCGAAGACGCCGAGCTCGCCGCGGCTGCCGACGAGGTCCGCGCGTGCGGCGCGCGGGTCGAAGCGGTCCGCACCGACCTCGCCGCCCCGGACGGCGTCGAAGAGCTGGTCCGGCGGCTCGCGGACCGCCCGGTCGAAGCGCTGGCCGTCAACGCCGGCGTCGGCATCAACGGCGAGTTCGCCGGGGACACCCGGCTGGAGGACCAGCTGACGGTCGTCGACCTGAACGTCCGCTCGGCGGTCGACCTGACCAAGCGGGTCGTGCCCGGCATGGTCGGCCGCGGCCACGGCCGGGTGCTGTTCACCTCGTCGATCGCCGGGACGTCGCCCGCGCCCTACCAGGCGGTTTACGCCGCGTCGAAGGCGTTCCTGACGTCGTTTTCCGAAGGCCTGCGTGCCGAGGTGAAGGACAAGGGCGTCACCGTCACGGCGATGCTGCCCGGCCCGGTCGACACGGAGTTCTTCGAGCGCGCGGACATGGCGGACACCAAGATCGCCGCCGGCGCCAAGGACAGCCCGGCCGAAATCGCCGAAGCCGGCTACGAAGCCCTGATGGCCGGGAAGGACAAGATCGTCCCCGGCGCGGTCAAGAACAAGCTCCAGGCGGCCGGCTCCCGCGTCCTCCCGGACCAGGCCAAGGCCAAGCAGCAGGGCAAGATGATGAAGCCCGGATCGGCGGACGAATGAGCGTCATCGACGAAGTCACCGAAAAGGCGAAGCAGGTCCAGCGCAGCTACGCCGGTGACGAGGACCGCCCGCTGGGCGGGTACGTCGTCGCGATGGGCGCCTACAGCGCGCTGGTGGGCGGGCTGACGCTGCTCGGCCGCGCCGTCGGGGCCCGGTTGCCGCAGCGGTTCGGCGCCGGCGACACGCTCCTGCTGGGCGCGGCGACGTTCAAGGCCAGCCGTCTGCTGGCCAAGGACGCCGTCACCAGCCCGCTGCGTGCCCCGTTCACCCGCTACGAGGAGCCGGCCGGGGACGACGAGCTGAACGAGTCCGTCCCGGCCGAGGGACACGTCGAGCACGCGGTCGGCGAGCTCGTGTCGTGCCCGTTCTGCCTGAACGTCTGGGTCGGCACCGGGCTGGCCGCGGGCCTGGTGATCGCGCCGCGCGCGACCCGGCTGGCGGCGACGGTGCTGACCGCCGTCGGCGTGGCGGACGCCCTGCACCTGCTCTACGACGCGGGCAAGAGGCTCGCGTCCGGTTAGCCGGGCGAGCCGGCGGCGCGGCGCCGCCGGCTCATTCCGGCCCGCGGCGCAGCGGGCGGACCGCCGGCCCCTGCACCACTTCGCCGTCGACCCCGAAGCGCGAGCCGTGGCACGGGCAGTCCCACGTCTTCTCGGCGTCGTTGAACGAAACCAGGCACCCCAGGTGGGTGCAGTGCGCGCCGACGGCGTGCAGCTTGCCGGCGTCGTCGCGGTGGGCCGCGACGAGCTCGCCACCCACGCGCACGACCTCGGCCTCGCCCGGCTTGAGGTCGTCGAGCTTCTCGGAGCGCCAGAGCGCGGCGAGGTGGTCGCCGACGAGGTACTTCGCGACGGTCAGGTTGTCCTGGGCCACCCCGAGCACCGAGCGGACGTCGAAGCGGTTGGGGTCGAACAGGTCCGCGGCCGGGTGCGGCTCGCCGAGGATCCGCGCCGCCAGCACGTGGCCCGCGGCCGTGCCGCCGGTCATGCCCCACTGGCCGAACCCGGTGGCCACCCACAGGTTCTTCGTCCCCGGCAGGTACCGGCCGACGTAGGGCAGCAGGTCGGGCGTGGACATGTCGTGCGCGGACCAGCGGTGGGTGACGCGGTGCAGGCCCGCGTGCGCGTCCGCCCAGTCCGCGAGCCGCCGGTACCGGCGTTCGACGTCGACGTGCGCGCCCACGCGGTAGTGCTCGCCGCCGGCGATCACCATCGGGGTGCCCTGTTCGGTGTACGCGCGCACGGAGTGGTGCGTGTCGGCGTCGAGGAACATGCCCTCGGGTGCCGCGTTCCCGGCCGCCGGGCCCGCGACGACCAGGTCGCGCACCGGCTCGAGCCGCGCGAAGTACAGGCCGCGGTCGAGCACGGGGTAGTGGGTCGCGACGACGACGTCGCCGGCCACGACGTCACCCCGCGAGGTGCGGACGGTCTGGCCGTTGAGCCCGGTCGCCCGGGCGTGCTCGACGATCGTGCCGCCCGCCCGCTCGATCTCCGCGGCCAGGCCGAGCAGCCACCGGCGCGGGTGGAAGTGCGCCTGCCCGGTGGTCCGCACGGCCCCGAGCGCCGGGACGTCGAGGGCGACGTCGGCGGTGTACGAGGCCGGCAGGCCCGCCGCGGCGGCCGCGTCCGCCTCCTGCTTGAGGGAGTCCACGGTGCTTTCCCGCGTGGTGTAGACGTAGCTGTCCGCGCGGGTGAAGCCGCAGTCGATGCCGAGCTCGGCGGCGGTGGCGGCGATCCATTCGCACGCCGCGGTCTGCGTTCCGGCGTAGGCCTTCGCGGCCCCGGCGCCGTGGCGGGAGGTCAAGTCCGCGTACTTCGCCCCGTGCTGGGCGCTGACCTTCGCGGTGGTGTGGCCGGACACCCCGGCCGCGACCCGCTCGGCCTCCAGCACGACCACCGATCGGCCGGCCCGCGCGAGCAGCAGGGCGGTGGTGAGCCCGGCGATGCCCGCGCCGAGCACCGCGACGTCGGCGGACTCGGGGACGGGCACACCGGTGCGGTCCGGGGAAGGAGCGGTTTCGACCCACAGCGAAAGCGGTTCGGGCAGGGCTGTCATGCGTCCGGATGCCCGCTGAACGCCCGGCGAAACCGGCCATCCGGCCCGTTTCGGCCGCTCGGCGCGTCGGGTAGCCCACCGCCATGAGTACGAACATCTTCGTGATCGGCCTGGACGAGGAGAACCGGCGGGTCCTGGAACGCCTGCCACTGGCCGGGAGCTGCTCGTTCCACGGCCTGCTGACCCCCGAAGAGCTGCAGCACGGCGACATCGACTTCGAGGCGCTCCTGAAGACCGCCCAGCACGAACTCGACGCGTTCGACGGCGAAATCGGCGCCATCGTCAGCTACTGGGACTTCCCGGCCGCGTCGCTCGTACCCATCCTGTGCGCCCGCCACGGCCTGCCCAGCGTGGCGCTGGAGGCGGTACTGAAGTGCGAGCACAAGTACTGGAGCCGGCTGGAACAGAGAAAGGCGATCGACGAGCTGCCGAACTTCGGCATCGTCGAGCTCGACGACGAGCGGCCCGCCCCGCCGGAGGGCGTCGGCTACCCGATGTGGCTCAAACCGGTGAAGTCGTTCTCCTCCGAACTCGCCTTCAAAGCCGAGGACGACGCGGAATTCGCCGACGCGGTGGCCGAGATCCGGGCCGGGGTCGGCCGGGTGGGCGAGCCGTTCGGGTACGTGCTGGAGCAGGTCGACCTGCCGCCGGAGATCGCCCGGGTGGGTGGCGCGGCCTGCCTGGCCGAAGAGGCGCTGCACGGCGTCCAGGCGGCCGTCGAGGGGTACGTCCACCGAGGCGAGGTCACCGTCTACGGCGCGCTCGACTCGATCAACTACCCGGACAGCTCGTCGTTCCTGCGCCACCAGTACCCGTCGCAGCTGGGGGAGGAGCCCGTCCAGCGGATGCGGGACGTCGCCGAGCGGGTGATGAAGCAGATCGGCTTCGACAACGGCACCTTCAGCATCGAATTCTTCTGCGACCCCGTATCCGGCCAGGTGTGCCTGCTGGAGATCAACCCGCGGCACTCGCAGTCGCACGCCGAGCTGTTCGAGTTCGTCGACGGCGTGGCCAACCACGAGATCATGGTCCGGCTCGGCCTCGGGCAGGACCCCGGCCGCCGTCCCACCAAGGGCACCTACCAGATCGCCGGCAAGTGGTACCTGCGCCGGTTCGAGGACGCCGTGGTGACGCGCGTGCCGACGCCCGAGGAGATCGCGACGGTGCAGAACCGCATCGACGGCACCCAGATCGAAATCGTGCCGGAGGTGGGGCAGCGGCTGTCGGACCTGCCGGAGCAGGACAGCTACAGCTTCGAGCTGGCGCACCTGTTCGTCGCGGCGCACACCGAGCACGAGATGGTGCAGAAGTACCAGGCCTGTGTGGACGCGCTGCCGTTCGAATTCGCCGAGGCCTGACCACGCACGAGAAAACGGGGGTCGCGTTCGGACAGTCCGAACGCGACCCCCGCGGTTTGTCGCGGCGGTCTCAGCCCGACTGCGGGTCACTGTCGTCGTGCTCGTCCCCGCCCGACGTGCCCTGCTCGCCGCGGAGGGTTTCGCGCTGGGCTTCGGGCGTGTCGCCGTGCGGGTCGTCGCCGCGGGCGCCTTCGGCCGGCTCGGTCGGGTGCTGCGTGCGCTCTTCGGACGTCATCCTCTTGTCTCCTTCACGGTCCTTTCCGCAGCGGATACCCCGCTGCGCCCCGCTCAACCACGGGCGTTTGCCGTGGTGATCGCCGGGTAAGCCGGGGCGACGCGGTTGTCCCGCCGGCGATCGCGCCGGGACCGCGGCGAGTGGAGGAGACCCAGATGACCACATCGGCGGAACCCGTCCGCCCGGGCCCCTTGGCCGCCCGGTCCGTCGTCCACCGGCCCGTGCCGCCCCCGCCGCGGATGCTGCGGCTGCCCGGCGTCTACCGTCCGCAGGAAGACACCGCCCTGCTCGCTTCGGCGATCGCCGAGCTGACCATCCCGGTGGGGGCGCACGCCCTGGACCTGTGCACCGGAACCGGCGCGCAGGCGATCACGCTGGCCCAGCGCGGCGCGGGAACCGTGGTCGCGATGGACCTCTCGCGCCGGGCGCTGGCCTCGGCCCGGCTCAACGCGCTGGTCCGGCAACTCGCCGTGCGCCCGTGCCGGGGCGGCCTCGGCAGGGCGCTGCGCGAAGGCCCCTTCGACGTCGTCGTCGCGAATCCGCCGTACGTGCCGTCCCCGGCGCCGGCGGTCCGGTCCACCCGGGGCTGGGACGCCGGCCCGGACGGCCGGGCGCTGCTCGACCCGCTGTGCGCCGCCGCGGGCACGCTGCTGCGTCCGGGTGGGACGATGCTGCTCGTGCAATCGGTACTGTCCGATGTGGACAAGTCGGCGGAGGTGCTGGCCGCGCAGGGGTTGCGTGCTTCGGTGGTCCGGCGTGCCCGGATCCCGTTCGGGCCGGTCCTGTCCGGACGGACGGAGTTCCTCGAGGCGGCCGGCCTGATCGAGCCGGGCGAGCGGGTGGAAGAGCTGGTGGTGCTCCGTGCCGACCGCTGAGCGGGAGCCCCGCCGCGTGACCGTCGTCCCGGGCGGTCCCGTCCTGGTGGAAGGGCCGGTCGAGCTGTGCACCGCCGAGGGCGAGCTCGTGCGGTCCGACCGGTTCCTGGTCGCGGTGTGCGCGTGCCGGCGGAGCAAGCGGTTCCCGTTCTGCGACACCAGCCACCGCAAACGCGTCCGCACGCAGGCGAACGACTGACGAAGACGGCCTCCCGGCGCGAAAGCCGGGAGGCCGTCCGGTCTCAGGTCCGCAGCGAGGACTTCCCGGCCTTCCAGTGGCTCAGCAGCCGCTCGCCGAACCGGCCTTCGAGGAACTCCGTCGCCTGGATGCCGAACACGACGTCCGCGGCCAGCTCGGGCTCCTGCTCCAGCAGGTCGCCGAGCACGTCGTGGCGCATCACCTGTTCGTGGACCGCGTCCGCTTCGATGTGCTCGGTGTAGAAGAACCGGCACGCTTCCGGCGCGTCGAGGCGCCGCAGGGCCTGGTCCATCCGCTGCGCGGACGGTCCCGTGGTGATCTCCGCCGCCGCGAAGTGCCCGCACAGCGCGCCCCGCAGGGACCGGTGCAGGCCGAACAGCGACATCATGTTGACCACCGCCAGCATCGCGCCGGGGACCTGGTCGATGAGCTCCAGGTAGCCGTCGGGCAGGCCGGCCGCGCGCAGCAGGTCGGCGTAGAGGCGGGCGTGCACGAGCTCCGCGCGGCCGCCGCCAAACTCGTCGAACTCCACCGCCACCAGCGCGGCCTTGGCGCGGCCGCGCAGGCGCGGGATCACCCACGCGTGCGGGTCGGCTTCCTTGTGGTGGTAGATCGAGCGGTGCGTGAAGTACTCCCGCACCTGCGTCCAGTCGCCGTGGTCGCGGAGGAAGTGGGACACGCCTTCGACGTCGATCGGCTCGACCAGCAGGGCGTCGAGCTCGGCCCGGACGTCTTCGCCACCCGGCACGTTGTCGCGCAGCGCGGCGAGGAACCGGGCCTCCAGCGCGCCGCGCAGGCGCAGCAGCACCGGGTCCCACTCCCAGTCGGGGGACACCCCGGGCAGGCCCTGGTAGTGCAGCTCGTAGCACAGGTGCAGGGCCAGGTGGAGGTCTTCGCCGAGCGGGTCGGTGTCGGCGAGGCCGTCGAAGCCGAGATCCGCCTTGGGGTGCTCACGCAGCAGCGTGGACAGCACCGACGCCGAAAGCGGGCCGCGGGCGGTCGGCAGCGTGGCCGCCCGGGCAGTGCCGGAAGTCGTCATGGTCGGGGCTACCCCGTGAGCAGCGTTCCATGCGCCACCGGGACCGTCGCGGCGGTGAGCCACCGCACCGCGGCCGCCGTCCCGCGACCGGCGATCGCGCGCTGGCGGGCGGCCCCGGTGCCCTCGGTCCGCACCGCGTCGAGGAGCTGCCGGGCTTCGGCGAGTTCACCGCTGTCTTCGAGGGGTGCCCGGACGTGCGTCAGGAGATCGTCGACGAGGGTCCACGCGGGCCGCCGGGTTTCCTCGGCCACGTCCACCAGCTGCCCGGACAGGCCGTGGCGCGCCGCGGCCCACACCGCCGCCGCAGCCACCTGAGGGGACAGGGGCGCGGCTTCGCGGCCTTCGGCGAGGTCGGCCAGTGCCCGCTGGACCAGCGCCCGGCTCAGCAGCGCCTGCAGCACGGCGTGGTCGACGGTCAGCGCGGTGTCGGCGACCCGGAACTCGACCGTCGGGAACCGGCCGGACGGGCGGGCCAGCCAGAACGTCTGGTCGGGGTCGACGAGCGCGCCGCAGCCGACCAGCGCTTCGACCGTCCGGCGGTACTCGGCGTGCCCGCGCAGGTGCGGCGCGACGCCGGAGCCGGGGAAGCGGGACTGCAGCACCATCCGCCAGCTGTCGCAACCGGTGTCCCGCCCGTGGTCGAACGGCGAGTTCGCGGACAGGGCGAGCAGCGTGGGCAGCCACCGGCCCAGGTGGTTGACGACGGCGACCGCGGTGTCGGGATCGGGCACCCCGACGTGGACGTGGCACCCGCAGGCCTCGTAGTCGGCGACGACCGCGCCGTAGGCGGCGTCGATCTCGGCGTACCGGCCGGTGCTCGCGGGCGGCTGCGCGGCCGGCCCGGGCCCGACGGGCGTGCCGGTGGCCAGGAGTGCGCAGTCCTCGGCCGCGGCGGCCCCGGCCAGCACCCGGCGCGCGGCGGTCAGCTGCTCGCGCAGCTCGGCGGCGGTGGTGCAGACACCGCTGGCGGCTTCGAGCTGCGTGAGCCGCAGTTCCCGGTGCACCTTGACGCCCTCGGGCAGCGGCCCGTGGTGGCGGTGGCGGGCCAGCACCGGTTCGGCGCACGGCGAGGCGTGCCCGGTGCGGGGATTCACGAGGAGGAACTCCTCTTCGACACCCATCGTGGGCGGGCCGTCGGACACGGGGCAGCCTCCTTCCGGACCGGCGGTGGTTACCCGCTCCCGCCGCGGAAATGCGCCTCGACCCGGGGCTTGTTTCGCTTTTCGTGCGCCGCGGGTACTTCGCGTGCATGACAACTCACCAGCGGCTGCGGGTGGTCGGCGCTTCCCCGCCGCACCACCTGCCTTCGCCCCGCGCCCCGTCCGACGCCGATCCGGGGAGCCGAATCCGGTGGAAGACCCCCGACGCGGTGGTCGTCGAGGTCACCGGCGAAGTCGACCTGAGCACGGTGGCGGGGCTGGCGGCGGTGTTGGACGAGCACGTCCGCGCCCGCCCGGGAGTACTGAGGGTGGACCTCGGCCAGGTCGGCTTCCTCGGCGCGGCGGGCATCCGCGTGCTGCTGCGCACCCACCGGCACGCCGAGTCCGTGGGCGTCCACCTGGTGATCGACCCGGGTGGGTCGCGTGCCGCGGTGCGGGCTCTGGAACTGCTGGACCGCCTTCCGGGTTGGGGCGTCACTTCTTGATGGACATCCATGAGGCCACCTCGGCCAGCGCGTCGAGGGTTTCGCCGTCGAAGTGACCGGCGGCGTTGTCGGCTTCGGCGACGACCATTCCGTAGCCTTCCGGCCGGGAGGCGTAGTGCAGTCCGGTCACCTTCACCCCGGCCACTCCGAGCACCAGTGCGACGTCCAATGGCCGCACATCTCCGCTGCCCTGCACCCGCTCGACCTTTTCGAACGCGGCCGCCTGTTTCTTGCTGCGGAATCCGACGCGCACGACCGAAACGACCGCGGCGTTGCCGTGACCGTCACCGACCGCCAGCAGCATGCGATGCAGGGACGAGCACGGCGTTTTCACCAGGAACTCGCGTACTTTGTCCGTGGCGGCCGCGACGCACTCGGCCGCGTGCTCGAGGTCGTGAACTTCTCGCCGCAGCTGCTTGACCTTCAACTTGCTCCAGGCCTCATCCGGCTTGCCTTTCTTCGCCGACTCGCGGCCTTCGGCCCGACGGGTCTTGATCGACCGTCCCGGGAGCGAGTCGACGACGTCACCGGCGGCATTGCCGGCGAAAGCCTCGGACGCCGCTGTTCCTCCGCCGAGGCCGCCACCACCCGCGAAGGCGCCGGCCGCCCCCACACCGGCGACACCGCCACCGGCGAGGACGGCCGCGGCCGCGACCGCCACCAAAGGGCCCGGACCGCCCTTGCCGTCCTCGATGTAGATCCGATTCCCGTTTTTGGTGATCCAGCGACCCACGTGTGCGTTTCCCCTCGCAGCTGTTCTGCGCGCCTCGCGGACGCGCCGGGTGACTGGGCATTTACGCACTGAGCGCGTATTCGGTTGCCTGCCATCCGAGTGAATCAACGTGGGAGGAATGGGAATCGAGGGCCCACTGTCTGGCTGTAGCGCCGGGCGCTCAGCCGTCCACAACGGCTATGGCCGCTGTCTAACCGCCCGTGAGCAGGTCGACGACGTCCTCGGCGCGCTGCCGCTCCGCGAACCGCCGCCGCTGGTGGTCCGCGCCGCCGCCCTCGGTTGCCAGCCGGTCCGTGCGGTCGCGGGCGAACTCCAGATCCCCTGCCGCCTCCAGAGCCGGTGCCGTCAGCGCGATCAGGTCGTCGAGCACCGTCTTCGTCGGCTCCAGGCCGCCGCTCTTCGGGTGGGGGCAGCAGCCCGTCACCCCTTCGCGCGACGCCCGCCACAGCTGGGCGCGCAGCACCTCGTTCGACAGGTGCGGCGCGGGGCCGTCGTCGGCCAAGGCCGTGGCCACCAGGCCGCGGGCCAGCACGCCCAGCAGCACCGCGTCCTCCGGGGTGGCCGCGACGTCGGCGATGCGGAACTCCAGCGTCGGCTGCTTGTCCGACAGCCGGACGTCCCAGTAGATCATTCCGCGGTCGAGGATCGAGCCCGCGCGCAGCCAGCCGTCGACGATGCTTTCGTACTCGTCCAGCGAGGCGAACCGCGGCGGCGGGCCTGCCGACGGCCAGCGGCTCCACTGCTGGTAGCGCCAGCTGCAGTAACCGGTGTCGTAGCCGTCGGAGATCGCCGAGTTCGCGGTCACCGTCAGCAGGGCGGGCAGCCACGGCCGGATCCGGTTCAGCACCTGGACGCCGGCTTCCTTGTCCGGGATCGCGACGTGCACGTGGCAGCCGCAGGTGAGCGAGGTCCGCGCGGTCGCGCCGAAGTGCTCGGCCATCCGCTCGTAGCGCGGGTTCGGCGTGATGACCGGCGGGTCCGCTTCGAACAGCAGCGGGGACGCGGCGGGCAGCACGCGGTAGCCGCGCCGGCGGGCGGCCGAGGCGAGGTCTTCGCGCAGCGCGCGCAGCTGCCGCAGGGCTTCGGGGTGGGTCCGGCAGACGTCGGTGGCCGCTTCGGCCTGGGAGCGGGTCAGTTCGTGCTGGAGCTCGCCCTGGTCGTCGCCGGCGGCTTCGGCCGCGTCGACGACGTCGTCGCCGGCGTGGGACAGGTGGCCACGGCGGTCGACGACGAAGAACTCCTCTTCGATGCCGAACGTCAGCACATCGCCCGTGGGTTGGTTCACCGAGGTTCTCCTGGGGGTCGGGGGACCGCATGAATACCCGGCGGGCAGTTCGGGCAAACCGCGTTTTCCCGGGCGGCGAACGGGTATTCGGCCCGGCATGTCGACCGACGCGATCGTGCTGCTCAAGAACGACCACAAGACCGTGGAGAAGCTCTTCAAGCAATTCGAGAAGGCGGGGGAGGACGCGTACGACGAGAAGCGCCGGATCGCGGACTCGATCATCGAAGAGCTGACCGTCCACGCCTACATCGAGGAGGAGATCTTCTACCCCGCGGCGCGGGAAGCCGTGCCGGAGACCAAGGACCACGTGCTGGAAAGCGTGGAGGAGCACCACGTCGTGGTGTGGATGCTCTCGGAGCTGCTCGGCATGGACCCGAAGGACGAGACCTTCGACGCCAAGGTCACCGTGCTCACCGAGAACGTCCGCCACCACGTCGAGGAAGAAGAGGACGAGTGGTTCCCCGAGGTCCGCTCGGCGATGGGCCGCAAGCAGCTGCAGGAGCTGGGACAGCGGATGATCGACGCCCGCTCCGACGCCCCCAAGAACCCCCTCGAACTCAAGAGCGCCAAGGCCTGACCCCGAGGGCGGCACCTTGCCGGGAAGGTGCCGCCCTCGCCGTCACTGCTTGGCGACGACCCGGATGGACTCCAGCTCCGAGTCGGCCGGATCGGGCAGCTGCATGCCGGCGCCGAGCCCGCTGCGCAGGTAGTCGAGCATCGGCCGGGTGAGCACCTCGCCGGGCAGCACACCGGGCGCCCCCGGCGGGTACGGCGTGATCATCTCGGCCGCGATCCGGCCGGCCGCTTCCGCCACCGGCACCTGCTCGGCTTCGCCGAAGAAGGCGTCGCGTGGCAGCATCGCCGTCTCCAGTTCCATCTCCCGCGGCGAGGGCAGGTCCACCTTCGGCGGCCGCTCGAACGCCGGTGCGGCCTTCAGCAACGCGTCGAGCGCGGTGACCAGGGTGCCCGCCGTCCTGTCGTCGTCGGAGTGGTTGAACTGGGCCACGATCCGGCGGTGGTCGGACAGGCCGACGGTGACGCGCTGGTGCTCGCGCAGCCAGTCGGCCGCCTGGTAGCCGCTGATGCCCAGCGGCTCGAGGTCGAGGACGACCTTGAGCGGGTCGACCGAGTCGGCCAGGTCGGGGCCGAGGAACTCGTCGTGCAGCACGGTGAAGCCCAGTTCGCCCAGCCGGCCGCGCACCGAGCGCACGAGGGTCAAAGCGCTGTCCAGCAGTTCCTTGCCGTGTTCGGCCATCTGCCGCCGCCAGCCGTCGAGGGCCGCGTAGACCAGCGAACTCGGGCTGGTCGTGCCGAGCAGGTCTTCACGCGCCTTCAGGACGTTCGGGTCGACGCGGTCGCCCTGCAGGTGGAACACCGAGCTCTGCTCGACCGCGGCGCCCATCTTGTGCACGCTCGTGACGCACACATCGGCGCCCGCGTCCATCCCCCACGGCGGCAGCCCGTCGTGGAACGGCAGGTGCGCACCCCACGCCTCGTCGACGATCAGCGGCAGGTCGTGCTCGTGGCACCACTCGGCGATCGCGCGGAGGTCGCCGCACGTGCCGTAGTCGGTGGGGGTCACCACGAGGGCGCCCTTGACGTCGGGATCGCGCTCGTAGGCCTCGGCGAACTCCCGCACCCCCGGCGGGTGGCTCAGGTGCCGCTCGCCGTCCCAGTGCGGGCGCACCCACACCGGCCGGACGCCGCTGACGATCAGCCCGGAGATCACCGACTTGTGGACGTGCCGCGGCACCAGCAGCTTCTCGTGCGGGCCGGCGACGGCGAGCATCGCGCTCTTGACCGAAAGGGAGCTGCCGCACGTCGAGAAGAACGTGTGCTCGGCGCCGACCGCGTCGGCCATCAGCTGCTGCGCCTCTTCGAGCACGCCGTGGCGCATCAGCCGGTCGTCGAGACCGTTGAGCGCGATGACGTCGGACTTGAACACGTCGATGCCGACGACGTCGAGCACCCGCCGGTCGACGCCGCGGCCCTGCTTGTGGCCGGGCGCGTTGAACGGAACGTAACCGGCGCTGTGGTAGTCGCGCAGCGCCTCGAGCACCGGTGCCTTGCTGTGGTCCATTCCGCCGGAGTAGCCGGACGTGCTTCGCGCGAAACACCCGGTGGCGTGGCCGTGCGTGGTTGGGGTATTCCGGAGGGCATGGAGTGGCACGAAGAGCTGCACGAGCGGGCCGACGAGCGGATCGAGCACTTGGACGAGCGGCTGTGGGCCGTCGCCACCGCGCTGCACGAACGGCCGGAACTGTCCTATGAGGAGCACGCCGCCGCCGAACGGCTCACCGGCGAACTGGCCGCGGACGGCTTCGAGGTGGAAGCCGGGATCGCCGGGCTCCCCACGGCGTTCGTCGCACGCGCCGGCGAAGGGCGTCCGTGCGTCGCGCTGCTGCTGGAGTACGACGCCCTGCCCGGTCTCGGGCACGCCTGCGGGCACAACCTGATCGCCGCGGCCGGGCTGGGAGCCGCGCTGGCCGCCAAGGACGTCCTGGGGGACACACCCGGCTCGCTGCTCGCGGTGGGCACGCCGGCCGAAGAACGCGGTGGCGGCAAGGTCGCCATGGCCGAGGCGGGCGTGTTCGACGACGTCGACGCGGCCCTGATGGTCCACCCCGGCGTCCACTCGTGGTCGTGGGCGCCGCTGACCGCCCAGGTCGAGCTGAAGGTGACCTTCCACGGCCGGGCCGCCCACCCGACCGGCGACCCGGAGCACGGCATCGACGCCCTCGCCGCGCTGATCCAGGCGTTCGGGGCGATCTCGGCCCTGCGCCAGCGGCTGCCCGCCGGGTCACACGTCCAGGGGATCGTCACCCACGGCGGCGAGGCGACGAACATCGTCCCCGACCGGGCCGAAGGCCGGTTCGGCCTGCGCGCCGTGACGACCGACGTCCTCGACCGGCTGGTCGAGGACGTGACGACGTGCGCGGAAGGCGCGGCGCTGGCGACCGGGGCGAAGGTCGACGTCGAACGCCTCGGCCGCGGGTACGCGCACTTCCGCGACAACCCGGTGCTCTCGGAGCGGTTCACCGAGCACCTGGCGGCGTGCGGGATCCACGCCACCCCGCCGTCGCCGGGCGTCTTCCTCGGCTCCTCGGACATCGGCGACGTCAGCGTCCGCGTCCCGGCGATCCACCCGTTCGTGGCGATCACGGCGGAGGAGATGTCGGACCACACCCCGGAGTTCGCCGAGGCGGCGGCAAGCCCGCGCGGCCGGGCGGCGATGCTGGCCTCGGCGTCGGCGCTGGCGCGCACGGTGGTCGACCTGCGGACGCACCCGGCGCTGGTCAGCCGGGCGTGGGACTGCTTCCGGGACCTGGCGCGGAACGGGCGGTGACCGGGCGCCGCCGCAGCAGGCGCTCCACGTGGTTCATCGCCTCGACGCCTTCCGGGATGGCCTGCATCAGCCAGTTGTGGAACATGCCGGGGTATTCGCGGTAGTCCAGCTCGACGTCCGCCTTCCGGGCGCGCTCGGCGAACCGGCGGGCGTCCGGGAGCAGCACGTCCCGCGTCCCGATGAACAGCGTGATCGGGGCCAGCCCGGTCAGGTCGGCGTGGATCGGGCTGACCAGCGGGTCGCGCGGGTCGGTGCCCTCGGCGTACATCCGGCCGGCGTCGCGCAGCCCGGCGATGCCGAGCATCGGGTCGGTCTCGTCGAGCAGCTCCGAGACCGGGTCTTCGAGCAGGACGTCCAGCCACGGCGAGTACAGGACCAGCCGTTCGGGCTGCGGCCGCCCGGCCGCGCGCAGGTTCTGCGCGATCGCCAGGGCCAGCGCGCCGCCCGCGGAGTCGCCGGTCACCACGACCCGCTCCGCCTCGACCTCGTCGTAGGCCGCCTGGACCATCGGGATGGTGGCGGTGTGGTCGTGGTGGGGGACCAGCGGGTACACCGGCAGCGTGACCGCGCAGCCGAGGCGGGCGACCAGGTCGGCGGCGTAGCGCCAGTGGTGCTTTTCGACTTGTTCGACGAACCCGCCGCCGTGCAGGTGGACGACGTGCAGGTCGCCCGCCTGCCGGGAGCGCGGGCGGAAGGTGAAGCAGGGGAAGCCGCGCACGTCGTGGCGTTCGACGTCGACCCGCCGCCGGAGCTTGCGCGGCGGCCGCGCCATCGACGGCTTCTGGTGCCGGGGCAGCCGGTGGTGCAACGCCGAGGCGTTGTCGTAGAAACGTTTCTGGCCCGACGCCCGCAGCAACGCCATCCTGACCTTCGCCTGCACGCTGACCACAACACACTCCTTCCCGTCCGCACCCGGTTACCCGGGCACGGACGGGGCCTAACTAGGCGACGGAGGTGTAGTGCGAGGCGTCACCTTCGAGCGACTCGCCGGCCCGCCCGTCGATGCCCACCGGGATGTCGCCGGCCACCGTGACGCGGTTGAGCCGCCGCGGCAGGCCGTCGTAGTTGTCGATCGCGTAGTGCTGGGTGATCCGGTTGTCGAACAGCACCAGCTGGTCCGGCTCCCACGCCACCCGCACGACGTTCTCCGGCCGCGTCACGTAGGACTGCAGCAGCCGCAGCAGGTCCCGGGACTCGTGCACCGAGAGCCCTTCGATCCGCTGCGCGAACCCGCCGATGAACAGGCCGCGCTCGCCGGTCACCGGGTGCACCCGCACCACCGGGTGCACGGTCCGGTACTTCCGCGAGACGAACTGCGCCCGGCGCGCCTTCTCGTCTTCGTCCACCGTCTCCGGCGGCTGGACGTAGTCGTAGTCGTTGGTGTGCACCGCCCGCAGCGTGTCGGCGAAGGCGCGCAGCGGTTCCGGCAGGTCCCGGTAGGCCGCGGCGGCGTTCGCGATCAGCGTCTCGCCGCCGTAGGGCGGCACCACCAGGCTGCGCAGGGTGCTGGCCTTCGGCGGGTTGAGCACGAACGTGACGTCGGTGTGCCAGTGGTTGGCGCGGCCCCGCTCGCTGTCGACGGGCAGGATCGTCGGCGCGCCCTCGACGGCGGGCACCGTCGGGTGTGCCTTGGTGAGCTCGCCGAACCGCGCCGCGAACCGCTGCTGGCCCTCGTTGTCGAGCCGGACGTTCCGGAACACCAGGGCCTTGTGCTCGTGCAGCGCGTCGGTCAGGAACGCCACCTGCGCGGCGTCGAGGTCGCCGGACGGGTCGAAGCCGACGATCTCGGCGCCGATCCTCCCGGTCAGCTTGCGGACGTCGGTGCCGATGGTGGTCATGCGGGCTCCTTCACTCGGTTGCGGTTGACAGGCCGCGCGAGGCCGTAGTGCTCGCGCAGCGTGGTGCCGGAGTACTCGGTGCGGAACAGGCCGCGCCGCTGCAGTTCCGGGACGACGAGGTCGACGAAGTCGTCGAGCCCGCCGGGCAGGGTGGGCGGCATGACGTTGAAGCCGTCGGCGGCGCCGCCGCGGAACCACGCCTCCAGCTCGTCGGCGACCTGGACCGGCGTGCCGGCGAAGACGCGGTGCCCGCGCCCGCCGGCCAGCCGTTCGAGCAGCTGCCGGATGGTGAGGTCCTCGCGCCGGGCCAGGCCGACGACCAGGTCGAACCGGCTCTGGCCGCCCTCGGTGAAGCTGCCGACGTCGGGCAGCGGCCCGTCCAGCGGGTAGCCGGTGACGTCGTGGTCGAGCATCTTCGACAGCTGCCGCAGCCCGTAGTCCGGGATGATCAGCGCGTTCAGCTCGGCTTCGCGCGCCCGGGCTTCGGCTTCGGTGCGGCCGAGGATGGGGGAGATGCCCGGCAGGATCTTGATCTCGTCCGGCGTCCGGCCGTACTTGGCGAGCCGCCCCTTGACGTCGTCGTAGAACGCCTTGCCTTCGGGATAAGTCTGCTGCGCGGTGAACACGGCTTCGGCGTGCCGGGCCGCGTACTCCTTGCCGGTCTCCGACGAACCGGCCTGCACCAGCAGCGGGTACCCCTGGGGCGGGCGTTCGATGTTGAGCGGCCCCTGCACCTGGAAGTGCGGCCCGTCGTGGGCGATCGCGCGGATCCGGCCGGTGTCGGCGTAGACCCCGCCCGGCCGGTCGACGACCGCGGCGCCGTCGTCCCAGCTGTCCCACAGCTTCTTGACGACCTCGACGAACTCCTCGGCCCGGTCGTAGCGCGCGTCGTGCGACGGGCGCTTGGCCAGGTTGAAGTTGCGGGCTTCGTCGATGCCCGCCGAGGTGACGATGTTCCAGCCCGCGCGGCCGCCGGAAAGGTGGTCGAGCGAGGCGAACTTCCGCGCCAGGTGGTAGGGCTCGTTGTAGGTCGTCGACGCTGTGGCGATCAGTCCGATGTGGACCGTCGACGCGGCGAGTGCCGAGAGCAGCGTCAGTGGTTCGAAGTGGCTGTGGGAGTTGTGTTTGACGTTGCCCCACAGCGCGACGCCGTCGGCGAGGAAGATCGAGTCGAGCTTCCCGCGCTCGGCGGTCCGCGCGATGTCGGCGTAGTGCTGCAGCGTCCGCGCCCGGTGCGGGTCGGTCGAGGGGTGCCGCCACGCGGCTTCGTGGTGGCCGTTCGGCATCACGAACGCGTTGAGGTGCATCATGGCTTCTCCTTGGGGCGCCAGGTGGAAAACCGCCGTTCGAGCGCGACGAAGCCGGCGTTGACGAGCACGCCGAGCAGCGAGACCGCGATGATCCCGGCGTACATCTGCTGGATCTGGAAGTTCACCTGGCTCGTGTTGATCAGGTAGCCGAGCCCGGCCTTCGCGCCGACCATCTCCGCGGCGACCAGCACCAGGATCGAATAGGACGCCGCCATCCGGATGCCGGTGAACACCGTCGGCACCGCCGAGGGCAGGATCACCTTCCGGAACAGCCGCGGGCTGGACAGCCCGAGCGAGCGGGCCGCCTTGACCAGCAGCGGGTCGACCGTGTTGACCCCGGCGATCGTGTTGAGCAGCACCGGCCACACGCAGGCGTACACCACGAGACTGACCTTCGACAGCTCGCCGATGCCCAGCAGCAGCGTGAACACCGGCAGCAGCGCCAGCGCGGCGGTGTTGCGGGCCAGCTCCAGCAGCGGCTGCAGGAACCGCGCCACCGGCCGGTACCAGCCGATCAGCAGCCCGAGCGGGACCGCGGCGGCCACGGCCACGGCGAACCCGGCGGCGGACCGCCCGACGCTGGCCAGCAGGTGGTCGGCGAGCTCGCCGTCGAGGGCGAGGTTCACCAGGGCCTGCAGGTCCTCCGACAGCGGCGGCAGGAACGTCCGAGTGCTCTCGTCGAGGACGAACCGGGGGACGAACTCCCAGAGCAGCACGAACAGGACGACCGCGGCGGAGGCGTGCACCGCCCGGGTGAGCCCCTTCCGGAGCCGGCGCGGTTTCGGCGGCGGGTCCACCGGTCCGGTGTGGACGGCCGGGGCCTCCAGGGTGGTGGTCATCGGGCCGCGCTCCGTTCGTGTTCGGCCGCCTTGCGGACCTCGTCGTGCAGCAGTTCCCAGAGCCGGTGGCGCTGCCGCCCGAACTCGGCGCCCGAGCGCACGTCCCCGGTGCGGTCGCCGAGGTCGACGTCCACCACGGCCTTGAGCCGCCCGGGCCGCGAGGTCAGCACCGCGACCTGCTGTCCCAGGTAGACGGCTTCGTCGATGCCGTGGGTGATGAAGACGATCGTCTTGCCGGTGCGGCGCCAGATCCGCAGCAGTTCTTCCTGCAGCTGCTCACGGGTTTGCGCGTCGAGCGCGGCGAACGGCTCGTCCATCAGCAGCACGGCCGGGTCGTAGGCGAGGCTGCGGGCGATCGCGACCCGCTGCTTCATCCCGCCCGACAGCTCGTGCGGGTAGCGGTCCTCGAAGCCGGACAGCCCGACCAGCGCGAGGTACTCGCGGGCCCGCTCGGCCCGCTGCCGCTTCCCGAGCGGCCCGCCTTCGAGTCCGAACTCGACGTTGGCGCGCGCGGTGCGCCACGGGAACAGCGCGTACTGCTGGAAGACGACCCCGCGGTCGAGGCCCGGGCCGCGCACCGGCTCGCCGTCGATGAGCACTTCACCCGACGTCGGGGTGGCGAGCCCGCCCAGCAGGTCGAGCAGCGTCGACTTGCCCGAGCCGCTGGGGCCGACCAGGGACAGGAAGGTGCCGTCGGCGATGTCGAGGGAGACGTCGTCGAGCGCCGTGAGCGCGCCGAAGGTCTTGGTCACCGAGCGGATGCTGATCACTTGGCCACCGCCGGGGCACCGTCGCGGTAGGGGTTGAACTCGTTGGTGTAGAGCTTCGCCGTGTCGATCTTGTCGTGCTTGAGGTAGCCCTCCTGCTTCAGCCACGGCTCCCACCGCGTGTAGTCCGCGTCGGAGATGAGGCCGCCGCGGGTGATGCCGACGCTCTTCCAGTACTTCAGCGTGTCGGTGCTTTCGTTGCGGCCGCGCGCTTTGATGATCTTCGTGAAGCGCGCGATCACCTCCTCGCGCGGGGTGGTGCGTTCCCACTCGATCGCCCGGGCCACGGCCGAGACGAAGATCTTCGCCGTCTCCGGGTACTTCTTGATGAAGTCGGTGCGCAGCACGTACGGGCCGCCGTTGTAGGGCCCGAACGCGCCGACGTCGGTGAACAGCGGGCGCACACCGCCGGCCGCGACGGCGTGGTCCTGCAGGATGCCCTGCAGCGCGGCGACGTCGAGCTGGCCGTTGCGCAGCGCCTGCTCGGCGTTCACCGGCGGGATGACGACGAGCTGCACCTGCTTGATCTCGGCGTCGGAGAGGCCCTGTCCCTTGAGCCAGGTGTCGAGCGCGGCCTCGAGGTTCGCCCCGGCGGTGTTGACGCCGACCTTCTTGCCGATCAGGTCACGCGCGGTCCGGATCAGGCTGTCCTCTTTGGCGTAGAAGCCGATGAACGCCTTGTCGTCGGAGCCGTAGTAGTTGACGACCGCCTTGACCGGCGCCCCGGCTTCGACGAGCTTGACGACCGCGCCGGTGAAGGCGCCGCCGAAGTCGGTCTGGTCGGTGGCCGCCGACTGGATGTCCTGGGGGCCGCTGATGGTGTTGCCGACCCACTTCAGCTTGACCGGGCCGAAGTAGCCCAGGTCTTCGGCGAGTTCGGGCAGGGTGACGGCGTTCGCGCTGCCTTGGTAGCGCAGCTCCAGCTTCTCCGGTTGCCCGGGCGCACCGGTGGCCGTCGCCGAAGCGCAGCCGGCCAGCAGCATCACGGCGGCGGCGAACAGGGGCAGGGTTTTCTTCACGGTGGTTTCGTCCGTTCCGGGAGTCGGTGGGGATGGCAGCAATTGTTGGCGGCATCCCGGCGGACGGTCAATTTTGCGAGTTCGTGAAATAACTCCGGCGGTTCACGAAGCGCGGGACCACTGTGTCGGAAGCGGACCGAGCGGGTCGTCGTAGAGCACGTCCAGGAGCACCGCGCCGCCGGCCGTGGCCAGCTCGGTGCCCGGGAAGCTCGTGCCCACAACGGTTTCCGCCGGATCTGGGCAGCGGGACCGGGCGCCGACCTCGTCCCGGATGATGGGAAGGCAGCTCGGCACGTGGGCTACACTCCGGTCGACCACCACGAGCACGGCGGGATTGAGCACGTCGAGCAGCAATGCCGCCGCCTGGCCGATCAGCCGGGCGCGTTCGTGGAACATCCGCAGTGCGGTGGAATCGCCTTCGGTGGCGAGCGCGAGCAATTCCGGAAAGACCGGCCGCTCGAGCAAACCGATTTCCGCGGCTTTGCGGGCGAGGGTCGCTTCCGAAACGGCGGCTTCGAGACATCCGGTGCGCCCGCACCGGCACGGCTCGCTGCTGTCGTCGACGCGCAGGTGCGCGACGGCGCCCGCGGCCGAGCGCGGCCCGTGGTGCACGGTCGCCCCGGTGGCGAACGCGGCGTCGACCACGTTGCCGGTGAACAGCTGCACGACGCTGTCCCGGGCCCGCGGATCCCCGAAGAGCCGTTCGGCGTGGACCAGCGCCCGTGCGTGGCCGTCGACCTCCACGGGCAGCCCGGTGCTGCCGGCCAGCAGCTCGCGGACCGGCACGTTCCGCCAGCCCAGCAGCGGGTGGTCGACGACGGTGCCGGACTCCCGGTCGACCCACCCGCCGGTGGCGACGCCGAGCCCGAGCGGCTCGCGGTCGGGGGCGTGGCCGAGCAGGAGGTCGTCGAAGATCTCGGCGGCGCGGGCGAGCAGGTCGTCGGCGGCCAGGCCGTCGTGGGGTTCTTCGTGCTGGACGAGGACGTTGCCGCGCAGGTCGAGCAGCGCGACGGTGGCGTGGTGCACGGCCAGGTGCAGCGCGCCGGCGACGTGCCGCCCGGTGTCGAGGTCGACCGGAACGTGCGGCCGTCCGACGTTCCTGCGCGGTTCGGCTTCGTCCAGCTCCCGCAGCAGCCCGCGCCGCAGCAGTTCGGCGACATGCCCACTGACGGCAGCGGCGGACAACCCGGTGCGGCGCGCGATGGTGCTGCGCGCGATCGGGCCGCCGTCGAGCACCGCCCGCAGGACCGTGCTCGCACTGGCACTGCGCCGGGCGCCGCGCGCGTCCGTCCTCTGTGGACTTTCCGCCCGGCTGGTCATCGCCCGATCGTGGCAGATGAAGCGGCACCCGCCCAGCGTGCCCAGGATGCGGGCTTGACGCATACCCATATGGGAATATGATGAGTCGCGTGGCACGAGCAGCGACGACGGCCGACACCTTCAACGCGGTCGCCGAACCCCGGCGGCGGCAGATCCTCGACCTCCTCATGGCGGGCGAGCGGTCGGTCGGCGACCTCGTCGACCTGCTCGGCCTCGCCCAGCCGCAGGTGTCGAAGCACCTGCGCGTCCTGCGCGAAGTCGGCGCGGTGGACGTGCGCGGCGACGGCCGCCAACGGCTCTACCGGCTCAACGGCGCCGCGCTCAAGCCCATCCACGACTGGGTCAAGCGCTACGAACGGACGTGGGCGGCGCGGTTCGACCTGATGGACGACGTCCTCGAGGAACTCAAGGAACAGGAGCAGTGACGTGGAGATCACCACCCCCGGCGACGACCGGATCCTCATCACCCACGAGTTCGACGCACCGAAGCACCTGGTCTACCGCGTGTGGACCACCCCGGAACTGGTGAGCCGCTGGTGGAGCGGCCACCGCGGGACCACCACCGAGGTCGAGCTGGACCTGCGGCCCGGCGGCCGCTGGCGGTACGTGCTGAAGACGGACGACGGCGCCGAGGTCGGTTTCCACGGCGAGTACCGCGAGATCGTGCCGGACGAGCGGATCGTCTACACCGAAGTGTACGAACTGCCCGGCGTCGACTCGGACGACGTGGACGGCCCGCTCATCACCGTCACCTTCACCGCGCTCGACGGCGACCGCACGCGCCTGGAACTGCTCACCGTGACCGGCAGCCGGGAACTGCGCGACACGGTCCTGCAGTCCGGCATGGAGGTCGGCGCGCAGGGGCAGATGGAGATCATTCAGGAGCTGGCGGATTCCCTGCGTTAGCCGCGCGCAGGAACCGCTCACCCGTCTTCACCAGTGCCTCGGCGAGTTCCGGCGCGTCGAGCACCTCGAAGTCCACGTCGAGCAGGCCCAGGTACAGCGCGAGCATCTGCGCGTGGTCCGACCCGAGCTCGGCGAGGCAGCGGTCCGGGCCCTCGGGCGTGAGGCCGACCGCGATCGGTAGCCGGGCCCGGACGTACTCGGCCGAGGCGTGCAGCCGCACCCGGGCGTGGAACCGCCAGGTCGCGGTGCCGACGCTGCGCTGGACGAACTGCGCCACGTCGCCTTCCGGTGGCTCGCGCGGGGTGAACCGCGGGCCGTTCGGCACCTTCGGCGTCATCCTGTCGACGCGGAAGGTGCGCCAGTCGTCGCGGGCGGTGTCCCAGGCGACCAGGTACCAGCGGCGCCCCCAGCTGACCAGCCGGTGCGGCTCCACCTCGCGGCGGCTCGGCGTGCGCTGGTGGCTCGTGTAGTCGAAGCGCAGCCGCTCGTTCGCGCGGATCACCGCCGCGATGGCGGTCAGCACGTCGGCGTCGACGGCGGGGCCGGTGCCGGGCACCGCGACCGTCGCGGTCTGCAGGGCCCGCACCCGGTGCCGCAGCCGCGACGGCAGCACCTGCTCCAGCTTGGCCAGCGCGCGCACCGACGTCTCGCCGATGCCGGCCACGCCCGTCGCGGTCCGCAACCCGACCGCGACGGCCACGGCTTCGTCGTCGTCCAGCAGCAGCGGCGGGAGCTGCGCGCCCGCGCCGAGCCGGTAACCGCCCTGGACACCGGGGGCGGCTTCGACCGGGTACCCGAGTTCCCGCAGCTTGCCGATGTCGCTGCGGACGGTGCGCGCGGTGACGCCGAGCCGGTCGGCCAGGTCGGCGCCGGTCCAGTCGCGCCGCGTCTCGAGCAGCGACAGCAGCCGGAGGAGGCGGGCGGAGGTCTGCAACATTCTTCGAGGATCGCACGAATCGCGGAAGAAAGCCTTCCGCAATGGTTCCTAACGTGCTGCTCATGACGAACGAAATCCGCCCCTTCCGCATCGACGTCCCGCAGGCCGAGCTGGACGACCTGCACCGCCGCCTGGCCTCGGCCCGGTTCGCCGACCCCGTGCCCGGCGACGAGGCCGACTGGTCCCGCGGCATCCCGCCCTCCGCGGTCCGGGCGCTGGCCGAGTACTGGCGCGACGGCTTCGACTGGCGCGCCCAGGAAGCGGCGATCAACGCGTTCCCGCAGTTCACGACCGAGATCGACGGCCAGACCATCCACTTCCTGCACGTCCGGTCGACCCGGGCCGACGCCGTGCCGCTGCTGCTCACCCACGGCTACCCGAGCTCGATCGCCGAGTTCCTCGACGTCATCGGCCCGCTGACCGAGCCGGGCCCGGACGCCTTCCACGTCGTCGTCCCGTCGGTGCCCGGGTTCGGGTTCTCGACGCCGCTGAGCGGCCCCGGCTGGGAGCTGGCCCGCACGACCGACGCGTTCGCCGAGCTGATGACCCGGCTGGGCTACGACCGCTTCGCCGCCCAGGGCGGGGACATCGGCGCGGGCGTCACCGGACGGCTCGCCGCGCTGTACCCGGACCGCGTGATCGGCACCCACGTCAACAGCGACCGCGGCACGATCGCCCTGGCCGGAGAGCAGCTTCCGCTGCCGGAGGGGCTGTCCGAGGCCGAACAGTCCGAACTGGACGCCGCCCGCGAGGCGTGGAAAGCCGGGCGCGGGTACCTCGACCTCCAGTCGCACAAGCCCGAGACGATCGCGGCCGCGCTCACCGACTCCCCGGTCGGGCAGCTGGCCTGGATCGCCGAGAAGTTCGAGGCGTGGACCGGTGGCGGTGCCGGTGGCGGCGTCGGCCGAGACCGGTTGCTGACGAACGTGAGCCTCTACTGGTTCACCCGCAGCGGCGCGAGCGCGGCCCGGTTCCTGTACGAGGCCGCCCACTCCGGGCACGGCTGGCTGGCGCCGTCGGACGTCCCGGCGGGCTGGGCGGTGTTCAACACGTCGCCGCTGGTGCGGCGGATCATGGACCCCGACGAGAAGATCGCGCACTGGTCGGACTTCGCCGAAGGCGGCCACTTCGCCGCGGTGGAGGAGCCCGAGCTGCTCGTCGCGGACATCCGGGCCTTCTTCCGCGGGCTGCGGCCGTGCACGTCCGCGCGCTGAACCGGGCGCTGCTCGCGCGGCAGCACCTGCTCGAGCGGACGTCGTCGCCGGCCGACGCGGTGCTCGGGCACCTCGTCGGGATGCAGGCGCAGGCGCCGCTCGCACCGTACGTCGGGTTGTGGACGCGGCTCGCCCGGTTCCGGCCGGACGAGCCGGCGGCCCTGCTCACCGGCCGCCGGGCCGTGCGCGGGCTGCTGATGCGGGGAACCGTCCACCTGGTGCTCGCCGAGGACGCGCGGGCGCTGCGGCCGCTGGTCCAGCCGGTCGTGGCGAACGGGTACACCGGCCACTTCGGCCGCCGGATCGGCGACGCCGACCTGGGCGCGGTGGCGCGGTTCGGGCGTGAGCTGCTCGACGAGCGCCCCCGCACCCGGCGGCAGGTGCAGGACGCGCTGGCCGTCCGGTGGCCGGAACACGACGCCGAAGCGCTGTCGTACGCGGTCGGCTGTCTGGTGCCGACCGCGCAGGTGACGCCCCGCGGCGTGTGGGGTTCGACCGGCCCGGCCACGCTGACGACGTTGGAGGGCTGGCTCGGCCGTCCGCTGGAGCGCCGTCCTTCGCTCGAGAACGTGGTGCGGCGGTACCTGCGCGCGTTCGGCCCGGCCTCGGTGGCCGACGTCCAGGCGTGGTCGGGGCTGACGAAGCTGCGGGAGGTCGTCGCTTCGATGGGCCTGCGCACGTTCCGCGCGGAGTCCGGCCAGGTGCTCTACGACGTGGAAGACGGTGAGCTCCCGCACCCGGACACGCCGGCGCCGCCGCGGTTCCTGCCGGAGTACGACAACGTCCTGCTCGCCCACGCCGACCGGGCCCGGGTGCTCCCGCCCGGTCGGCGGGTCCCGCTGCCACCGGGCAACGGCGCTTCACGGGGGACGCTGCTGGTGGACGGGCGCTACCGCGCGGACTGGCGCCGGCACGCCGACGGCCTGGAGATCACCGCCCACGACCGGCTCTCGGCGCGGGAGCGCACGGAGATCACCGAGGAGGGCGGGCGGTTGCTGGAGTTCCTCGGCGCGGGGGAGCGATCCGTCCGGATCACCGGAAACTGAGCGACGGGGTGGGCCAGAATCGTCGGCGTGCAGTTCGCCATCCTCGGGCCGGTCGAAGCCCGCCGTCCCGACGGGACCCCGGTCGCCCTCGGCGGGCCGCAGCTGCGGGGGCTGCTCGCCTTGCTCGCCCTCGATGCCGGGCGGTTCGTCAGCGCCGAACGGCTGATCGACGGCCTGCACGGCGAGCACCCGCCCGAGGGCGCCGCCGAGGCCCTCCAGTCCCAGGTCTCCCGGCTCCGGCGGCGGCTGCGGGACGGTGGCGCCCCCGACGGCCTCGTCGAGTTCGCCCCGGCCGGGTACCGGCTGGCCGTCGACCCGGCCGACGTCGACGTGCACCGCTTCGAGCGGCTCACCGCGCAGGCGCGGGAAACCCCCGACGCCGCAACGAAACTGGAGCTCTTCACCGAGGCCCTCGCGCTCTGGCGCGGCCCGGCGCTCGACGGGCTCGCCGACCCGCCGCGCGCGGCCCGGCTGGCGGAACTGCGGCTGGCCGCGGCCGAGGACCGCGTCGAAGCCGGGCTCGCGCTCGGCCACCACGAGCGGCTCGTCGCCGAGCTGCGGGAGCTCGCCCGCGAACACCCGCTGCGCGAACGCCTGACCGCCCAGCTCATGCGGGCCCTGCACGGCGGCGGCCGGTCCGCCGAAGCACTGGCGGTCTTCGCCGAAACCCGCGAACGCCTCGCCGGCGAACTCGGCGCCGACCCGTCGGCCGAACTCGCCGACGCGCACCTCGCGGTGCTCCAAGCCACCCCGGCGAGCCGGGTTCCGGTGCCGCTCACCGGGTTCGTCGGCCGCGCCGAGCTCGACCGGCTCACCGCGGCCCTGCGCGACCACCGGCTCGTCACGCTCACCGGGCCGGGCGGCGCCGGCAAGACCCGGCTCGCCGTCGAAGCGGCGGCGCGGGAGGCCGGTGACGACCGAGGCTTCGCCTCGGGCCGGGGGCTTCGCCACCCGGACCCCCGAAGCGCTGTGTGCTTCGTCGAACTCGCGGCGGCCACGGAGATCCCGCGCACCGTCCTCGCCGCGCTGGGCCTGCGCGAACAGGGCGTGCTGACGCCCGGCGCGGCCGCGGACCCGGCCGACCGCCTGGCCGCCGGGCTCGCCGACCGGCCGCTGCTGCTGGTCCTCGACAACTGCGAACACGTCATCGCCGAGGCCGCCCGGCTGGTGCGGCGCCTGCTGGCCGAGTGCGCCGGCCTGCGCGTGCTGGCCACCAGCCGGGAGGCACTGGGCCTGACCGGCGAGGCACTGGTGCCGGTCGGCGCGCTCCCCGCCGACGCCGCGGCACGCCTGTTCACCGACCGCGCCGCGGCCGTGGCGCCCGGCCAGGTGCCGGAGCCGGGCACGGTCAGCCGCATCTGCGCCGCCCTCGACGGTCTCCCGCTGGCCATCGAACTCGCCGCCGCGCGGCTGCGGTCGCTCTCCGCCGACGACGTCGCCGCCCGGCTCGGCGACCGGTTCCGGCTCCTCTCGCGCGGCGACCGGACCGCCGAACCGCGGCACCGGACCCTGCGCGGCGTCGTCGAATGGTCCTGGGACCTCCTCGACGCGGACGAGCAGCTGCTGGCGGGCCGGTTCGCGGTGTTCGCCGGCGGCGCGCGGCCGGCCGCCGTCGAGCGCGTCTGCGACGTCGACGACGCCGTGCTCACCGGTCTCGTCGAGAAGTCCTTCGTCGAGTTCGGCGGCGGCCGGTACCGGATGCTGGAGACCATTCGCGCGTTCTGTGCCGAACGGGGTGAGGACCGGCGCGCGGCGCACGCCGGCTACTTCCTGGACTTCGCGCTGGCCCGGGAGCCGAAGCTGCGCGGCGCGGACCAGCTGACCGCACTGGCCGAGCTCACCGCCGAACACGCCGACCTGCACGCGGCGCTGCGCTGGAGCACCACCGAAGCCCCGGAAACCGCGCTGCGGCTCGTCGCGGCGCTGTCCTGGTACTGGTGGCTGCGCGGCCTGCGCGGCGAGGCGACGTCGACCGCGGACGCCGTGCTCGCCGCCGTCGGTCCCGAACCGCCGGCGGGCCTGGCCGAGGAATACGTCCTGTGCGTGATCCAGGCGTCGGACACCGAAGTCGCCATCGAGCCGATCCTGCGGACGTTCGACGGGCCGCTGCGCTACCCGTACCTCTTCCTGCTGTGGGCCTTTTCCCCGCGCACCAAGGCCGAAGACGGCGCACGGCTGGCCGCGCTGATCGGCCCGGACGCGTGGTCACGGGCGTTCGCGCGGATCGGCGACGGCCTCGGCGCGCAGTACGGCGGCCGGATCGCCGAAGCCGAAGCGCACTTTTCGGCGTCGCTCGACGCGTTCCGCGCACTGGGCGACCGCTGGGGCGAGGCGAGCGCGCTGGAGAAGCTCGCCGAGTTCGCGGACTGGCGTGGTGACCACGCGCGGTTCCGCGAGCTGATGGACGAGTCCGTCCGGCTGGCCGGCGAGCTCGGCGCGGCCGAAGACGCCGCCGACCTGCTCTGCCGGCGCGCCGACGGCGTCCTGCGCCACGGCGACGCCGAAGCCGCGAAGGCCGACTATGAAGCCGCCGCCGAGCGGGCGCGCGCCGCGG
The DNA here is from genome assembly GCF_053601335.1 of Amycolatopsis sp. NPDC004747. Taxonomy (NCBI): domain Bacteria; kingdom Bacillati; phylum Actinomycetota; class Actinomycetes; order Pseudonocardiales; family Pseudonocardiaceae; genus Amycolatopsis; species Amycolatopsis sp. NPDC004747. Next base: position 41,100 of record NZ_JBSGBQ010000044.1, on the reverse strand, counting down.
GCACGCCGGTGACGCTCGCCCGGGCCCGCGGCGGGCTGGGGGAGATCGCGCGGCGCGCGGGCGACCTGGCCGCGGCCCGGCGCTGGTACGCCTCGGCTCTGGCCTTGGCCACGGATCCGGTGACCGGCGGCGAGACGCGCATCCGCGTCCACACCGGATTCGGCTGGACGGCGGCCGCCGAAGGCCGGCTCGAGGAGGCCACCGAACTGCACCAGGAAGCCCTGGCCACGGCGCTGGAACACGCGAACCTGCCCGGCGCGGCCCAGGCGCTCGAAGGGCTGGCCGGCGTGCTGGCCGCGCGGGAGGAGCACGAGCGGGCCGCGTTCCTGCTCGGCGTGGCGGTCGGGCTGCGCGGCGCGCCGGTCGCCGGGGACGCCGACGTCACCGGCGTGGCGGACCGCGTCCGGGCCCGCATCGGCGCCCCGGCCTATGCCTCGGCGTTCGACCGAGGCCGGGAAATGCCGCCCGAGCGGGCGATCGAGGAGGCCGGTCAGCGGCGGTTCGCGCTCGGTTCGTGAGCGGTCAGCGGCGCGGGCGATCCTTCGGGGCATGACGAAGCACATCCTGATCTCCGGCGCCGGCATCGGCGGCCCGGCCCTCGCCTGGTGGCTGCACCACCACGGCTTCCGCGCCACTGTCGTCGAGCGCGCTGCGAGCTTGCGCGAAGGCGGCTACAAGGTCGACATCCGCGGGGTCGCGGTCGACGTCGTCCGGCGGATGGGCCTGCTGGAGCGGGTGCACGCGGCGAGCACCGACATGCGCGGCGCGGCGTTCGTGGACAAGCGCGGCAAGGAGCTCGCCACCCTCGACGCGGACACGTTCGGCTTCCGCCACGGCGACGACACCGAGATCCTGCGCGGCGACCTGGCGAAGATCCTCCACGACGCCACCAGCTCGGACACGGACTACGTCTTCGGCGACTGGATCACCGGGCTCGACCAGCGTCCCGACGGCGTCGAGGTGACCTTCGCCCACGGTGCACCCGGCCGGTTCGACCTGGTGGTCGGCGCCGACGGCTTGCACTCCGGCGTCCGCGCGCTGGCGTTCGGCCCGGAGGAGGACCACCTGCGCCGGTTCGACGCGTACGTCTCCATCTCGACGGTGCCGAACACGTTCGAGCTGGACCGCTGGGAGCTCCTGCACCCCGCGGCGCCGGGCAGGATGGTGAACGTCTACAGCACGGCACGGGCGGCCGACGCGAAGGCGGCGTTCTGGTTCACCGCGCCCGCGCTGCCGTACGACCGCCGCGACGTCGACGGGCAGAAGGACATCGTGGCGGCCCGGTTCGCGGGCCTCGGCTGGGAAGTCCCGGCCCTGCTGGACGCCATGCGCTCGGCCGGCGACTTCTACTTCGACCCGGTGTGCCAGGTCGTCATGGACCGCTGGTCGACCGGCCGCGTGACGCTCCTCGGCGACGCGGGTTACTGCCCGTCCCCGGCATCGGGCCAGGGAACGAGCTTGGCCTTGGCGGGCGCGTATGTCCTGGCGGCCGAGCTGGCCGCGGACTTCCCGGGGGCGCTGCCGCGGTACGAAGCCTTGATGCGGCCGTACGTCGAGAAGAACCAGGCCTTGGCGAAGACGGCGTTGCGCGGGATCATCCCGCAGTCCCGGGCATTCGCGTGGTTCAACACCCGGATGATCAGGCTGATGCCGTACCTGCCGGGCCGCAACCGCGTCCTGGAGCAGATGTCCCGCCCCATCCGCGAGGCGGCGAACGCCTTGGCGCTGCCGGACTACCCTGCTGCCGACATGGCGTGCTGATCCCAGGCTTTGCGGAAGGCGATGACAAGCTCCCTCGCACCGTGGGGATTGGCGCCGAGGTAGCGCCGGGCGCGGGTCAGCGTCTCGAAACCTCCGGGACCCCGGACCACGCCCACGGCCATTCCCTGCTCGTCGAGCCGGTTGTCGAAGACGTCCAGCAGAACGGCCAGATATTCGGCCATCACCGCCACGTCGAGCCGGATGCCGGCGACGAAGCCAGGCGGCTCGTCGTCGGTCTCGGTGGCGGCGATCTTCGCCGCGAAGTTCCGGAGGAGATCGCCGGTCAGCTCGTCGACCGGGTACTCATCGAGCACGGCAATGAGTGTCGCCCCCGCCCCGCGGTCGGGGGACCGGCTCAGCCGGTCCATGGCCGCCCGTGCGGTGCGGCCGAGCTGACGGCGCACCAACCGGGCCGAGACCGCGGCCAGTTCGAGCTTCTCGGAGGGTCTGTGGTCGCTGATGGCCTCACTAAGGCGGATCAGTTCCCGCGCGAGCCCACCGGAGACGACGTAGGCCAGCGCCGCGAACTGTTCCGGAAGGTCGGCAACGCGCCGGTTCAGGAGCAGTTTCGCCTGGTCGAACGTCAGGTAGTCGACCCGGACGATCGTGTCGAAGGCACTGTCGAACACCGTTCGCATTCCCATGGCGGAGAGTTCGAAGTCGGCCAGGGCGTCTTCGGAAACCGAGACGAGGAAGTAGCAGTTGGGGACGTTGAAGACGGCCTTGAGTTCGTTGAGGAACTGCTGTGCCCCTTCGCCGTCGCTGATCCGGTCGAGTTCGTCGATGCCGACGAGCACCTTGCCGTTCAGGTTGCGCACGACCTCGGCGGCGACACCCAGGAAGGCGCGGAACCGGTCGACGAGCTGGGGATGGTTGAGCGGGATGTCGTCCCGCTTGACGGACGTCTTGCGCTTGAATCCGATTGCCCCACCGGACAGCGGCGGTGCGCCGAGGGAGAGTTCACCTTCGGTCGTGTGGCTCTGCAGGAAGCGGAGCTTGCTCCGCTCGCTCCTGGCTCGATGGAGAAGTTCGGAGGCGGTCATGATCCCCTGGCTGGGGCGGCGCTCGCGCTCGGCGCGGGTTCCGAGAGACAGCCGGAACATGCGCAGGAGCACGGAGAGCACCGACCGTGCCGACCCGTCCGAGGTGCGGGTCACCCGGTCGTTGATCGCCAGGTCGTGGTCCACGGCGTACTTCTCGACCTCGTCGCACAGCCTGCCGAACAGGTGGGTGAGGAAGTCCTTGGACTGGTATCCGACGGGGGCATCGACCCGCACGGACAGGTCCATGCGCGCTTGCTGCGCGCCGGTGCCGGTTTCCCGCAGCAACTGCCCGGCGCACCAGCGTTCGAGCAAGGTGGATTTACCGGCACCGCGGGGTCCGGCGAGGGCGAAGCTGCCCTTGCTGCGTTGCCGGAGCAGCTGGCGAAGTTCTTTGGTCGCCTGGGTGTCGATGTCGACCACCGCTTCGGAAACGATCTTGCTGGTCGAGGGCAGAACGGTGGCGTAGGGCGACGTGAGTTCTCCGCCCACCTCGGCCGCGAGCGGCAAGAGGCTGGTGCCGTAGAGGTACTCCAACCATCTGTCGAAGGCGGCCTGCGCCAGTGACTCCTCCACCTTGAAGTGCCCGACCAGTGTCTGGCCGGCCTTGTACAGAAACGCGACGACGGCGAATACGATCAGGCCGATGAGGATTCCCCGCGCCGTTCCGTAGAGAAGAACGCTGTGCCAGATCGCCGCTGCTGGTAGGGATAGGGCAAAGAGGAATGCGACGAGTTCTATGGGTTCGAACCTGAGTATTCGGACGTGGGCACTGAGTGCTACGTCGAGTGCGAGGCTCACCAGGAACAGCGGTATGCTGATGGCCAGCGTCCATTGCCAATAGCCTGACAAGCCTGCAGTCTGGGCGATCAGCAAGATGAGCCAAGGCATTGCCTGGACCACGGCGGCGCCGCTGACCACGCTGAAGAGATAGCCGAGCAGTCGCCAGGCGGCGCTCTTCGGGCCCCGTCTGGCCGCGTTTTGATAATTGTCGCGGGCGTTCAGGTAGTTTTGTTCGTAGCTGAATGCCTGCTCGAGCACCCCGTTGCGGTTCAGTTCGACCCGGTCGCGAAGCCTGTCCACGGCGGTCTGGGGTAGCTGCCATTTCCGGCCCACCTCGCCGATCAGGTGCTCCAGAACGTGTTCGGGGTGGTCCCGGCCTTCCTCCCAGGGGTGTTGGATCCTTCTCTCGATCGCGGACGACGCTGGCATGCGCCATGGTGTCTGCAGCCAAAGCGAAGCCCTGGCGGCTTGGGAATGGTGGGGATAGTACCGTTTGAACACAGCGACGACTTCGCGTGCCTCTGACCTCCGGTTGACGTCCAGCAGCGTCCTGGCGAGGTGCAGGCGCGTCCAGAACATCCGAGGGTCCGCGTCGAGCACTCGCTGGTAGGCTTCGATGATCTTCGGTGGTGGCGCGTTCTCGGCAACCAGCACGTCTGCGTGGCACGAGATGAGTTGCGGGCTCAGCGGGTCACGTCGAGCCGCCGTCTCGGCAAGCTCCCTCGCCGCTGCGAAACGGCCGTGCGCCAGCAGGCCGGTCACTGCTCCCAACACCGCGCCAGGCCGCCCGGATTCGATCTGAAGGGATTCCTGGAAGAGGAAGACTGCTGCTTTGTGAAATTCGAGATTCTTTTCCTTGAGTGCCTGGTCGACCAGTGTCCAGCCGAGGATTTCCAGTACTCCGGCATTCCGGGGAAACCGGAGCCGAAGATCTTCCGCCGCTGCTCTCGCCGCGGCGGCGGTCTGCCGGTCGAGCCGGAGGAGCTCGATGCGCACTATGGCTGCTCGAAGATCACCAGGGTCGCGTTCGAGGGCCAGTTCGGCCGAACCGAGCGCGGTACCGGTGGCGTCACACTCGGCGAGGCACAGGGCTCGTTCCACTCGCACCGCCGAAGACTTCTGCAGTGGTGAGTCGGCTCCTGCGATCAGCTGCAAAGCCTCATCGACCTGACCTGACATTCGCAGCGCAGTCGCCTGACCGGCCAGCGCTTCCGCGTTCGCAGGTTCCAGCTCGGACGCGGCCCGGAACGCCGCCAGTGCTCGGTCGACGTTGCGCAACGCGGCTCCGCAATTGAGTGCGGGGAACAGCGGGTCATCCGGTTGGCCGAGCGCGACAATCCCGCGCGCGAGCTCGACGTGGACCGAATTCCGCCACTCGTCGAGGTGGGCCAACTGTGCCCGCGCCTCGTCCCACCGACGCAGGAGCCACAGCGCACGGACCCGGCCGGCCATGGCGCACGGGTCATCGCCGGCGTCGGTTGCCCGCAGGGCATCGCAGGCCGCGAGCGCGGCGTGGCCGTCGAACTGCCGGAGCGCCGCATCAAGCTCCGCGAACGAGTCGCTCATGACGGTAGGTAGTCGGCCGAAGTGAACCTGTTACAGCCGGTGGGAATGTTCAGCCGCATGGAGCATCGGTCAATGCAGGGGATCGTGGCCCCAGTTCATGAGCGAGTGCCGCCAGGTGGTGTCCTTGACGTCGCCGGAAGGACGCTGGGCCAGGTGCCGGTGCACGTAGCCGACGACCTTGCGCATGTGCGCGAGGTCGTTGCCGGTGAGTTCGTCCTTCTTCTTCCGGAGGATCTCGACGATGTGCCTGCCGGACCGGTGCCCGATCGATTCGGCATCCTTGTGCTGTCCGGCGGCCTTCGACTCGTCGGTCTTCAGCCAGTCCTCCAGCTGCTTGGCGGTCATGTTGACGCTGCTGCCGAACTCGCGGCGGGTTTCTTCGTCGTCCATCCGGGACGGTTACCCGCGGCGGCCGCGCAGCACGCAGGTCAGCATCGGAAGGGTGAATTCGCCGTCCGCGGTCTCCGGTTCGGCGGCGAGGAAGGCCCTGATCCGGCCGAGGGTGTCCGCTCGCTCCCGGTCCGGCATGACCAGCACGCCCGCCCGGGTGGCCAGCGCCGCCACCAGGGAATCGGCGGTGCGGCGCTGGCCGTGCGGGAACTCGGCCCGGTCCGGCACCCCGAACCGGGAAGCCGGCACCGCGCCGGCTGTAGCGGCGCGCCAGCCGCCGGGTGTGTCCCGCGGGCCGATCACCGCGCTCCCGGCCGTGCGCGCCAGCCCGGCCACCCAGCCGACCCGGTCGTCCACGACGTTCCACAGCCCGGCCAGCACGCCGCCCGGCGCCAGGACCCGGGCGATCTCGGGGCCCGCGACCGCCATGTCGAACCAGTGCAGGGCGTTGCCGGCCAGCACCGCGTCGACGGACGAGGCCGGCAGCGGGATCGCTTCGGCGCTGCCCGGCCGGGCCCGGGCACCCGGCAGGGTACGGCGCAGCTGCGCCAGCATCGCCGGGTCGGGCTCGACCGCGGTCACGTCGAGGCCGGAGGCCATCAGCGCGGCGGTGAGCTTGCCGGTTCCGGCGCCGAGGTCGAGCACCCGCGGCCCGGGCGCCGGCTCGAGCGCCCAGCGCACCGCCGCGGGCGCGTAGTCCGGGCGGTGCTCGGCGTAGGCGGCCGCCGCCCCGCCGAACGACGACGCGAGCTCGTTCTGCTCCACGCGGTCACCGTATCGGGTGCCCGCCGCCCGGATCAGGTGGTGAGCGAGCCGATCGGGGGTACCCGGCTCGTCATGACCAAGGAATTCAAGAAGGGTGACCGCGTCAAGTGGGACGCCGGCAACCAGAGCTCCGTCGGCACCGTCGAGGAAAAGCTCACCCAGGACACCCACGCCGGCAAGCGGGACGTCAAAGCGTCCCCCGACAACCCCCAGTACCTCGTCCGCAGCGAGAAGTCCGGCAAAACCGCCGTCCACCACCCGGACAAGCTCCACAAGGCCTAACGCGCCGCGCGGACCTTCTCCGCGACCTCCGTCAGCTCCTCCCGCGACCGCACCCGCCAGTCCGCGCTCATCGTGAACCCGTCGCCCGGGTACCGGGGGATCACGTGCAGGTGGACGTGCGGGATCTCCTGGCCCGCGGCCTCGCCGTCGGCCAGGAACAGGTTGATCGCCTCGCAGCGCAGGTCCGTGCGCCGCAACGCCGACGCCAGCTCCTGGGCGATCGTGAACATCCGCGCACCCGCCGGGGCCGGCAGCGAAGCCAGGTCTGCGAAGTGCGCACGGGGGAGGACCAGGAGGTGACCCGTCGTCACCGGGCGAAGGTCGGCGACCGCCACGAACTCGTCGTCCTCGTGGACGAACGCCGCGGGTGCCGTTCCCGAGCCGATCGCGCAGAAAACGCATTCCCCGGTCGACGTGGTCGCCGGCATGCGGCGGAGCTCGGCCATGCGGTGACCCTATCGGCCGCCGAGCCAGTGGTGCAGTGCCCACCACGACCGCACGGCGTCGAGCACGCGGCCGGAGCTGTTCTCCGCCAAGGTGACCGGGGTCAGCTCGGCCAGCCGGTCGAGGCGGTAGCGGACGGTGTTCGGGTGCAGGTGCAGCGCTTCGGCCGTCGGGCGCAGGCGCTGGCCGTGGTCGAGGTAGGCCAGCGCCGTCGCGGCCAGCTCGCGGTGGAACGCGTTGCCGCGGTCGAGCGCGCCGAGCAAGCCCGTTGTCAGCAGGTCCGCCAGCCGCGGCTGGGCCGTCAACGCGACTTCGCCCGCCAGTGACGTCAGGTCGTGGTAGCCCGGGCCGGCGATCCGGGCCGCCGCCGTGCAGAGCCGGTGCACCTCCCGCAGCTCGGGCAGCGCGGACGGCGGTGCGACGACCACCAGGACGCCCTCGGCCAGGGGCACCCCGGCCGGCGGGCGTGCCGCCAAGCCGGTCAACCTGCCCTCGACCAGCCCGTACACCCCGCCGAACTCCAGCAGCGCCTGTTCGAGCGTGCGCGCCCGTGCCGGGTCGCTGACGTCGGACACCACACACGAGTACCGGCCGTCGGGACGCAGCCCCGCCTGCCGGAGCTCCTCCGGCGTGGGCGGGTGCCCGGCGAGCAGCAGGGTGCGCAGCAGCTGGGTCCGCGCGTCGCGCACCGTCCGCGACAGCTGCAGCTCGGCGGCGTGGTAGCCCTTCACGATGTGCCGTTCCAGCGCGCCGGTGTAGCGCTCGGCCTCGAGGATGGTCTCGAGGATGACGTCGTCGGCCAGGCCGGCGGCCCGCGCGCGTTCGACGGCGAAGCGGGCGGCGAGCGTGCGACCGGCCTGCACCCCGCGCAGCAGGTCGGCGAGCGGGACACCCTGCTCGGCGCGGTCGGCGCCCAGCGCCTCGGCGGTCGTGTAGTCCGCGGTGTCGGGGTTCGTGGTGGCGCGCAGCGCGGCCGAGAGCAGGAAGCGGACGTGCCGCCGGTTCTCGGCTTCCGGCAGCCGCGCGACCTCGGGCGACTGGCTGCGCGCGGCCTTCACCAGCTCGTCGACCACCGTGTCGTCGGCGGCCATCGCGTCGAGCACCTGCCGAAGCAGCGGTGAGGCCGGCACGGCACCTCCCGTTGTGGCAGGGCCACAACGCCGTGGCCGCGATGTTGGGCGAGCGGCCCTACCGGAGCGGCTCCGGTGGCCGGTTATCGTGACAATACCGGACAGTAACGTCGATTCTCCGCACCTCTTCAATGTCGAAAGGTGTTCCCCGTGCGCAATTCCCGCCGGAAGCGGTCGTACCTCTCGTCCCTGGCCTGCCTCACCGCGTCCGTCGCCCTGCTGGTCACCGGGGCCGCGGTGCCGGCGACCGGCGCGGCGGCCCTGCGGGAGGTGATGTTCGTCGGCAACAACTGGGAAGGCACGGCGGACGTCATCCAGTCCCGCGGCTCGTTCGCCCGCATCGGGCGGGTGAACATCATCCCGGACAAGGACCAGCGCCTGACGGAGATCTACCTCAACCCGGTCAAGCTGGCCTTCTTCCTCGGCATCCGCAACGGGCCCGGCGAAGGGCACGACCAGTTCGTCGACGACATGTACACCACGCCGGACGGCTCTTCGGTGGTGGCGTCGCGGCCGAGCTTCGCCGACGTCGTCTCGATCAACCTGAGCACCGGCCGGATCAACTGGCGCTTCCCGGTGTCGGGCTTCCGCTCCGACCACATGGCGGTCTCGCCGGACGGCCGCCGCGTCGCCGTCTCGGCTTCGACGGCCAACACCGTGCACGTGCTGGACATCGTCACCGGGCAGCAGGTGGGCTCGTTCGCCACCGGCGACAAGCCGCACGAGAACGTGTTCACCGACGGCGGCCGGTACCTCTGGAACATGTCGATCGGCGAGGTCAACACCGACCTCGACGACCCGGGCTGGGACTTCACCAAGGGGGACCGGCACATCACCGTGGTCGACGCCGCGACCTTCCGCCAGGTCAAGGTGATCGACATGCGCCAGCGGCTCGACGCCTTCGGCCGCAGCGACCTCTCGGACGCCGTGCGCCCGGTCGCGTTCACCCCGGACGAGTCGAAGCTGTACTTCCAGGTGTCGTTCTTCAACGGCTTCGCCGAGTACGACGTCGCCACCGACAAGATCACCCGGGTGAAGGAACTGCCGAAGAACCCGGCCACCAGCGACGACCGCAAGACCTTCGTCAACGACTCGCGCCACCACGGCATGTCGATGAACGCGGCGGGCACCAAGCTCTGCATCGCCGGCACGATGGACGACTACGCCACGGTCGTCGACCGCGCGTCCCTGCAGCAGAGCACGCTGGTGCCGGCGGTGAAGCCGTACTGGGCGACGGTGAGCGGTGACGGCCAGGCGTGCGTGATTTCCGAGGCCGGCGCCGACCGGGTCACGGCCATCGACTTCGCGACCGGGCAGAAGCTCGTCTCGGTGCCGGTGGGCGACCACCCGCAGCGGGTCCGCATCGGCCACGTCCCGGACGGCTGGACGGGACCGGCGGGGTCCTGACCCTCAGGAGGCGGCGAAGGCCGCGGTGAGCCAGCCGCGGACTTCGTCGTCCACATCGGACACCGCACGCAGGCTCAGCCGGTGCCCGACCCGGGGTCCGCTCGCCCAGCTCGCCGGGGCGATGCGGGCCGTCTCGACGGGACTCGGCAGCCACAGGTACACCAGCACGTCCCGGGACCGCGGGCGCAGTTCGGCCAGCTTCCGGTCCCGCTTGAGGAACACCCCGACCTTGACGGCGTCTTCGTGGACGTCGCCGAGGGTGCGCAGGTGCTCGATCACCGCTTCGTAGACCTCGCGCTGCCACGGGGCCTTGCCGGCGAACGTCTGCTCGACCGTGCAGCCGGGAACGCAGGTGTGCCCCTGGCCGGCGCGCGCGAACTCGCGGTCGCAGCGCGGGCACGTCCACCGGGTCGGCATGCCGTCCAGGATCGCACTCACAGCGCCGCCGGGCCGAGCGCCGGGACGGTGGCGGCCGCGTGCACCAGCCGGCGGGCCGCCTCGGCCGCGGCCTGCCGCTCCGGCGGCGGCAGCTTGTCCAGCAGCGCGCCCAGCGCGGCGTGCCGCCGCTCGAGCATCCGCGCCACGATCTCGTGCCCGGACGCCGTCACCTCGAGGGTGACGACGCTGCGGTTGCCGGGGCTGCGGCCGCGGGCCACGTACCCGAGGGCCTGCAGGCGGTCGGCCAGCCGCGTCACCGAGGACGCGTTGACGCCCATCGCCGCCGCCAGCTGCGAGCTCGGCACCCGGCCGAGCCGGTCGAGGACCAGCAGCAGCCGCGACTGCGGGAACGACACCTCCGGCGGGGCCGCGTGCGCGCATTCCCACGCGATCCCGACCAGGACCACGGTGAGGCCGTCCAGGGCCGCCACTTCCGCGTCGGCGCCTTCGAGGGGTTGCATGGCGCAATATTTGCCAATCGCAAGAGCATCGGTCAAGATGGACATCCCCGGCATCGGCCGGCGGCGTTCGGCCGGATCGGCCATTCTTCTTTTTCGCGTGCCATCGACCTGTTTCGAAGCTGAATCCGTTGGCGCACAAGGAAAATTCTTCGGATTTCGCTGAACCTCCGCGCGACGGCGTCCGTGTACCGCGTACCCGAACTGTCGTCAAAAGGAGGAACCATGCCGGATCACCGTGGCATGACGGGCCGCGCCAAGGCCCGGACCGCGCTGGTCGTCGTGGCCACGCTCGCCGTGGTCGGCGTGGGCTCGGTGATGGTGCTGAACGCCAACGCCCAGACCGCGCCCGGCTCGACGCAGGCCCAGGTCCCGGCGCACAACATGCCCGGTATGCAGCTGGGCTCGGCCGCCCAGGCCGGGGCCGGGGACAACCCGGCGGGGGCCGGCCCCGTCACCGAGCTCGACAAGACGTTCCTGGTCAAGGTCCGCCAAGCCGGGCTCTGGGAGATCCCCGCCGGCGACCTGGCCCAGACCAACGCCAGCAGTGAACAGGTGAAGCGCGCCGGGCTGCACCTGCTGGACGGGCACTCGCACCTCGACCAGCTCGTCCGCGAGGACGCGAAGATGCTCGGCGTGCCGCTGCCGGACAAGGCGACGGCCGAACAGCAGGACTGGGTCCGCCAGCTGACCAACGCCCGGGGCGCGGAGTTCGACAGGCTGTTCGCGAACGTGCTGCGGGCGTCGCACGGCAAGATCTTCGCGACCATCGCCGAGGTCCGCGCCGGTACGCAGAACGACGTCATCCGGCGGCACGCGACGCAGGCGAACCAGACCGTCCTCGACCACATGACGGTCCTCGAGGACACCGGGCTGGTCGACGCCAAGACGATCGAGGAGGTCGCCGAGGCGGTGAACCCGCCCGCGAAGTGAGGCACCCGGGAGGACGGTGGCCGCCCGCCGGGGATCCGGGCGGCTACCGGGCCGGCGGCACGATGCCGTACTCGTGGATCTTGCGGTAGATCGTCGCCCGGGAGATGCCCAGGAGCTTCGCCGCGCGGACCTTGTTGCCGTCCGCGTCCTCCAGGCACCGCACGATGGCGTCCCGCTCGATCGACTCGAAGCGGTTCAGCGGCCGCCGGGTCACCGCGTGGAACTCCGCCGGGAGGTCGCCGGGGCGGATGGTGCCCGCGCGGCGGCGCTGGGCCACCTTGCGCAGCACCTGGTGCAGCTGGCCGGTGTTGCCCGGCCACTCCGCCCGCATCAGCAGGTGCAGGGCCGCGGCCGAGCAGGTCAGCCGTCCGCCGTAGCCGAGCTTGCTCAGCACCAGCGGGACGAGGTCCGCGAGGTCTTCGACGTGGTGGCGCAGCGGCGGCACCCGCACGGTCCGGGGGAAGGACTTCAGCAGCTCGGCCAGCGCGGGTTCGGTTTCGGCCTCCGGCACGAGGGTGACGACGACCCACGGCGGGCTCACGTCCTCGCGCAGGGTCCGCAGGACCGCCGCCAGCGCGGTGGCCGCCGGGGCCGTCAGCCGGTCGGCGTGCCGGACCACCAGCGTGCGGATCGGGGCTTCGGCGTGCTCGCGCAGCAGCGCGGCCCAGTCCGTGCCGGGCGTGACGTCGACGGTGAGCAGCCGCGCCGCCGGGTGGTGGCGCTGGTGCAGGCCCTTCGCCAGGGTCAGCTTGCCGGTGCCCGGCTCGCCCTCCAGGGCGACCCACTCGCCGCGCTGGTGGCCGGTGTCGAGTTCGTGCCCGCAGCGCAGCCACAGCGGCGCCGACCCGACGACACCCGGCAGGTACATCGGCAGCATCGGGGTCGACACGGCGAGGGTCTCCTCGGCCTCGATCAGCTTCACCGACAGCACACCGCCCGCCGTCTCCGACTCGCGACGGCCCGCGACGCGGCGGCACAGCACGCGGACGCGCAGCCCGCTGGACAGCGACAGCGTCGCCGGGGTCCGGCGGCCCTCCGCGAGTGCTTCGGTGGCGTGGCCGAGCAGTACCGACTGGTCGGCCGGGTCGAGCAGCTGCCGGGCCCGGTCGTTCATCATCACGATGTCTTCGTTGAACGCCAGCACGATGCCCGTCCACCGGCGGCAGGTCTGCAGGTAGGCCTGGAAGAGCATCATCTCCCGCAGGTCGCTGTGCCGCAGCAGCGCCTGGCGGATCTGCTCGGCCGTCGAGCGGGCCAGCGCGACGAGCAGGCCGCCGGCGTCCTTGTACCAGCACGTGAGGTCGACCGCGCCGACCTTCTTGCCCGAGATCGGGTGGTGGATCGGCACACCCGCGCAGGCCAGGTTCTCCAGGTGCTCGGCGTAGTGCTCGTGGCCGAACACCGTCGTCGGGCGGCCGTCCTCCAGCGCGGTGCCGATGCCGTTCGTGCCGACCGACTGCTCGCCGTAGCTGAACCCGGGCACCAGTTCGACGCGCTCCAGGTGCCGGGCCAGGTCGGCGTCGCCGGTCCGCTGGGTGAGCACGACGCCGCTGGGGTCGGTGAGGATGAGGCTGATCGGCTGGCCGTCGAACTGCTCGCCCAGCTTGTGGAGCACCGGCTCGGCGCCGCGCATGAGCGGGATGTCGAGGTTCTGGTCGCCGAGGTAGAGCGGGTCGATCCGGTCGGCCTCGACCTGGAACTCCCGCGACCGCCGCCACGAGGCCAGGATCGTCGGCCGGACGACGCCCTCGGGGACCGCTTCGGCGGTCAGGAACCGCACCCGGGTGCGGGCGAGCTCGTGGTCGGCGAGCACGGTTCCGGGCGCGTTCTCGTCCACGTGACCTCCAGTTCCCGCGGCCCACGTGGGTGCGGGCACACCCGTTGTGCCGCCGGTCCAGGGTAGATCCGTCCCGCCGGTTCCGGTGTCTCAAATTGAGACGCTCCCGGCGCCGCCGCGGCGGTGCGATGGACCCATGGCCGCCGAGACGTACAACCCCTGGACGATCGTCAACCTGGTCTTCACGCACCTGGCCGAGCAGGGCCTGCACCCCGAGCTCGGGGTGGCGGGCCACCCCGGCGAGCCCGCCGCCGCGCTGCTGCGCGCGTTCGGGATCGTCCCCACCGTCGAGGGGGACGCGCGCGTGCAGGCGGGGATCCACGACGAGCTGGCCGGCCTGCGGGCGCGGCTGCTCGGCACGCCCTCCAGCAGCGGCTCTGTCTCAGATTGAGACCCGCGTCTCCCACGGGTGCCCTCCTAATGGGGACCGCAGGACGCCCCGGGCGGCGAACCACGGACAAGGAGTGATCCATGAGTCGCCAAAGTGTGGCGAAAGCCCACCAGAAGATCCAGGAACTTTCGTGGGAACCGGCGTACCACACCCCGGTCTCGCACTACGGCACCGACTACACCTTCCGGAAGGCCAAGAAGAAGGACCCGCTGAAGCAGGTCCTCCGCTCGTACTTCCCGATGCAGGAGGAAAAGGACCACCGGGTCTACGGCGCCGAGGACGGCGCGATCCGCGGCAACATGTTCCGCCAGGTGCAGGAACGCTGGCTGGAGTGGCAGAAGCTGTTCCTGTCGATCATCCCGCTGCCGGAGATCTCGGCCGCGCGGGCGATGCCGCTGCTGTTCCGCACGGTCCCGAACCCGGAACTGCACAACGGCCAGGCGATCCAGATGATCGACGAGGTCCGGCACTCGACGATCCAGCAGAACCTCAAGCGCCTGTACATGCAGAACTACATCGACCCGGCGGGTTTCAACTCGAGCCTGCGCAACTTCCAGAACGACTACTGCGGCACCATCGGCCGCCAGTTCGCCGAAGGGTTCATCACCGGGGACGCCATCACCGCGGCGAGCATCTACCTCACGATCGTCGCGGAAACGGCGTTCACGAACACGCTGTTCGTCGCCATGCCCGCCGAGGCCGCCGCGAACGGCGACTACCTGCTGCCCACGGTGTTCCACTCGGTGCAGTCCGACGAATCCCGGCACATCAGCAACGGCTACGCGACGCTGCTGATGGCGCTGTCCGACGAAAGCAACCACCAGCTGCTCGAACGCGACCTGCGGTACGCGTGGTGGAACAACCACGCCGTCGTCGACGCCGCGATCGGCACGTTCATCGAATACGGCACCAAGGACCGCCGCAAGGACCGCGAAAGCTACGCGGAGATGTGGCGCCGCTGGATCTACGACGACTACTACCGCTCCTACCTGGTCCCGCTGGAGAAGTACGGGCTCGTCATCCCGCACGACCTCATCGAGGAGGCGTGGAACCGGATCTGGAACAAGGGGTACGTCCACGAAGTCGCGCAGTTCTTCGCCACCGGGTGGCTCGCCAACTACTGGCGGATCGACCCGATGACCGACGAGGACTTCGAGTGGTTCGAGTACAAGTACCCGGGCTGGTACGACAAGTACGGCAAGTGGTGGGAGAACTACAACCGCCTCGCGACGCCGAACGGGCACCACCCGATCGTCGCCGAGGACGTCGGCTACGTGTACCCGCACCGCTGCTGGACCTGCATGGTGCCCTGCCTGATCCGCGAGGACATGGTGGTCGACCAGGTCGACGGCCAGCACCGGACGTACTGCTCGGAGACCTGCCGCTGGACCGACGCCGAGGCGTTCCGGCCCACCTACCAGGGCCGCAACACGCCCAACATGGGCAAGCTGGTCGGTGCCCGCGAGTGGGAGACGCTCTACCACGGCTGGAACTGGGCCGACGTCGTCTCCGACATGGGCTTCGTCCGCGACGACGGCAAGACCATGGTCGCCCAGCCGCACCTGGACCTCGACCCGAAGAAGATGTGGACGCTCGACCACCTGCGCCGGATGCCCGAGGTGCAGTCGCCGAACGTGCTGCTCAACCAGATGACCGACGCCGAGCGCGCCGCGTTCGTCGCCGACTACAACCGCCAGGGCCCGGCCGGGCGCCCGGCGCCGCAGGCCTGACGGGGCGGGGTCCGGCATGGGAGAGAAGCACCGCGTCCGGTTCGAGCCGGTCGGGATCGAGATCGACGTCAACGAGGAGCAGACGATCCTGCGCGCCGCCGCGGAGCAGGGCGTCATGCTCATGCACGGCTGCAAGGAAGGGCAGTGCGCGGCCTGCAAGTCGTTCCTCCTCGACGGCGACGACGTCGAACACGACCGGTACTCGACCTTCGCGCTCCCCGACTACGAAAAGGAGGAAGGCTTCACGCTGCTGTGCCGGGCCCACGCCTACGAAGACCTGACGATCGAGCTGCTCAACTACGACGAGGAGATGATCCAGTCCGGCCTGCCGATCCAGGAGGCGACGGTCGAGGTCGTCGCGAACGAACCCGTCACGCACGACCTGCGCCACCTGGTCGTCCGGCTGGACGGGGACCTGAAGTTCTTCCCCGGCCAGTACTTGGACTTCGCCGTCCCGGGCACCGAGGAGACGAGGTCGTTCTCGATGGCCAACACCTCGGCCCGCGACGGGTTCCTGGAGTTCGTCATCAAGATCTACCCCGACGGGTTGTTCTCCCGGTTCCTGGCCGCGCAAGTCGCGGTCGGCGACCGGCTCCGGGTGACCGGCCCGTTCGGGGTGTTCACCTTGCGGGACAACCCGGGCGCGGACCTCGTCTTCGTCGGCGGCGGGGCCGGGATGGCGCCGATCCTGTCGCTGCTGCGGTCGATGGCCGAGCGCGGGATCGACCGGAAGGCGACCTTCTTCTACGGCGCCCGCCGTCGCCGTGACCTCTGCTTCGAGGCGGAACTGCGGGAGCTGGAAGCGAAACTGCCCGGCCTCCGGTACGTGCCCGCGCTGTCCGAGCCGGGTGACGACGACTGGACCGGCGAGACCGGCTTCGTCACCGACGTCCTGCGCCGGGCCGGCGTCGACCTCACCGGCGCGGACGCCTACGTCTGCGGGCCGCCACCGATGGTGGAGGCCGCGCTCGAGCTGCTGCCCGCGCTCGGCGTCGCGGACAAACGCGTCTTCTACGACAAGTTCACCACCACGGGCGAAGGGTAGGAAACCCATGACAGCCACCTCCGAACGCAGCGTGCCGAAGCCGGCGTTCACCGACGCCGAGGCGGGCGCGAAGGTCTTCCCGGACTCCACGGCCCGCCAGTACAACTACTTCACCCCGGCCAAGCGCAAGCAGAGCCACTACGAGGACGTCACCGTCGAGGTCCAGCCCGACCCGCGCCACTACCTGGCCCAGGGCTGGCTCTACGCCTTCGCCGACGGCCAGGGCGGCTACCCGCTGGAGTGGACCGCGCTGAAGGCGTGGGGTTCCGACCGGCCGCTGCCCGAACGCGGCCCGGGCTCCGGCGGCCGGGGCTACGACTGGCCGGCCCACGGCTGGCACGAGTTCCGCGACCCCAACGAGGAGTGGGAACTCACCCTCTACCGCTACAACGCGAACGTCGTCCGCCAGCTCAACCAGAACATCGACGCCGCCCGCCAGGCCAAGGCGTTCGACCAGTGGAACCGCAACTGGGTCGACTTCGTCGCCAAGCACGTCGGCGCGTGGATGCACGTCGACCACGGCCTGGGGTTGTACCTGTTCGCCAACGCCAACCGCCGCGCGCCGACGAACATGCACAACAACGCGATCTCGGTGAACAGCATGCACCGCATCCGCGCGGCGCAGGACCTGGCGCTCTACAACCTGACGCTCACCGAGGAGATCGAGGGCTTCGACGGCACGGCCCACCTGGCCACCTGGAACGAAGACCCGGCCTGGCAGGGCGTGCGGGAGACCGCCGAGCAGCTGACCGGGATCTGGGACTGGGGTGAGGCGGTCTTCGCCGCCAACGTCGTCTTCGAGCCCCTCGTCGGCGAGCTGTTCCGCAGCAACCTCGTGCAGCAGGCCGCACCCGCGAACGGCGACTTCGTCACCCCGACGCTGATCGGCGCCGAGGAGTTCGACTTCTCCGAACGCGACCTCCGCTACACGAAACCGCTGTACCACCTGCTGATCAACGACAAGGAGTTCGCCGACCACAACAAGGCGCTGCTGCAGAAGTGGCTCGAGGACTGGGTGCCGCGGTGCATCGCCGCCGCCCGCGCGCTGCAGCCGCTGTGGTCGCAGCCCGACGCCAAGCCGATCCGGTTCGAGGACGGCCTCGACCGCGTGAAGAGCCGGTTCGCCGGAATCCTGTCCGAATTGGGCCTCAAAGCACCGGAGGAGCTGGGCCAGTGACCATCTTCAAGACGGCGGAAAGCCCGTTCAAGGCGGACAGCACCGCGTCGAACATGTGCGGTTTCACCCTGATGAACAACCAGGTTGGCGCGATCATCGCGGAGGTGATGGTGACGAAGGACAACGTCACCATCACGCCGCTGCCCTCGATGATCCGGGTCGACGCCGTCGGCCGCATGGACGTCGTCTACGCCGAGGTCGACGAGGCCGCCGGCGAAGAGGAGGGCTGGTTCAACGCGGCCGAGTTCGAGGAGAGCATGTCCACCCACTACGGGCGGATGATCCACGAAGACGACCGCACGATCATGTTCGCCAACCCCGAGGACGCGGCCGAGTACCTCGACTTCGATCTCAAGCCCATCAGTTAAGCGAAGGCACTCGATCCGGCTCAGGAGGATCAACCATGTACGAAAAAGACGGCGAGAAATACTTCGTGGTGGACGCCCACACCCACTTCTGGGACGCCAGCCCGGAGAACTGGGTCGAGGGGCAGGAGGAATACGCCAAGGGCTGGATCGAGTGCTTCCACGCCTACCAGGGGCTCGGCCCGAAGGAGACGCACTGGCCGCTCGACCGGTTCCAGAAGTACTCCGAGGAACTGATGATGCACGACCTGTTCGAGGCCGGGCACGTCGACACGGCCATCTTCCAGCCGACCAACCTGCGGCAGTGGTACAAGAACGGGTTCAACACGACCGAAGCGGACGCGGCGCTGGCCGAGAAGCACCCCGGCAGGTTCCTCGTCAACACGACCTTCGACCCGCGTGAGGGCGACGAAGGCCTGAAGGCCCTGGAAGAGCGCGTCAAGCGGTACGGCTGCAAGGGCGTCAAGCTGTACACGGCCGAGTGGCGCGGGGACTCCCGGGGCTGGAGCCTCAAGGACCCGGAAGCCGCGCGCTACCTGGAGAAGTGCGAGGAGCTGGGCGTCAAGAACATCCACATCCACAAGGGACCGACGATCTGGCCCCTCGACAAGGACGCCTTCGACGTGTCCGATGTGGACTACGCGGCGACGAACTTCCAGGGCCTGAACTTCATCGTCGAGCACGTCGGCCTGCCACGCATCGAGGACTTCTGCTTCATGGCCACCCAGGAGCGGAACGTCTACGCGGGGCTGGCCGTCGTGGTCGGCGGCCTGATGCACGCCCGGCCGAAGTTCTTCGCGAAGGTGATGGGCGAGCTGATGTTCTGGCTCGGCGAGGACAAGCTGATCTTCGGCGCGGACTACGCGATCTGGGAACCGAAGTGGCAGGTCGAGGGCTTCGTCGACTGGAACATGCCGTCTGACGACGAGCTGTCGGACTTCCCGCCGCTGACCGTCGACCAGAAGAAGAAGATCCTCGGGCTGAACGCCGCCCGCCTCTACGACATCGACGTGCCCGCCGAGCTGCGGCTCGCGGACCCGAAGAACGTCGAGCCCGTCGGCGTGCCGAACTCATGACCACCGTGGTGACCGAGGCCCGCGCCGCCGTGTGGGCGGCGCTGGGCACCGTCCGGGATCCCGAACTGGACGAACCCCTCACCGACCTCGGGTTCGTCGCCCGCTGCGAGGTGAGCGCCGCGGGCCGCGCCGTCGTCCGGCTGCGGCTGCCGACGTACTTCTGCGCGCCGAACTTCGCGTTCCTGATGGTGGCGGACGCCTACGACGCCGTGGCCGGCGTGCCGGGCCTGACCGGGCTCGACATCCGGCTCGACGACCACTTCGCGTCCGACGTCATCAACCGCGGGGTGGCGGCCCGGCGGGGGTTCGTGGCGTCGTTCGAGGGCGAGGCCGCCGACGAGCTCGACACGCTGCGGTACGACTTCGTCCGCAAGGCCGTGCTGGCCGGCACCGACCGCGTCTGCCGGTCCCTGGGCCGGGACCCGCGTTCGCTGACCCTCGGCGACGTCCCGCCGAGCCCGGATCTGGACCGGCTCCGGGCCCGCCGCCGCGAGCTCGGCCTGCCCGCCGATGACGGCGACCCGCTGCTGCTCGACCCGGCTACCGGGACGACCCCGGCCGACGCGAAGCGGTACCTCGCCTTCGCCCGGCTGACCCGCACGAGCATGGAGGCCAATTCGGGTGTCTGCCGCGGCATGCTGCGCGCGCGGTACGCCCTGACCAGCGAAGAGGAGGGCACGGGATGAAGGCCGTGCGGCTGCAGAAGTACCACCAGCACCCGGTGATCGAAGACGTCCCGGAGCCGCGCGCGACCGGACCCTTCGACGTCGTGGTCAAGATCGGCGGCGCCGGCGTGTGCCGCACCGACCTGCACATCATCGAGGAGCAGTGGGCCGAGAAGTCCGGTGTCGAGCTGCCGTACACGATCGGCCACGAGAACGCGGGCTGGGTGCACGAGGTCGGCCCGGCGGTGACGAACGTCGAGGTCGGCGACACGGTCATCCTGCACCCGACGCCGACCTGCGGGCTCTGCCACGCCTGCCGGGCGGGCGACGACATGCACTGCCCGAACGGGAGCTTCCCCGGCATCAGCAGCGACGGCGGGATGGCCGAGTACCTGCTGACGTCGGCGCGGGCGTGCATCAAGCTCGACCCGTCGACCGAGCCGTCCGATGTGGCCGCCTTGGCGGACGCGGGGATCACCGCCTACCACGCGGTGCGCAAGGCCGTCCCGCAGCTGTACCCGGGCACCACCTGCGTCGTCAACGGCGCCGGCGGTCTCGGGCACATCGGCATCCAGTCGCTGCGCGCGCTGACGGCCGCCCGGGTGATCGTCGTCGACCGCAACGCCGACGCCCTCGAACTGGCGTCGACCTTGGGTGCGGATTCCACGGTATTGGCCGACGGGAAGCAGGTCGAGGCGGTGCTGGACCTGACCGACGGCAACGGCGCCGAGGTCGTGCTCGACTTCGTCGCCGAGCAGGGCGCCCAGCAGGACGCCTTCGCGATGACCCGGCGCGCCGGGTCGCACTTCGTCATCGGCTACGGCAGCAACATCGAGATCCCGACGATCGACATCATCTCCACCGAACGCAACATCATCGGCAACCTGGTGGGCACCTACAACGACCTCGCCGAGCTGATGGTGCTGGCGCAGGCCGGGAAGGTCACCCTCCACACGAAGAAGTACCCGCTGGACGCGGCGCTCGACGCACTGGCCGACCTCGACGCCGGGCGCGTGCGCGGCCGCGCGATCCTCACCCCCTAGGAGCAGGCAGATGGCGAAGGAACTGCGGTTCGGCCCGGACGCCCGCGACCTGCTGCTGGCGGGCGTGGACAAGCTGGCCGAGGCGGTCAAGTCGACGTTGGGCCCCAAGGGCCGCAACGTGATCATCGAGAAGATCACCGGCTCGCCGGTGGTCACCAACGACGGCGTCACCATCGCGCGCGAGATCCACCTGAAGAACCAGTTCGAGAACATGGGTGCCCAGCTGGTCAAGGAAGCGGCGATCAAGACCAACGACGTCGTCGGCGACGGCACTACCACGGCCACCGTGCTCGCCCAGGCGATCGTCCGCGAGGGCATGCGGGCGATCGCGGGCGGCGGCAACCCGGTGCTGGTCAAACGCGGTATCGACCACGCCGTCGGGCTGCTGGTGGCGCACCTGGAGAAGCAGGCGCACCCGGTCGTGTCCGAACAGGACTACGCGCGGGTGGCGGCGATCTCGGCGAACGACGACGACGCCGTCGGGGCGGTCATCGCCAAGGCCCTGCACACCGTCGGCGACGGCGGGGTGGTGACGGTCGAGGAGTCACCGTCGATCGGGATGGGTGTCGAGTTCGTCGAAGGGTTCGAGTTCGACAACGGCTACCTCTCGCCGTACCTGGTCACCGACCCGGGCCGGCTGGAGGCGGTGCTCGACGACCCGTACATCCTGATGTGCGCGGAGAAGATCACCAAGGTGCAGCAGCTGATGCCGTTGCTGGACAAGGTGATGCGGGCACCCCGGCCCTTGGTCGTGATCGGCGAGACGGTCGAGGGCACGGCGCTGTCCATGCTGGTGCACAACCACATGAACGGCACGTTCCAGTCGGTCGCGGTCCGGGCGCCGGGCTTCGGCGACCGGCGGCTGCACAAGCTCGAGGACCTCGCGGCCATCGTCGGCGGCGCGGTGCTCTCGCGGCAGTCCGGCTTCACCATGGAGACGATGACGCTGGAGCACCTCGGCCGGGCCAAGCAGGTCCGGGTCACCGAGAACCGCACCACGATCGTCGGCGGCGCGGGTGCTTCGGAAGCCGTGGACTTCCGGGTCGGCCAGCTGCGCGCGGAGCTGGAGCGGGCGCAGTTCGGCGTCGACGAGGACGTGCTGACCGAGCGGATCGGCGCCCTGACCGGCAAGGTCGCGGTCGTCCGCGTCGGCGCGGCCACCCCGGCCGAGCTGAAGGAACTGCAGCACCGGGTCGAGGACGCGCTGTCGGCGACCCGGGCGGCGATGGCCGAGGGCATCGTGGCCGGCGGGGGAGCGGCGCTCCTGCACGCCGAGAAAGCCCTGGAAGGGCTCGGTCTGGAAGGCGACCAGGCGATCGGTGTCGAGATCGTCCGGCGGGCACTGGCCGAACCGGCGTTCCTGATCGCGCACAACGCGGGCCACCCGGCCCACGAGATCGTCGCGCGCACCCGGGAGCTCGGCGACGACGAGGGCTTCGACGCCCTGCACGACCGCTACGGGGACATGATCGCGCTCGGCGTGGTCGACCCGCTGCGGGTGTGCCGGTCCGCCGTCCAGAACGGTGCTTCGGTGGCGGGCCTGCTGCTCACGACGAACTCGCTGATCGCCGAGGAGCAGACCCCGTGGGGCGGCAGCCCGGCCCTGATGACCGAGTTCGGCCCGCTGGACGAGGGCCTGCACCAGCCCTCGCCCGACGCCAGCACGCCGCAGTCCCTCGGGATGGGCCCCTCCGTCGGCTGAAAGCTCCACGTCCGTCAGCCCGCGGAGTAGAGGAGGTCTTCCCGCCGGTGTCCTGAGCCCCGGCGGGAAGACCTCCGGCTCACCGGGCGAGCCCGTGCCGGGCCAGTTCGTGCCCGGCGAGCTTCTCGATGACGTCCCGGTCGCGCTCCCGCCAGCCGTTGGCCGGTTCGCCCACCGCGGCCAGGCGCCCCAGTGGCTGGGTGGCCAGTGCCCGCAGGGCGAGCAGGTCCAGCCCGGCGTCGCCGAGGGCTCGCAGCCGCGCGGCCGCCGTGGCCCGGCGGGTGTAGTGCCAGCGCAGCGGCAGCCAGGTGACCACGAGCGTGAGCACCGGCAGGGCGATGATGATCGCCGCCAGCCACCAGGCCAGGTTCTCGACGGCCTCGATCTGCCAGTTGCCCGCGTCCGTGAGCTTGGTGCCGACGTCCGAACCGCCGTGGAGGGCCTTGGCCAGTGCGTCCCCGACGAGCGGGATGCCGTCGGCGGAGTTCGCGGCGGAGTCGAAGGTGCCGCGCAGGCCGGTGCCGGCGTCGACCAGGCCGTCGCCGGGCGCGCGCAGCTTCATGACCTGGTCGTACACCGAGGTCCCCAGCCACACCGCGAGGACGACGAGCAGCACGGCCAGCAGGTCGCTGACGAGCTGGGCGGTACGGCGGACCGGCCGTTCGGCGTAGAGCTGCATCGGAGGGCCTTTCGCGGTGGGGGAGCGCGGCCACGGCAACGTACCCGGGTGCCCTCCGGACGAACCGGGCCCGGTGATCTATGACGGCGGTCATAGTGTGGCCGGCGTCCCGGTGTGCTCTCATGGACCTATGACAACCGTCATAGCGGTCGCGGACCGCGCGGGTGCCGCCGCCGTCGTCGCGGCCAGCTCGCCGGACAGTCTCCGGCGCCGGTTCATGATGGGCGGGCCCGCCCGGCCGGCCGACGTTTTCCAGCGCTATCAACGGTTCCTGCTCGCCGGGCCGCCGGCGGGTGTCGCCCTGCTCGCCGTGCGCGGAGGCGTTCCGGTGGGGTTGCTCAACCTCGTCTCGGAGCAGCCGGGGGAGGCGGAGATCGCGATCCTCGTCGCCGACGCGTGGCAGCGGCGGGGGATCGGCCGGGCGCTGAGCCGGTGGCTGTGGGCCGCCGGCCGCTGGCCGGGCTGGACCGTGCGGGCCACCGTCCAGGCCGGGAACACCGGGGCGGAGGCGCTGCTGCGGGGCCAGGGCTTCCGGCCGGTGCCGTCGTACGAGCGCGGCGAGCGCGACTTCGCGCTGGTCGTGCCGGACTGGGCTACCATGACGGACGTCATGAAGGAGGCAGCCGATGACCAGGACACCGCGCGAGCGGATGGTGCTCAGCGCCGCGCAGCTGGTGCGGATCCACGGAGTCGGGGCGACCGGAATGCGAGACGTGGTCGCCCACGCCGAAGCTCCGCGGGGGTCCCTGCAGCACTACTTCCCGGGCGGTAAGGACCAGCTGATCGCCGAAGCCGTCACCTGGGCAGGCGACTACGCGGCCCGGCGCGTGGCCCGCATGGCGGCGAAGCTCGAGGACCCGACCCCGGGGAAGCTGTTCGAAGCCATGGCGGCCCAGTGGACCG
Source organism: Amycolatopsis sp. NPDC004747 (assembly GCF_053601335.1). Lineage (NCBI taxonomy): Bacteria > Bacillati > Actinomycetota > Actinomycetes > Pseudonocardiales > Pseudonocardiaceae > Amycolatopsis > Amycolatopsis sp. NPDC004747. The sequence continues at coordinate 17,090 of NZ_JBSGBQ010000044.1, read as the reverse complement.
GCGAATTCACGACGTCCGGTTTCGACGCGGGCTGCCCGCTGGCGGCGACGGTCGTCGACGCCGCCGCGACCAGCGACAGCCTGCGTGAGGCGGCGGGCAAGGCGTTCGAAGGCTGGCAGCGCCCGGTCGCCGCGACCCTCGAGCAGCTGGGCGTGCCGCCGGCGCGCAGCACGTCACTGGCGGTGCTGATGCTCAGCGCGCTGGAGGGCGCGATCGTCCTGGCCCGGGCGAACCGGGACGTGGCCCCGCTCGAGACGGTGGTCGCGGAGCTGCGGCCGTTGCTCGACGGCGCCGTGGACAAACGCCGCCGCCGAGCCTTGGCCTAGAGCCCGCGGAAGAACGCCCGGATGTCCTCGACCAGCACGTCCGGTGCCTGCAGTGACGCGAAGTGCCCGCCGGTGTCGTACTCCGACCAGCGCGTCACGGTGTTGGAGAGCTCGGCCAGGCCGCGGATCGCGTGGTCACCGCGGAAGTTCGCCACGGCGGTCGGCACGCCGGACGGGGCGGGCCGTTCACCCCAGCCGTCCTGGGCCGCCTCGAGGTAGAGGCGCGCGGCCGAGCCCGCGGTGCCGGTGAGCCAGAAGATCGTCACGTCGGTGAGGACGGCGTCCCGGCGTACCGGGGTCTGGTTCGTGGTGGTCGGGTCCCAGTCGACGAACCACTCGAGGTTCCACGCGAGCTGCCCGGCGGGGGAGTCGTTGAGGGCGTAGGCGAGGGTCTGCGGGCGGGTGGCCATCTGGGTGGCGTAGCCGGAGTGGGCGTACCACCACGTCCGGTTCTCTTCGGCTCGCTTCCGGTCCTCTTCGGACAGCCGGTCGAGATCGCCGGGAGCGGTCGGCACCCCGGCGTTGGCGACGGCGTTGACGTGCACGCCCAGCACCGCCTCGGGGGCGACGCGGCCGAGTTCGGGCGAGACGATGCTGCCGAAGTCACCGCCCTGGGCGCCGTAGCGGTCGTAGCCGAGCCGCCGCATCAGTTCGGCCCACGCTTTCGCGATGCGGCGGGTGTTCCAGTTCCGGTCGCTGGTGGGGCCGGAGAAGGCGAACCCGGGCACCGACGGCGCGACGACGTGGAAGGCGTCCTTCGGGTCCCCGCCGTGGGCTTCCGGATCGGTGAGCGGACCCAGGACGTCGAGGAAGTCGGCGACGGTGCTCGGCCACCCGTGCGTGACGATCAGCGGCGTGGCGTCCGGCTCGGGGGAGCGGACGTGCAGGAAGTGGATGTTCTGGCCGTCGATGGTGGTGGTGAACTGGGGGAAGGCGTTGAGCCGGGCTTCTTGGGCACGCCAGTCGAAGCCGTGCTGCCAGTAACCGACGAGCTCGGCGAGGGCGGACTGGCTGACGCCGTAGTCCCAGCCGACGCCCGGGAGTTCGCCGGGCCAGCGGGTCGCGGCGAGGCGGCGACGAAGCTCGTCGAGGTCGGCTTGGGGGACTTCGAGTCGGAAGGGATCCATGGGGCGACGGTCTCGCGGATATAGGACAGGAGGTGTCCTTTAATGGCCCCGTGCTCGCGTCAGAGACCCCCGCTGAACACTCCGCTCAGTTCATCGACCGGGGCGTCGGTCTGCACCTCCTTGCCCATGACCCGGCTGATCAGCGACAGCAGCGCGCGCTCACGACGGCTCATCGCCGCCTCGAAATCGTCGTTCCGTAGATCGACCGCGGAGACCTGGTGGGAACCCACGTTCCGGTCGATGGTCTCGGGTGTCGTTTCGGCACTCTTGGCCAGCCCGCGAAGGTAGACGGACGGCGGACGGCCACCGATGATCCGGTTGGTGCGCGCGGTCAGCGGAGTCTTGTTGACGATCGAGTTGTAGCGGTTCGCCTCGATGCCGGCCTTTTCACACCACACCTTCGGGAAAACGTGGTGGATGTCCACCGCGTTGTCGAAGTAGTTCTCGTCCGACATGTCCGACCCGGTGCACCAGTCCAGCGGACCTTCGCGCAGGAGCAGGGCGTAGAGGCCCTTGTACGCTGCGGACCCACGAGTCCGCAGCGACCAGAGCCGGCTGGAGACGAACTGGGCGTCCTGCACGGTCCGGGGCTCCGTTTCCGCGCCGCGGACCCAGTCGACGAGATCCGGGACGTCGCGGGCGAACCGCGTCTCGGTGGTGCCGCCGTAGAGCTCGCCGAAGACTCCGCACCAGTACCAGCGGGAGATCTTCTGGCGGGCCCCGACCGTCTCGGCCTCCTGCCGCAACAGCGCGAAGACGGCGGCCATCGGGATGAGCTGGCTGCCGTAGGGGAGGAACCGGGTGTCGAAGATGTGCTGGGCGTGGAGGAACTGCGCCGCGGCCTTGAGGCCTTCCGCCACGTCCGGAGCCCACTTCAGGTATTCCGGCAGGGTCAGGTTCAGCATGTCGGCCCGGCGGCAGCCGATCCGCGGAGCGGCGGCTTCGTCGCGGCCGGCCTCGATGGCGGCCTGCCGCCGCTCGATGGTCGCCAGCAAGGCCACCGCCTGCAGGAAGTCGGTGTTGGCGACGTCGGCCAGGATGCCGTACTTCCCGGTGCTCCAGGACGCCTTGCGGTCGTCCCAGTCCTGGCGCAGGTCGAAGTCGTCGGCCGCGAACGTGGCGGTGAGCAGTTCGAAGACCGTGAGCGTGACGCCGCCGGTGTTGACCTTCTCGAAGACCTGGCAGACGGCTTGCCGCGGCGTGCTGCGGCCCAGCTCGATCACCGGCAGCTGGTACTGGGTGAAGCGCTGCACCACGGCATCGTGGAAGCTGCTCCACAGCTTGAGATTCTCGTTCTGCCGCGCGGGGTCGGACTGGAAGAAGCCCATCATCCACGGCATCGAGTCGAACAACGCGGTGCAGGGGAACATCCTCGCCGCGTACTCTTTGTCCGGTGTCGACAGGTCCAAGGTCGGGCGGCCGCGGAAGTCGAGGCGGATCTTCGTTTCCGGCACGAACACGACGGTGTCTTCCCGGTCGCCGTCGTCGAGCACAGCCCGGGTCATGTCGAGGTAGAACCATCCCTTGACGTCCTTTCCGCGGACGTCCTGGGTCTCGACCGGGGCCTTGCGGTGGATCGACTGGTAGAGCGAGGTCAGCCGCTGCTGGCCGTCGAGGATCAGGCGGTCGGGAGTCGTCCGGGGCGCCGGTGGGGCGCCTTCGACGGCTCGCGTCTTGAAGCGGGTTTCCCCGCCCTGCCGGAGCATCATCACTGTGCCGGCCGGGTAGCCGAGGGAGATCGAGGCGATCAGGCTCGCGATGTTGCGGTCCGGCCAAACCCACCCCCGCTGGAACTCCGGCAGCTGGGTCTCCCCGCGGTCGACCTGGGTCAGCAGGTCCTTGAGGAACTCCTTCTCGATGCCGAAAGCCTCAACGCCCACGTCTTCTCCCGTCCTCGAACCGTCCGCCCTAAGTCGTGCGCGCCCGGCGAAAAGTTTCAGGAGGGAGGTCAAGGACCGGTATCGATCGACACCGCTCAGGTGTGCGTGCCACCGTCGATGCGGATTTCCGTGCCCGTGATGAACTTGCCGTCCTCCGACGCGAGCATGGCCACCACGCCCGCCACCGTCTCCGGGCCCGCCACCGCGTTGCCCACTTCCGTCGTGTGGTCCGTCGGCAGGATCGGCAGCAGCCGTCCGAACAGCGAAAAGTCCACGTTCGACGGCAGCCAGCTCGCCGCCGAGTCCGTGATGCCGCTCTTCACGCTGCCCGGGGCGATGCTGACCGCGCGCAGGCCGCGCTTCCCGTACTCCAACGCCAGCGAGTGCGTGAACGCCTGGATCCCGCCCTTGCTCGCGCAGTACGCCGCCATGTACGGGTGGGCGAACGTCGCCGACGTCGAGCTGAAGTTCACCACCACGCCCGCGTCCGACGAAAGCAGGGCCGGCAGCGCCGCGCGCGTCACCAGGAACGTGCCCGTGAGGTTCACCGCCAGCACCCGGTTCCACAGCTCCAGCGACGTCTCGTGCGTGTGCGACGCCAGCAGGATCCCCGCCGCGTTGACCACCACGTCGAGCCCGCCGAGGGCCTCGACCGCCGCGGCCACCCCGGAGTTCACCGACTCCTCGTCGGCCACGTCCATGACGTACGTCGTCAGGCCGCCGCGCGGCGCGGCCTTCTGGGTGTCGATCAGCCCCTCTTCGCGGACGTCGACGCCGACGACCAGGGCACCCTCCTCCAGCAGGCGGAAGACGGTGGCCCGGCCGATGCCCGAGGCGGCTCCGGTGACCAGGATTCGGCGATCGCGCAGGCGTTCCATGGCGATCACCGTAGCCGCGAACCTACAGCGCGGGCACCCTCTCGTCGGCGGGCGGCGGACCCGGCGGCGTCCCGTCGCCGAACGGGCGGCCACCCAGCTCCTCGCGGCCGTGCGGGGTCAGCCAGCCGCTGGTGTCCGGGCCCAGCGGGACGATCCCCGTCGGGTTCACGTTCTTGTGCACCACGTAGTAGTGCTCCTTGATCTGCGCGAAGTCGATCGTGTCGCCGAACCCGGGCGTCTGGAACAGGTCGCGCGTGTACGCCCACAGCACCGGCAGCTCGGTCAGCTTCTGCCGGTTGCACTTGAAGTGGCCGTGGTACACCGCGTCGAACCGCACCAGTGTGGTGAACAGCCGGACGTCGGCCTCGGTGATCGTGTCGCCCACCAGGTACCGCCGGCCGGTCAGCCGCTCCGACAGCCAGTCGAGCCGGGCGAACAGCTTCCGGTACGAGTGCTCGTACGCCTCCTGCGACCGGGCGAACCCGCACTGGTACACCGCGTTGTTCACGTCGGTGAACACTTTCTGCGCGACGTCGTCGATCTCGTCGCGCAGCTTCTCCGGGTACAGCTCCGGCGCCCCGTCGCGGTGGTAGGCCGTCCACTCCGTGGACATGTCCAGCGTCATCTGCGCGAAGTCGTTGGTGACGACCTGGCCGCTCGGGACGTCGACGAACGCCGGCACCGTGATCCCGCGCGGGTAGTCCGGATCGCGCTTGAAGAACGCCTCCTGCAGCCGCTCGATGCCGAGCACCGGGTCCTTCGAATCCTGGTCGAGGTCGAAGCTCCAGCTGCGCTCGTCGTGCACCGGGCCGGCGATCCCCATCGAGAGCACCGGTTCGAGGCCGAGCAGCCGCCGCACGATCACCGCGCGGTTCGCCCACGGGCACGCCCGCGCGACCACCAGCCGGTAGCGGCCCGGCTCGACCGGCCAGCCGTCGCGGCCGTCGGCGGTGATCCGGTCCGGGATGTAGTTCAGGTCCCGTTCGTACTCGCCCTTGTCGGTCATCGGCGTCCTCAGCAGTCGTCGGTCGGGGGAGCGGCGTCCAGTGCCGCGGCCAGCCGGGCCAGCACCGGCCCGGCCGTGCGGATGTCCTCGGCGCTCAGGTGGTCGAACACCGCGGTCCGCACGCGGGCGAGGTGGCTCGGGTAGGCCGCCTCCAGTCTGGCCAATCCGGCCGCGGTCAGCACGGCGTTGGACGCGCGGCCGTCTTCGGCGCACTTGCGCTTCTCGACCAGGCCGCGGCGGGTGAGGTCGTCGACCACCCGGCTGATCCGGCTCAGCGACAGCCCGGTGGTCGCCGCCAGCGCCGAGATGCGCAGCAGGTGGTCCGGCGCTTCGGACAGCGCCACCAGCACGCCGTAGTCGGTGATCGCCAGGCCCGTCTCGGACAGGAAGTGGTCCTCGAGCGCGCGCGGCAGCGCCGTCGTGATGCGCATCAGCGGCCGCCAGAAGGCGGCTTCGTCGAGGTCGAGCGCGGAAAGATCACCCATGTCGGCGACTCTACCGAAAGCTTGCTTGCGCAACCAGCCAAAGTGAGTACAGTGTCGTTGAACCCTCAATCACCGGGGGGTGCCACCACGAGGAGAGAAGAACAGCGATGACCAGCGCGACCACCTACCCCCAGCTGACCGGCGAATACACCCTCGACGCCGCCCACTCGCGGATCGGGTTCGTCGCCCGGCACGCCATGGTGACCAAGGTGCGCGGCAGCTTCAACGAGTTCACCGGCTCCGCCACCATCGACGGCGACGCGCCGGAGAAGTCGAGCGTCCAGGTGACCATCCAGGCCCACAGCATCGACACCCGCAACGCCGACCGCGACGGGCACCTGAAGAGCAACGACTTCCTGTCGATGGACGAGTACCCGCAGATCACCTTCACCTCGACCGAGATCAAGCAGACCGGCGACACCAGCTTCGACGTCACCGGCGACCTGACCATCAAGGACGTCACCCGTTCGGTCACCGTCCCGTTCGAGTTCGAGGGCTCGGCCAAGGACCCGTTCGGCAACGACCGGATCGGCTTCGAGGGCTCCACCACGATCAGCCGCAAGGACTACGGCATCACCTGGAACGCCGCCCTCGAGACCGGTGGCGTGCTGGTGAGCGACAAGGTCACGCTGGAGTTCGAGATCTCCGCGATCAAGTCCGCCTGATCGCAGCGAGCGGGAACCGGGCTCACCGGTTCCCGCTCGCCCGCAGGTTCCCGATGCCGACGTCGAGCGCCGCTTCCAGGTGGTCGATGCGGCCGGTCGACAGCATCACGACCACGCCGCCCTGGATGCCGGCCAGCAGGGCGGCCGCCGCGCGCCCCGCGTCCAGCTCCCGGCTGACCTCGCCGGCGCGCTGCAGGTGGCGGATGCCCGCTTCGATCTCGTCCTGCCAGCGGCGCAGCAGCTCGGTCACCACGGCCTGCGCGCCCGGCGTCGCGCGGCCGAGCTGGGAGATCAGCACGTTGAGCGGGCAGTGCTGCCCGCGGCTGTCGTAGTGCGAGACGACCGTGTCCCGCCACCGCCGCCACGCCGCCCACGACGTCAGGTTCCCCAGCTGCGGCTGCTGGACCGCCAGGACCTGGTCCGCTTCGAAGCGCGCCACCGCCAGCAGGAGCTCTTCCTTGCCGTCGGGGAAGTAGTGGAAGAGCTGGCTCTTGCTGGTTCCCGTCCGCGCCCGGACGTCGTCCAGCGTCGTGACGGCGACGCCGCGCTCGCGGATCTCCGCCGCGGCACCCTCGATGATCCGCTGCCGCGTCGCGGCGCCCTTCGGGGTCAGCTTTGGACTCACAGGTCCACTTTAATTCGCTGGCGGCCGCCGGGAGAATTCCGGGTATGTCCACGGTCACGCCGTTCGCGGTCCTCGCGCTGATCGGCGCCGTGTCTGGAGCGGTCACGGCGTGGCTGCTCCTGCGCCGCGACCGGCCCGCCGAGGTGCTGACCCCGTCGTCGCCGCCGGAGCCGGTGGACGACGAGGTCGCCGCCCGGCTGCTGGCCGACGAGCGCGCCGCCCGGCTGACCGCGCTGACCTCCTTCGCCCGGCGGGCCGACCGTGACCCGGAGCTGCGCCAGGAGTGCGTCGGCGAAGTCCTGGACCGGTTCGAGGACGACTGGCCGGACTCGCCGGAGTGGCAGGCCGAGCTGTGGCGGCTCCTGCGGCCGCACCTGCGACCCGACTCCCCGTGGTTCTGGCCGGGGATGGACCTCGACCTGGACGGCCTGGTGCTGCACGCCGTGGACCTGCGCGGCTGCGAAGTCCGCGATGCGTGCTTCCGCGACGTCCGGTTCACCGGCGACGCCCGGTTCGGCGGCACGGTCTTCACGGGATCGGCGAGCTTCGCCGGAGCGTCCTTCGGCGGCCGCGTGGACTTCACGGGCGCAACGGCCGCCGAATTCGACTTCACCGGGACGCACGTCCAGCCGTGGTGACGGCTACTGCGCGCGGATCGGCACGTCCGCCCCGTCGCGGAGGAACACCGGGATCCGCTCCGCCGGGGCCGGCGCCTCGACCCACTCGCCGCCCTCGTGCCGGGTGCCGGTCACCGCGTCCGTCCACGTCGCCCCCGCCGGGAGGTACACCCGGCGGGTGGTGACGCCCGGTTCGAGCACCGGGGCCACCAGCACGTCCGGGCCGAGCAGGAACTGGTCGTCCACGTCCCAGGCCGCGCCGTCCGCCGGGAAGTCGACGAACACCGGCCGCATCGGCGGGATGCCCTGCTCGTGGGCCACCCGCATCTGCGCCATCAGGTACGGCCGCAGGCGTTCGCGCAGGCGCAGCGACGCCGTGATCGCCTCGTAGGCCGCCGAACCGAACGACCAGACCTCGTTGGGGCCGCCGGTCATCTCGGGTCCGAACGCCGGGCGCGGGTCGCGGAAGCCGTGCAGGCGGAACAGCGGGCAGAACACGCCGTAGGAGAACCAGCGGACCATCAGCTCCCGGTACTCCGGCGACGCCGGGTCGCCGCCGTGGAAGCCGCCGATGTCCGTCGTCCACCAGGGGATCCCGGCCAGCGCCACGTTCAGCCCGGCCCGCACCTGCGCGCGCAGCGAGGCCCACGTCGCCCCGACGTCGCCCGACCAGAGCGCCGCCCCGAACCGCTGGCTGCCCGCCCAGGCCGAGCGGGACAGCAGCACCACCTCGTCGTCGCCTTCGGCGCGGATGCCGTCGTGGAACGTCTGCGCGTTCGCCTGCGGGTAGAGGTTGAACACCTCCGCGCCCGGGCCGGCGTGGAAGCCGAGGTTGTGCGGGTGACCGGGCTGGATCTCCGGCTCGTCGCCGTCCAGCCACCACGCGCGCACGCCCAGGTCGTAGTAGTTCTCCTTGACCTTGCTCCAGACGAACCGCCGCGCCTCCGGGTTGGTCGCGTCGTAGAACGCGACCGGCATCTCGACGCCGAACCCCTTGTCCTTCCACGGCGCGTGTGCCGGGACCCCGCTCTCGGCGGCGACCAGCAGGCCCCGTTCGTGCAGCTCGCGGTAGTTCTCCGAGAGCGGGTTCACCGACGGCCACACCGACACCATCAGCTTGACGCCGAGCTCACCCAGCTCCCGCACCAGCCCGGCCGGGTCGGGCCACTCGGCCGGGTCGAACTTCCAGTCGCCGAGGTGCGTCCAGTGGAAGAAGTCCGCCACGATCACCGACAGCGGCAGGCCGCGCGAGTGGTACTCCCGGGCGACGGCGAGCAGTTCCTCCTGGGTGCGGTAGCGCAGCTTCGACTGCCAGAACCCGGCCGCCCACTCCGGCAGCATCGGTGCGTGGCCGGTCGCGTCGGCGTAGTGGCCGAGGATCTGACGGGGTCCGTCGCCGGTGGTGACCCAGTAGTCGAGCTGACGTGCGTCGTCGGCGACCCAGCGGGTGCCGTTGGCGGCCAGCTCCACCCGGCCGACGGCGGGACTGTTCCACAGGAACCCGTAGCCGCGGCTGGAGAGCAGGAACGGCACCGACACCTCGGCGTTGCGCTGCACCAGGTCGAGCACGAGGCCCTTCTGGTCGAGCCGGCCGTGCGTGCGCTGCCCGAGGCCGAAGAGCCGCTCGTCGTCGTAGGCGGTGAACCGCTGTTCGAGGCGGCCGTAGCCGTTGCGCGACGGCATGAACAGCCGGGCTCCCGGCCACCAGAAGTGCGCGCGCTGCTCGGAAAGCAGCTCCTCGCCGGTGTCCGTGCGGACGAACTTGAGCTGCGCGTCGATGCCGGTGTCGGTGTCGGCGATCTCGACGATCGCGGTGAGCGGGCCGTTGACCACCCGGCCGTGCCGCCCGTCGGCCTCCGCGGTGGCGGCGGACGGTTTCGCGGGCAGCAGCGCGCCCGGGACGTCGTCGAGGATGCGGTGCCGTCCGGCGCGCACGCGCAGGCTGCCCTCGCCCCACGGCTCGATGCGCAGCACCTCGTGCCGCACGCGGACTTCGAGCGAGCGGCCGTCTTCGGTCGTGGCGATCACGCGGGTCTCCTTGGGAAGGACTAGTCTTTGACGGCGCCGCTGGTCAGCCCGGCGACGACGTAACGCTGGGCGACGACGAGCAGGACGGCCGCGGGGATCGCGGCGAGGACGGCGGTGGCCATGATCCCGTTCCAGTCGGCGGACTGGTTGCCGACGAACCGGTAGATGCCCACCGTGATGGGCTCGAACACCTGCCCGGTGGTGAGGGTGACGGCGAACAGGAAGTCGGCCCAGGCGAACAGGAACGAGAACAGCCCGGCCGTCACCAGCGCGTTGCGGCTGACCGGCAGGATGATCGAGAAGAACGTCCGCCAGTAGCCGGCACCGTCCACCCGGGACGCTTCGGTGAGCTCCTTCGGCACGGAGATCATGAACGCCCGCAGCAGCAGGATGGCGAACGGGATGGTCGCGGTCGAGTCGGCGAGCACCAGCCCGAGGTAGTTGTCGATCAGGCCGAGGTTGCTGAACACGGTGTAGAGCGCGTTCGCCATCACGATGCCGGGGATCATCTGCACGATGAGCAGCACGAACACCAGCACCGGCCCGCCGCGCACCTTCAGCTGGGCCAGCGCGTACGACGCGGGCGCCGCCACCAGCAGGGACACGAGCACCGTGCCGAGCGCGACGACGACGCTGGAGAGCAGGTGCGGCCCTTGGGAGGACAAGGCCTTGCGATAACCGTCCAGGGTGCCGCCGGCCGGGAAGAACGCCGGGTCCGGGCGCAGCAGCGCGCCGCTGGGCTGCAGGGAGGCGTTGACCATCCAGTACAGCGGGAACAGCAGCACCGCCACGATCAGCACGCCGGCCACCGTCCGCGGCCAGTTCGCCGTCTTCATGCCGCCGCCTCCGCCAAGGTCGCCTTCGCCGAGCGCAGGTACAGCAGCCCGAACAGGGTCGCCACCACGATGAGGACGTTGCCGACCGCCGCGCCCTGGCCGAAGGCGAAGTCCTGGAAGGACAGCCGGTAGGACCACGTGGTGAGCGTCTGGGTCGAGCCGGCCGGCCCGCCGCCGGTGACGACCATGATCACGTCGAACACCTTGATCGTGTAGACCAGCCCGAGCATGAGCACGATCCCGGTGACCGGCCGCAGCAGCGGCCAGGTGACGTGCCGGAACCGCTGCCACGCCCCGGCGCCGTCCAGCGCCGCGGCCTCGTAGAGCGACGCCGGGATCGCGCGCAGGCCGCCGTGCAGGATGACCAGGTTGAACGGGATGCCGATCCAGATGTTGGTGAGGATCACCGCCGGCAGCGCCCAGCTCGTGCTGCTCAGCCACGGCACCGCGTCGAAGCCCAGCAGCCGCAGGCCCGCGTTGAGCACGCCGTGGTCCTGGTCGAACATCCACCGCCAGACCGCGCCGCTGACCACCAGCGGCAGCAGCCACGGCAGCAGGAGCAGCGACCGGAGCAGCGCGCTGCCGAGGAAGCGGCCGTTGAAGAACACCGCTAGCGCGAGGCCGATGCCGAACTGGAAGACGATCGACCCGGCGGTGAACAGCACCGTGTTGAGCGCCGCCGTCGAGAACAGCGGGTTGTTCAGCACGGCGGAGTAGTTCGCGATGCCCACGAAGGGCGCTTCACCGGTGTAGAACGACTTCACCGTGTAGTTCTGCGTGCTCATCACCAGGTTCGCGACCAGGGGGTAGCCGAAGAACACGACGATGTAGGCCAGGGCGGGCAGCAGGAACGCCCACGCGGCGAACCGGTTGTCCCGGCGGGACTTCCGGCTCGCGCGGGGTGCCGCCGAGACCGCCGGGGCGGTGGCGACCGTCACGATCCGCTCGCTTGTTGCGCGGCCTTGAGCGCCTGGTCGACCGGCGTCTTCCCGGTCAGCGCCGCCTGGAGGGCGTCGGCCAGCGCCTGCGAGACCTTCGGGTACTTCTCGCCGAGCTCGGCGGTGCGGGAGCGGGCGGTGCCGACTTCGTCGACGAAGGCCTGCATCGCCGGCTGTTCGGTGCCGAACTTCTGCGCCGTGGCCGTCTTCGACGGGATGTAGGCGTGCGCCTTGCTCCACTCGAGCATCGTCGGCTCGGAGAGGATGCAGGAGAGCACCTTGCCGGCGGCCTGCTGGGTGGGCCCGCTGCTCACCGGCACGGCGCCGACCTCGCCGCCGAGGGCGACCACGGGCTTGCCGCCGGCCTGGGGCACCGGGATCGGCACGACGCCGTAGTGCAGCGACTTCTGCTCGTCGAGCCGGGCGAGGTTCCACGACCCGTTGATCATCATCGCCGTGCCGCCGCTGACGAACTGGTCGGCGACGTCGTTCTGGCTCCAGGTCACCACCGACTTCGACGCCGAACCGGAGTTCACCAGGTCGGTGACGAACTGCAGGGCCTGCGCCGCCTTCGGCGAGTCCAATTGGGACAGTTCGGCGCCGTTGCTCCAGAAGAACGGCAGGAACTGCCAGGTGCCCTCTTCCGAGGAGATGGCGGAGAAGGAGAGGCCGTACTTGCCGTCCTTGGTCAGCTTCGCCGCGGCGGCCTTGAGCTCGTCCCACGTCTTCGGCGGCTCGACGCCGGCGGCCTGCAGGAGGTCCTTGTTGTAGATCAGCGCGAGGCCGTTGACACCGGGCGCGACGCCGTACACCTTGCCCTGGTAGGTCCCGGCCTTGACGATGCTGTCGTAGTACCCCTCGGTGCCGATGCCGTAGTCGGCCAGCGGGGTCAGCGCACCGGTGGCGGCGACCTGCTGCAGCGTCGGGTTGTCGGTGAAGAGCAGGTTCGGCAGCGTCTTCGAGCTCGCGCCCTGCAGGACCTTGGGCAGCATCTGGCTGGTCGGCACCTTCTGGCGCTCGATCTTGATCCCGGTCTGCGCGGCGCAGGTGTCGAGGATCTTCTGCCAGGCGGCGGATCCCTGCTCGTCGGCGTAGTAGTCGAGCTCGGTGATCGACTTGGCGGCCTCCGTACCGGCGCCGCCGGGCGTGGACGGGGCGGGGCTGGGGCTGCAGGCGGCCAGCAGTGCGGCGCCCGCGGTCAGCACGAGGGCGCGACGAACCAAGGACATGGTGATTCTCCTTCGGCGGCGGAGCAGAACCGGGTCGGTCTAGGCGCGCGGCGCGGCGGTGCTGTCGCGCCGGGTGAGGCGGGGCCCGAGCAGCCGGACCTCCGGGGTGGTGTGGCCGGCGAGCCGGCGCATGGTCATTTCGACGGCCTGGGTGCCGACCTCTTCGGCCGGGATGGCCACGTTGGTCAGCGACACGGCGTGCTGCTCGGCCATGCTGTCCGGGCACACGGCGATGACCGAGATGTCCTCGGGCACCCGCAGGCCGCGGTGGCGCAGGTCCGACAGCAGCCCGGGCAGCACGGCCTCGTTGTGCACGACCAGTCCGGTGAGGCCGGGATCGGCGGCGAGCAGCTCGTCGAGACAGGCGCTCACCGCCTCGTAGGAATGGGCGCACGCGTGGGAAGCCGCACGCACCTCCCGGCTCTTCGCGGCTTCGTCGAAGCCGCGCAGGAACCGCGTCGCGTAGCTCGTGCCACGCCGGTAGACCGCGGGGGACGGGCCGATCAGCGCGATCGAGCGGTGGCCGAGCTCGGCCAGGTGCGCGACGCACGCCGAGGCCGCCGCGGTGAAGTCGAGGTCGACGCAGCTGAGCCCGGCCGGGTGGTCGGGCACGCCGATGAGCACCACCGGCAGGTCGAGCGCCAGCAGCATCGGCACCCGGGGGTCGGCGGTTTCGACGTCCATCACCATCAGCGCGTCCGCGATCGCCGAGGACGCCACCCGCTGCAGCGCGGCGGGCCCTTCGTCCTTGGTGAGCAGCAGCAGGTCGTGGTCGTGCGCGCGGGCCGCGGTGACCGCCGAGGCGACGAACTCCATCACGACGGCGACGTTCAGGTCCGTGCGCAGCGGCACGACCAGGGCCAGGACGTTGGTCTTGCTGCTGGCCAGCGCCCGCGCCCCGGCGTGCGGGTGGTAGCCGAGCTTGCGGATGCTGTCCTCGACCAGCCGTCGGGTCTTCGGCGAGATCGAACGCTTGCCGCTGATCACGTACGACACCGTGCTGGGGGCCACCCCGGCCGCGTTGGCGACGTCGTTGATCGTGACCACGGGCGGCCTCCTGGGGACGGGGGAGGAGTGGGTAGCTGTCGAAGCGCATCGACGATGGCATGAAGGTAAATGACATCCGCGTGAAACACAAGCAACATTCGCCGGTTGCCGCTATTCGACGGGTATTCGACAACGAGGGTCCGCGTCGAATTCGTCGAAAGGCGGAGTTGAAGGCTCTTTTTGCAGCTCAGCGCCACCTTCTTGCCCGGTCGCCCGGGTGCCTGGGAGTGCTCCCAGCGAACCTTGACCTTCCGCTCACCCGGCTGTAATAGTCGTCGGGTTCCCCGCCGTTCGACGCGAATGTTCCGCGCCGCGCCGTCGAAACGATTCGACGAATCGGAGGCCGTCCGTGCGCTTGTCCTTCTTCCGCCGTGCCCTCGTCCCGGCGGTGGCCGCGACCCTGCTGGTGACGCCGTCACCGGCGCTCGCGGCCCCGCCACCGCCGTTCCGCGACCCGTCGCTGCCACTGGCGACGCGGATCGACGACCTGCTGTCCCGGTTGACGGCGGACGAGAAGATCTCGCTGCTGCACCAGTACGAACCGGCCATTCCGCGGCTGGGCATCGGGGTGTTCAAGACCGGCACCGAAGCCCTGCACGGGGTGGCGTGGTCGACCGACTACGACAACAAAGGTGCCGTCGTGAAGGCGGACGGCACGGTGTTCTCGCAGGCCATCGGCCTGGCCACCACCTGGGACCCGGCACTGGTGAAGCAGGTGGGCGCGGCCGTCGGGCAGGAGGCGCGCGGCTTCAACGCCCGCAACCCGACGCTGTGGGGCCTCAACCTGTGGGCCCCGGTGGTGAACCTGCTGCGCGACCCGCGGTGGGGCCGCAACGAAGAGGGCTACTCCGAAGACCCCTACCTGACGGGGAAGACCGCGGTGGCCTACGGCCGCGGCATGCAGGGTGACGACCCGCGGTACCTGCAGGCCGCGCCGACGCTGAAGCACTTCCTCGCCTACAACAACGAGGCCGACCGCGACACCAGCAACTCCTCGGTGCCGCCGAAGATCCTCCACGACTACGACGAGCAGGCCTTCAAGATCCCGCTGCAGGCGGGCGCGGCCAACGCCGTGATGCCCTCGTACAACCTGGTCAACGGCCGGCCCAACCACGTGAGCCCGGACCTCGACGGCGCGCTGCGCAAGTGGGCGCCGCAGGACATCGCCGTGGTCAGCGACGCCGGCGCGCCGTCCAACCTGGTCAACTCCGAGAAGTACTACGCCACCAAGGCCGAAGCGGACGCGGCGGCGATCAAGGCGGGGCTCGACAGCTTCACCGACAACGACACCGACGGCTCGATCACCGTCGCCGCGGTCAAGGAGGCGCTGGCCAAGGGGTTCCTGACCATGGCCGACGTCGAAAACGCCGACCGGCACCTGCTTTCGCTGCGGTTCCGGCTCGGCGAGTTCGACCCGCCCGGGCGCAACCCGTACGCGAAGATCACCCCGGCCGTCATCGGCTCGCCGGAGCACCGGGCACTGGCGCGCAAGGCGGCCGGCGAGCAGATGGTGCTGCTGCGCAACAACGGCGGCGCGCTGCCGCTGGACGCCGCGCGGAACAAGAAGGTCGCGGTCGTCGGGCCGCTCTCGAACACCCTCTACGAAGACTGGTACGCCGGCGCGATGCAGTACAAGGTCACGCCGCTGCAGGGCATCAAGGAGCGGCTCGGCTCGGCGGGCACGGTCGCGTCGGCCGAAGGTGTCGACCGGATCGCCCTGAAGGACCTCTCGACCGGCAGGTACCTGACCGCACCCGCCACCACCGGCAAGATCACCGCGGGCGGGACCACCGCGGGCACCGCCGAGTCCTTCGACGTCTACGACTGGGGCGCGGGCAAGCACACCCTGCGCGCGGCCGCGAACGGCAAGTTCCTCAGCTACTCCGGCGGCGCCCTGGTGAACGACGTCGACCAGCCGGCGGGCTGGTTCGTCCAGCAGCAGCTGAAGCTCGACGCCCAGCCGGACGGCAGCTACGTGCTCGAATACGCGGGCAACGAGGCGAACGAGCCGTGGTTCGGCCCGAACAAGTTCGCCGTCGTCGGCGCCGACGGGGCCCTGACCATCTCCGCCCCGGACGCCGCGCACGCGACCAGGTTCGGCCGTGACGTGCTCTCCAGCGGCGTCGGCACCGCGGTCGCCGCGGCCAAGGACGCGGACACCGCCGTGGTGGTGGTCGGCAGCATGCCGTTCATCAACGGCCGCGAGGCCAACGATCGCACGAGCACCGAACTCGCCCCGGCGCAGCGCGCTCTGATCGAGGCGGTGCAAAAGGCGAACCCGCACACGGTCGTCGTGGTGGAGAACAGCTACCCGACGACCGGCTGGGACACCCTTCCGGTGCCCGGCATCCTGTGGACCAGCCACGCCGGCCAGGAGACCGGGCACGCGGTCGCCGACGTCCTCTTCGGCGACAAGGACCCGGGCGGGCGGCTCACCCAGACCTGGTACGCCTCCGACGCGGCGCTCCCGGGCATCCTGGACTACGACATCGCGAAGACCGGGCTGACCTACCAGTACTACCGCGGCAAGCCGCTGTTCCCGTTCGGCTACGGGCTCAGCTACACGAGCTTCCGCTACGACAACGTGCGCGCTTCCCAGGCCGGCGGGAAGGTCAAGGTCAGTGTCGACGTGACGAACACCAGCGCCCGCAGCGGTTCCGATGTCGTCCAGCTCTACTCGAAGAGCGCCGGCGTGCAGCGGTTGCGGGACTTCTCGAAGGTGGCACTGGCGCCGAAGGAGACCCGCACGGTGCGCTTCGAGGTGCCCGTGGCGGACCTGGCGACCTGGGACGTCTCGCGGGAGAGGTCCGTGGTGGCGGCGGGGGTCTACGAGTTCTCGGTGGGCCGCAACGCCTCCGAGCTGTCGGCACCGCAGCCGGTCTACGTGCCGGGGGAGCGGGCCCTGCCGCGCGACCTGAGCCGCCCGACGCAGGCCCAGAACTTCGACGACTACTCCGGCACGACGCTGACGGACACGTCGAAGGTTTCGGGCACCTCGGTCGCCGGCGTGGCCGGCAGCTGGGTGGCCTACCGCAACGTGGCGTTGAACGGCCCGGCGCGGTTCTCGGCCTCGGTCTCCGCGACGGCGTCATCGCACGTCACGATTCGCCTGGATGCGCCGACCGGCCCGGTGCTGGGGACGGCTTCGGTGTCCTCGACCGGCGACCGGTACGCGTACACGACGGTGACGGCGGCCTTGGCCAAGGCGAGCGGCAGGCACGACGTCTACCTGACCTTCGACGGCCCGGTGAACCTGGCGACGTTCTCGCTGCGGTGAGGCTCGTGAGTGGTGGGGGGGGGGGGGGGGCCCCCCCCCCCCCCCCCGGGGGGGGGGGCAGCACCCCCCGACAGGGGGGAGTGTTGGGACCGGGGGGGGGGCGGGGGTCGGCCCCCCGCGGGGGTA
>NZ_JBSGBQ010000043.1:43741-73545 GCF_053601335.1 Amycolatopsis sp. NPDC004747 | reverse complement strand
CGCGTCCGCCTGGACCTCCTTGAGCAGCTTGTCCGTGATCTCCTTGCGGTTGACCGACTCCAGGAACGCCTTGCGGAGGTCCTTGTCGGCGAACATGCGCTTGAAGTTCAGGTCGAGGTGCTCGTAGGTCAGCTGCGAGGCCGAACCGTAGGTCACGCCCTGCGCCGCGAGGCCCTTCATCGTCTGGGCCGCGGTGGCGTCCGGCTGGGTCGACGCGGCGACGTCGATCTCACCGTTCTGCAGCGCGGTCGCCATGGCCTTGGTGTCTTCCATGGCGCGGACGATGATCTTCGACGGGCCACCCTTGCCACCCGCCCACTGCGGGTTCTTCTCCAGGGTGACGGCCTTCTGGTTGGCGTCGAACGCGGTGATCTTGTACGGGCCCGACGACGGCATGATGTCCGCCTTGAAGCCCTTCCACTCGTTCGACCAGAAGTCACCGGCGGCCTTGATCTGGGCCGGGTCGCCGGTCGGGGCCAGCTTCGTGATGTCGGCGATGCCGGTCTTGCTCTCGAGGACGTGCGCGGGCATGATCGCCGGCGCGTTGAACAGGCCCTTGTAGTCGAGGTAGGGCTCGCTGTAGTCGGTGACGAAGGTCAGCGGGTCCTTGCAGGTCGCCGTCTTGATCAGCGAGTAACCGGTGGTCGAAGCCGAGTTGAACGGGTTCTTGCCGTCCGGACCCTTGGCGAAGCCGCTCTGCGACAGCCACGCCAGGTACATGTCCTTGCAGTCGTACGGCTGCCCGTCCGACCACTTGATGTTCGGCTTGATCTTGTACGTGACCTGCTGCGGGTCCTTCTGCGTGACGTCCCACGACTCGAAGACGTCGTTGTTCAGCAGGATCTTGTTGTTGCCGTCGAGCTTCAACGTACCGGAGAGCACCGCGGCCAGCACGTAGTTGTTGTACGAGCTGTTGGTGTCCGGGGTCTGGTTGTTGTACCCCGAGTACCCGTCGTCGATACCGATCGTGACCGTGCCGTCGTAGCCCGGCGTGGACGCGAGCTTGAACAGGTCACCGGTCTCGGCCTTGCCGACAGCCATCGCCTTGACGTCGGTCGATGATCCGTTCTGGTCCGTGTTCCCCGAGCCCGAATCACCACTGCTGCAGGCGCTCAGCAACAGCGAAGCGCCGGCGACGAGCGACAAAGCGGAGACTGCTTTGGATCTCCTCATGAAGTGTGCCCTCCTAGCACTGAGCCCTTGAATATCGGGACAAGGGCCCACACCGCTCCGGTTTGGTTGGGCCGGAGCCTACGACACGCCAAGCGACACTCAACTGGCGCACTGCGGGAGCACGCTAGAAAGGAAAAGCACCGACAGTCACCAGTTCAGGGTCGATCGTGACCAAAGGGTGACTTCCAGTCGACATCCAGAAATACGACGGTTACCTCATGGATTCACAACGTCCCACTCGAAGGCGTTGGTAAAGATCACCCGGTAGTACTGAATGCGTAGCCAACCGATTACTTCGGGCCGCGAGTCCAGTTCACCGCGGACCCGAACGGGCCCACCATGGGGGGACCCGGGGTGACGCCCGAGATGCCCGCCCCGATCGCCAGGGTGTCAGCCAATTGGAACAGCGGAATCACCACGTTCTGGCGCCAAAGTTCAGGCTCAAGAGTGGTGAGCGCTTCGGTGGCCGAGGTCGCCCCGGACAGCGCCGCGTCGATCGACGGCTGCAGCGCCGGGTCGCAGAAGCCGGCCGAATTGCCCGGGACGACGGGCTTGGTCTTGTCCGCGTCCGCGGCCGTCTGCTCCGGGCGGCAGCCGAAGGTCGACGCGAGGACCGACGCGGTGTCGCCGCCGGCCGCCTGCGGGACGACGGCGATGTCGATCCCGACGTTGCCCGCCGCGTCGCCGGTCGGCTGCTGGACCCCGCCGACGACCGGCATCGCCAGCAGGCCGCTGAACAGGTCGCGCGGCTGCGGCGTGATCGCGTTGACCTCGATGCCCTGCGCGGCGAGCTGGCCGGTGAGCTCCTTGGCGATCGTCGCGTACGGCTCCTGGGCCATCGGCGAGGCGATGACCAGCGAGAGCGCCCGGCCGTTCTTGCGCCAGGTGCCCGCGGTCTTGGTGTAGCCGGCCGCCGTCAGCGACTGCTCGGCCTTGGCGACGTCGGGTGCGGTGGGCGGGCCGGGCGGAATGGTCGCCGCGTAGCCCTTCACCGACGGCGCCGTCACCTGGGCGTCGGCGTGCAGCTGCGACGACGGGCCGCCGTTGACACCCTCGGTGATCAGCTTGGTGCGGTCGATCAGCGCGGCCACCCCGGCGCGGACCTGGGCGTCCTGCAGCGTCGCGCTGACCGGGCGCAGCAGCACGTCGGCCACCAGCGGGCGGGCCACCGTGTGCAGCCGCACCGAGGAGCCGAGCTCGCCGAGCAGCTTGAGCTCGGCGCCGGTGGTCCGCGCCAGCGCGAACTGGTCGTTGCCGCTGCGCAACGCGGCCAGCAGGGTGTTCTGGTCCGACCGGCGCAGCACGATGCGGTCGATCGCGGCGGGCTTCTCCCAGTAGCGCTCGTTGCGCTCCAGGATCACCTCGCCGCGGGCGGTGTCCAGGCTCTTGATCGAGAACGGGCCGGCGACGGCCGGGAAGTTCGCCGCGAGCGCCCCGCGCCAGCCGTCGGGCGCGTCCTTGAGCAGGTGGGCGGGCAGCAGGTCGGAGAACAGCGTCTGCCAGCCCGGGTACGGCTTGGCGAAGGTGACCTCGACGCGCTTGCCGCCTTCGCGGGACTGCAGGTCGGTGATCTGCCGGTAGCCGGCGGGCTCGATCACGCCGGGTTGGTCGCGCAGCTGGGTGCGCAGGTAGTCGAAGTCCTCGGCGGCGATCGGCGCGCCGTCGGACCAGGAGGCGTCCGGCCGGATCTCGTAGGCCACCACGAACGGCTGCTGCGAGATCACCTCGGCGGACTTCATCAGGTTCTTGTCGAGCTGGGTGGTGCCGTCGTCCTTCTGGCGGAACACCGAGGGCAGCAGCAGCTGCGAGAGCGCGGAGGTCACCTGGGACGAGTCCGCGAGGTTGTGCGGGTTGTACCCGCCGAGCACGTCGTCGACGCCGACGACGATCTGCGACGGCGTCTTGCCGGTGGTCGAGGCGGGCGCGACCGACGACGACACGACCGGGGGTGGCGGGGTGTTGGAGCAGGCGGTGAGCAGCACGGCCGCGAGTGCCAGTACCGGCACCGCCTTGCGATTCACCCGCACGCCCCGTTCCTCCCAGTTTCGCCCCGATCGGGTCAGCCATGCTCCCACGGCCGCCGTTCCCGCCGGAACCGAGATTCCCATACCCGGATCGGGCAGCTTCGCCGCCCCAAGGTGGGCGCTATCGGAAGGACGCGCGGAACGCCGTCCGGGTTCCCGGACCGTTCCGGAACGGCGGAACGAACACGGGCCGGACACGAAAACGGTTCACGCCGGTGGTCGGCGCCAGGCGATGAAGCCGCCGCGACCCCTATAAAGATATAAGGAGAAGAACGGCGGAAATCCTGACGCTGGGTTCGCCACCGGCCGACCCAGCGTAAGGGAAGAGGCACGAAAAAACCTCCCGGTGACCCGCACCGGGAGGTTTTTCGAAGCCGGGATCAGCCGTTGTCGCGGCTCTTGGCGCGCGAACGCTCCTTCGCGCGGGTATTGACGTCCAGGGTGACCTTGCGGACCCGGACGACCTCGGGCGCGACCTCGACGCACTCGTCGACCGAGCAGAACTCCAGCGCCTCTTCCAGCCCCATCTTGCGCGGGCGGGCCAGCGTCTCCATCACGTCGGCGGAGGACTGACGCATGTTCGTCAGCTTCTTCTCCTTGGTGATGTTGATGTCGAGGTCCTCGAAGCGGGGGTTCTCGCCGACGACCATGCCCTCGTAGACGTCCGCGCCCGGCTCGACGAAGAACGTGCCGCGGTCGGCGAGCTGGATCATCGCGTACGCGGTGACCGGGCCCGACCGGTCGGCGACCAGGGAGCCGCTGTGCCGGGTGCGGATCTCGCCCGCCCACGGGAAGTAGCCCTCGAACACGTGGTTCGCGATGCCGGTGCCGCGGGTCTCGGTGAGGAAGTCGGTGCGGAAGCTGATCAGGCCGCGCGACGGGAGCACGTACTCCAGCTTGATCCGGCCGGTGCCGTTGCCGCTCATGTCCTCCATGCGGCCCTTGCGGGCGGCCAGGAGCTGGGTGATCGCGCCGAGGTGCTCCTCCGGCGAGTCGATGTAGAGGCGCTCGAACGGCTCGTGCAGCTTGCCGTCGATGGTGCGCAGGACCACCTGCGGCTTGCCGACGGTCAGCTCGAAGCCCTCGCGGCGCATCTGCTCGACCAGGATGGCCAGCGCCAGCTCGCCGCGGCCCTGGACCTCCCAGGTGTCCGGACGCTCGGTCGGCAGGACGCGGATCGAGACGTTGCCGATCAGCTCCTGGTCGAGGCGGGCCTTGACCAGCCGCGCGGTGACCTTGTCGCCGCCGTTGCGCCCGGCCAGCGGCGAGGTGTTGACGCCGATGGTCATCGAGATCGCGGGCTCGTCGACGGTGATCCGGGGCAGCGCCACCGGGTTGTCGGAGTCGGCGAGCGTGTCGCCGATCGTGATGTCCGGGATGCCCGCGATGGCGACCAGCTCGCCCGCGCTGGCCTCGGTCGCCGGGACGCGGGTGAGCGCCTCGGTGACCAGCAGCTCGGAGATGCGCACGTTCTGCGTGGTGCCGTCCGCGCGCATCCAGGCCACGGTCTGGCCCTTGCGCAGCTTGCCGGCGTGGATGCGGATCAGCGCGATGCGGCCGAGGAAGTTGGACGCGTCGAGGTTGGTGACCAGCGCCTGCAGCGGCGCGTCGAGGTCGGCGGCCGGCGGCGGCACGTGGCGCAGCAGCGTGTCGAACAGCGGGTCGAGGTTTTCGCTCTCGGGGATCTCGCCGTCGGCGGGCTGCTCCAGGCTGGCCTTGCCGGCACGCGCGGAGGCGTAGACGACCGGGAGGTCGAGGATCGCGTCGTGGTCGGCGTCCTCGATGTCGCTGGCCAGCTCGAGCAGCAGGTCGTGGGTCTCCTCGACGACCTCGGCGATCCGGGCGTCCGGCCGGTCGGTCTTGTTGACCAGCAGGATCACCGGCAGGCCGGCTTCGAGGGTCTTGCGCAGCACGAACCGGGTCTGCGGGAGCGGGCCCTCGGACGCGTCGACCAGCAGGACGACGCCGTCGACCATGGCCAGGCCGCGCTCGACCTCGCCGCCGAAGTCGGCGTGGCCGGGGGTGTCGATGACGTTGATCGTCACCTGGCCCTCGGGCGTCTGGCGGTGGATCGAGGTGTTCTTCGCGAGGATCGTGATGCCCTTTTCGCGCTCCAGCTCCCCCGAGTCCATCACGCGGTCGACGACCTCGGCGCGCTCGGCGAAGGCGCCGGACTGGCGCAGCATCGCGTCGACGAGGGTGGTCTTGCCGTGGTCGACGTGGGCTACGATCGCGACATTGCGCAGGTCGGGCCGGGTCTTACCGGTCGGCCGGCCGGTTTCGACGGTAGCGCTGGCTGCGGGCACGCGAGAACTCCTGAACTTCAAGGGTTGGATGGCCGCGCAAGCCGCTCAGGCATCCGTGACCGGCTCTGGTCACACGCGGACCTCACCCAGGATACCTGCCACCCCTGTGTGAGCGGCCCCACGCCCCCCGGGCGGTTAGGCTGACCTAACGTGGAAACCCGGTGAAGGTCGCCGATCCGGAAGGTGCGTGCGCGTGGGCAAGAAGCACGACGACCCGCGGAAGGTCGTGCGCAAGCTGATGAAGGCCGGCAAGGTCAAGAAGAAGTGCTGCCGGTCGAAGCCGCGCTGCAAGAAGTGCCCGGTATTGGCTCTGAAGAAGGCGAAACTGGACCTGGCCGCCTAGTGGGGCACGGCCTCGTTGATCTGCCTGAGTTCCGGCGCGGTCTTCGTCGGCGAGAACTCGATGACCTCGTACTTCGCCAGGTGCTTCACGCAGAACGGGTCGGACGCCAGGATGGCGTCGAGCTTCCCGCGGGCCATCGGCCGCGTGATGATCACGCCGCCGGTGCGCGGGTTCCGCCGCCCGGACGCCAGGAAGTGGCCGTGCTCGTACTGCTTGTTCAGCCACTCGGCGTGGTCCGGGAGCGCCAGGTCGATTTCCTCGATCGGGGCCGTGTAGTTCAGCAGGACGACATACATGGTTAAGACGGTAGACCCGCGCGGCCGATCCCGCGTCCGGACGATACCGAGTGGTGACGGTCGTCGGTTATGCTCACGGCATGCACGCGCAGACGTCCAGCTGGTGGCCGCCCACGGCGGCCGTCTAGACCTGCGCTGATCACCAGCGGCCGCCCCGGACGGGCGGCCTTTTTCGTGCCTTCTCCGGGGTGGCCCCACCCCGGGAGGAAGACACGATGAGCAAGCTGTCCGGCATCACCCCGTCCGGTCACGTCCACCTCGGCAACCACCTCGGCGCGGTCCGCCGCTGGGCTCTCGAGGGCGGCGCGGACGACCTGTACTTCGTCGCCGACCTGCACGGCATGACGACCCCGCACAACCCGGCGAAACTCCGATCCTTGGCGCGCGAGCAGCTCGCCGTGCTGATCGCCGCCGGCATCGATCCCGAGCGGGTGTTCGTCCAGTCCGACCTGGCCCGCGAGCTGGGCGCGCTGACCTGGGTCCTGGAGTGCACCTGCAACTACGGCGAAGCCGCGCGGATGATCCAGTTCAAGGAGAAGTCGAAGGGGCAGGCCGGGGTGCGGCTGTCCCTGTTGACGTACCCGGCGCTGATGGCCGCGGACATCCTGCTGCAGGGCGCGGACGAGGTCCCGGTCGGCGAGGACCAGCGCCAGCACGTCGAGCTGACGCGCACGCTGGCCAAGCGCTTCAACGGCACGTACGGCGACGTGTTCACCGTCCCGCGCGCGGTGCTGCCGCCGGCCGGCGCGCGGGTGAAGGACCTGGCCGACCCGACGCGCAAGATGTCGAAGTCGGCCCGGGACGCGGTGGGCGTGGTGTTCGTGCTCGACGAGCCCGACCAGATCCGCCGCAAGATCCGCCGCGCTGTCACCGACGGCGGTTCGGTGCCGGTCCACGCCCCGGAGACCCGGCCGGGGATGGCGAACCTGCTGGAGATCCTGGCCGCCTGCCGGGGTGGCTCGCCGGCGGAGCTCGCCGACGAGTTCACCTCCTACGGCGCGGTGAAGGACGCCGTCGCCGACGCGGTGATCGAGGAACTGCGGCCACTGCGTTCCCAGGCGATGGCGCTGCTCGACGACGTCGCGGAGCTGGACCGGGTCCGCAAGGCGGGCGCGGAGCGGGCTCGCGAGCGCGGCTCCCACCGGCTCGACGCGGCCCTGCGGATGATCGGGGCTAACTGAGCAGCGCGCGGAAGGCCGGCAGCAGGATCCGGTCGGCGGGCAGCCAGTCGACGTCGTCGAGGTCGTCGGGCCCGAGCCACCGCACGGCTCGGTGCTCGACGGCCCGCGGCTCTTCACCTGGCGAAACGAGCGTCGCGGCGTAGATGCGGAGGACCTTCTCGCCGGGCAGCGGGACGTCCTCCCCGATCCGGCGGCCGACCTCGACGACGACGTCGAGCTCCTCGCTGCACTCGCGGGCCAGCGCGAAGGCCTCGGACTCCCCCGCCTCGACCCGGCCACCGGGCAGTTCCCACTGCCCCGCGTGCTTCGGCGGCCAGGCCCGCTGCTGGGCCAGCAGCTTGCCGTCCCGCACCAGGGCGGCTCCCACGATCACAGCGTTCACAGTCCCGGAACTTACCCGGAAGCCCCCGGGCGGGCCGCACACCGTGTCGCCCCTCCGATCACGCGAGATCCCCCTCCGATCACGCGAGATCCGCCCCCAATCACGCGAGATACGGCTTCAGTCACGCGATCCGACCCTCCGGGTACGCGAACCGACCGTCCCGTCACGCCTCCCCGCCCGCGGCCGCGCGCCAGACGACCACGAACCGCGCGCCGCCGTCCGGCGACTCGCCCACCTGGACCCGGCCGCCCCGGCGCCGGACCGTCTCCGCCACCATCGCCAGCCCCAGGCCCGTCCCGCCCGAGGACCGGGCGCGGTCGTCGGCGATCCGGTAGAACCGGTCGAACACCTTCTCCCGGTGCTCGGGCGCGATCCCCGGGCCGTCGTCGTCGACCACGACCCGGACCGAAGTCCGCGACGCCAGCACCGACACCACGATCTGCCCGCGCGCGTAGCGGCACGCGTTGCGCAGCAGGTTGTCCAGCACCAGCTCGACCTCCGCGTGCGCCGAAGACGCCCACGCCTGGGCGACCGCGGTGCTCACCCGCGTCTCCGGCGCCCCCGCCGGCAGCCGGGCCACCGCCGAACGCACTTCGCTCACCAGCTCCACCGGTGCCGCCGGCGGCACCTCCCCCGCGTCCGAGCGGGCCAGCGACAGCAGCCCGTCCAGCAGCGACGACAGCCGCTCGGCCTCGGTGAGGATGTCCGACAGCGTCTCCTGGGACAGCTCCGGGTCCGGGTTGGTCACCGCGACCTCGGCCTGCACCCGGATCGACGCCACCGGTGACCGCAGCTCGTGCGCCGCGTCGCCGGTGAACCGCCGGAGCCGTTCGGCCGCCTGCTCCTGCCGTTCCAGCAGCGCGTTGAACTCCTCCGCCAGCGCCCGCAGCTCGTCGTGCGAGTCCGGCAGCGCCAGCCGCGCCCCCGGCGGCAGCGACCGCACCGAACCCCGCATGCGCGCGACCGGCCGCAGCGACAGGCGCACCACCAGCCACGTCGCGAAGCCCGCGACCAGCGCGCCGACCGTCGCGACGACCAGCAGCCACACCCCGCCGTAGTGCACCGCGGCGGCGAACCCGACCAGGCCGGCCCCGGCGACGATCAGCCGCTGCGCCCCGTCCGGCGCGCTCACGACCGTGCCGAGGTACCGCGCGCCGTCGCGCTGCACCGGCTGCCCCGCCTTGAGCGCCGAGACGTCCGCGGGCGCCAGCCCGGCCGGGGTGCCGCCGTCCACCGGCGTGCCCGCGATGTCCAGCACCCGCAGCGTCACCGGCGCCGCGCCGGACAGCGGACGGCCCGCGCGCACCTCGTCGGCCGCCGGGCCGAGCGCGCCCGAGAGCTCCCGGTCGACCGAGTGGATGAGCCGCGGCGAGAGGTTCGACGCGGCCAGCGCCGCCAGCCCGAGCAGGCAGACCAGGGTGATCGTGGCGGCCAGCACGGTGATCCGGGCCTGCAGCGTCCGGCCCCGCCACCAGGAGATCACGGCGTGATGACCTCGTCGAGCTGCGCGTCGGAGGCCAGGTAGCCGTGCCCCCGCACGGTCCGCAGCAGCGCGCCGGCCCCGACCGCGTCGAGCTTGCGGCGCACGTAACCGACGTAGACCTCGACGAGGTTGCGCGTCACGGCCTGCTCCTCGCCCCAGACCGCGCGCAGCAGCTCGTCCTTCGTGACGACCGTGCCCGCCCGGCCGACGAGCACCTCCAGCAGCGCGAACTCCCGCGGGCTCAGCCCGACCTCTTCGTCGTGCCAGTGCACCTGCCGCAGCCCGCGGTCGACGGCCAGCGCGCCGAGCCGCAGCGTCCCGCGGCCTGCCTCCGGCCCGGCCCGGCGCAGCACCGCGCGGACCTGCGCGACCAGCACCACGAACGAGAACGGCTTGACGAGGTAGCCGTCGGCACCGAGGTCGAGGCCGTCGGCCTGGTCGATCTCGCCGTCCTTGGCCGAGACGAGCAGCACCGGCGTGGTGACGCCGTCCTTGCGCAGCCGCTCCAGCACGCGGTAGCCGGACAGGCCCGGCAGCATGATGTCGAGCAGGATGACGTCGAACGAGCCCGTGCTCGCCAGCTGCAGGCCGGTGGGCCCGTCCGCGGCGGTGACCACGTCCATGTCCTCCGCGCGCAGGCCGCGCTGCAGCGCCTTCCGCACGCCCGGTTCGTCGTCGACCACCAGCACCCGAGGTTTCACGAGACTCATCATGGCCGGTTTGCGCAGGTCGTGCGTCGGTTCTCAGCGCGATCTCAGTGTCGGGGGGAGAACCTTCAGGGGTATCTCAGCCTCGAGAGGGAAGCGTCGGTGCCAGGGAGCCGGGCACACTCGAGCCCGGGAACACCACAGGGAGAGACGCATGAAACCGAAGACGAAGGGCATCACCGCCGCGGTCCTCGGCACCGCGCTCGGTGCCGGCGGGCTCGCGTTCGTCGCGATGCCGGCCAGTGCCGACGACAAGCCGGCGCTGCCGCAGGTGAGCGCCGAGGACCTGGTGCAGTCGGTGGTCAAGGCGAAGCCGGGCGCGTTCGACGGCACGCTGAAGGTGAGCAACGACCTGGGCCTGCCCGCGGTGGGGAACGCGGTGCCGGGCGCGCAGGCGCTGAACATGGACTCCGCCCACATCTTCACCGACGGCGCCGGCAAGAGCAGGCTGGCCGTCACGCAGGGCGCGAGCCAGGAGACCGTGGTCCACGACGGCACCACCGTCTGGGACTACAGCTCCAAGACGAACACCGCGACCAAGCTGACCGTCCCGGCCGACGTGGCCCAGCGCAAGGGCGCGGGCAGCGACAAGACGGCCGACCCGCTCGCGGCGTCGACGGAACTGCTCGCGAAGGTCCGCGAGAGCAGCACGGTGTCGGTCGACGGCACCGCGTCCGTCGCCGGCCGCCCGGCCTACGAGCTGGTGCTGACGCCGAAGCCGACCGAGCGGACGCTGCTGCGCGAGATCCGCGTCGCGGTCGACTCGCAGACGCGGATGCCGCTGCGGGTGTCGGTGCTGAGCAACGGCACGGCCACGCCGGCGCTCGAGGTCGCGTTCACCGAGATCGAGTTCACCCAGCAGCCGGCCGACCTCTTCACCTTCACCCCGCCGAAGGGCGCCAAGGTGCAGGAGAAGACGGCGACGATCGACCAGCAGCACAAGGACCTGGCCGAGCAGGCCAAGCAGGACACGAAGATCGTCGGCGACGGCTGGGACACCGTCGTCACCGGCAAGGTCCCGGCGGACGCGCTGAACGCGGCGCCGAAGCAGCAGTCCGGCCGAGAGGGCCGTGGCGCCAACGCCGACCCGAAGGCGCTGCTCGAGCGGTTCGGCAAGAAGGTCAACGGCACCTGGGGCAGCGGCTACCTGTTCACCACGAAGGTCGGCAGCGCCGTGCTGACCGACGACGGCCGCTTCGCCGCCGGTGCGGTGCCGGAGCAGGTCCTGTACGAAGCGCTGGGTCAGAAGTGACCAGCACGGCTGTCCAGTCCGGGGCGGAGGTTTCTTCGGAGGCCTCCGCCCCGGCGGTTCCGCTCGCCGCGCGGACCCGGGGACTGCGCAAGGTCTACGGCAGCACCGTCGCGGTCGACCACGTCGACCTCGACATCCCGGCGGGCGCGGTTGTGGGGATGCTCGGGCCGAACGGCTCGGGCAAGACGACCACCATCCGCATGCTGCTCGGCCTGGTCCGGCCGACCGAGGGCGAGGTCGAGCTGCTCGGCCGTCCGATGCCGGACGCCGCCGCGCACGCGCTGCCGGACGTCGGCGCGCTGGTCGAAGGGCCGGGCTTCCACCCGTTCCTGTCCGGGCGCGACAACCTGCTGCGCTTCGCCGCGGCCGAACCGCGGCTGACGTCGGCCGGTATCCCGTCCGCGGTGGACACGGCGCTGGAGCGCGTCGGCCTGACCGGCGCGGCGCGCCGGCGGTACAAGGGCTACTCGCTCGGCATGAAGCAGCGGCTCGGGCTCGCTTCGGCGCTGCTCGTACCGCGGAAGATGGTCGTGCTCGACGAGCCGACCAACGGCCTCGACCCTGCGGGTACCAGGGAGATCCGCAGGATCGTCGCCGAGCTGCACGCCGAGGGCGTCACCGTGCTGGTGTCGTCGCACCTGCTGGCCGAGGTCGAGGCGACCTGCACGCACGTCGCCGTGCTGCAGAGCGGGAACGTCGTCGCGCAGGGCGAGCTGGCGGAGCTGCTGGAGTCCGGGAACGCGGCCCTGCTGGTCCGCACGCCGGACGCGGAACAGGCGGTGGAAGTGCTGCGGGAGAACCGGATCGGCGCCCGGCTCACGCCGGACGGCATCCGGGCCGACCTCACCGCGGCCGAGGCGCCGCGGGTGCTGCAGGTCCTGGTGGGCGCGGGGGTCGCGGTCCACGAGGCGACGCGGGCCCGCACCGGCCTGGAAGACCTGTTCGCACGGCTGACCGAGGGGGCGGAATGACCGCGGTACTGGAGGCACCGGCGACCCGCACGGGCCACGACACGGTCCCGCTGACCCGGCTGCTGACGGCGGAGCTGCGCTGGATCTTCCGGCGGCCGCGGACGCTGGCCGTGCTCGGGCTGCTGGCGCTGATCCCGGTGGTGATCGGCATCGGCCTGACGCTGGTGAGCGGGACGCCCGACGCCGGCGGCCCGAATCCCGACGGCGCGCTGCTGGCGTCGGCGGTCAACAACGCGTTCGTGCTGCCGATCGCGGCCATCGTGATGTCACTGGCGCTGCTGCTGCCCTTGGCGTCGGCGATGGCGGGCGCGGACGCGATCGCGGGCGAGACGTCCCACGGAACGCTGCGCGGCTGGCTCATCGCGCCGGTCGGGCGGGGCCGCCTGCTGGCGGTCAAGGCGTTCGGCGTCGCGACGGTGTCGGTGGTCTCGGTGCTGGCGATGTGCGTGACGGGTGTGGTGACCGGGCTCGTCATCAACGGCACGGATTCGCTGTTCACGCTGTCGGGCACGACGCTGTCGCTGGGCGGCGCGCTGGCGAGGATTCTGCTGGTCGCGGGCTGGGTGGTGCTGCAACTGTGGGCGGTCGGCGCGGTGGCGCTGGCCATCTCCAGCTGGACCGAACACCCGATGCTCGTGGTGGCCTCGGTGCTGGCGGGCGACATCGTGTTCACGATTCTGGGGTTCCTGACGTCGCTGGACTGGCTGCACCCGTTCCTGTTGACGCAGAACTGGTCGATGGCACCGGCCGAGGTGCTGCAGGACCCGATGGGGACGCAGATGCTGGGCGAGGGCGCTCTGCGCGCGGCTTGCTACATCGTGATCGGGCTTTCGCTGGCGTACGCCCGGCTTTCGACCCGCGACGGCTGAGGCTCGCCCCGGACGGCTAACCGACCAGCGCGACGCCGTCCGGGTCGAACCGCAGCTTCACCGCGTCCCCCGCCCGCAGGTCCGCCGCCGCCGGGGCGACCGCGTCCACAGTGGACTCGGCCAGCTTCACCACCAGCCGGACGTGTTCCCGCCGGTGCACCGCCGCGACCACCTCGCCCGGCACCCCTTCGGCAGCGACGTGCAGGGCGTGCGGCCGCAAGCCCAGGCGCACCGGGCCGTCGGCGACGTCCGGCAGTGCCACTTCACCCAAGGCAGTGCGCACGACCCCGCCGGTCGCGTGGCCGGCCAAGAACGTCGTCACGCCCAGGAACCGGGCCACGCCGTCGTCCGCCGGGTTGCGCCAGACGCGGCGGACCGCGCCCTCCTGGCGGACCTCGCCCGCGTCGAGCACCGCCACCCGGTCGGCCAGCGTGAAGGCCTCCTCCTGGTCGTGCGTCACCAGCAGGGCGGTGATCTTGCTGCGCCGCAACAGGTCCGCCAGGTCGATCGCCAGCTGCTCGCGCAAGCCCGCGTCCAAACCGGACAGTGGCTCGTCGAGCAGCAGCAACCGCGGCTTCGGGGCCAGCGCCCTGGCCAGCGCGACCCGCTGGGCCTGCCCGCCGGACAGCTCCGTCACCCGCCGCTTCTCGAAACCGGAGAGGCCCACCAGCTCCAGCAGCTCGGCCACCCGCGGCGCCCACTGCGCGCGGGGCACCCCGTGCATGCGCAGGCCGAAGGCGATGTTCGCGGCGACGTCTCGGTGGGTGAACAGCTGGCCGTCCTGGAACACCAGGCCGAAGCCGCGCCGGTGCACCGGGACCGCGCCGAGGTCCTCGCCGTCCCAGCTCACCGAGCCGCGCGCCGACGGCTCGAGGCCGGTGATCGCGCGCAGCAGCGTCGACTTGCCCGAGCCCGACGGGCCGAGCAGCGCCAGCACCTCGCCGTCGGCGATGTCCAAGCGAGCGTCGCGGACCGCCGCGAACGCTCCGTAGTGGACAGTCAGGTCCCGTACCGACAGCGCCATCAGAACTCTCCCACCCCGCCGCGCCCGAGCCGGTCGATCAGCGCGACCGCCAGCACCGTCACGAGCATCAGCAGCGCGCACGCCGCGTACGCCATCTGGTTGTTCAGCTCACCCGGGCGCGCCATCAGCGTCGCCACCGCGACCGGCAGCGTCGGCGCCGTCGGCCGGGCGAGGAAGCTCGTCGCGCCGAACTCGCCGAGGGCCACGACGAAGCCGAACCCCGCCGCCGCCACCAGCGGCCGCAGCGTCAGCGGCAGGTCGATCTCCCGCCACACCCGCAGCGGGCTGGCCCCGAGCGTGGCCGCGGCCTGCCGCAGCCGGACGTCGACCGAGCGCAGCACCGGCAGCACCATCCGCACGACCAGCGGGATGATCACCAGCGCCTGGGCCAGCGGCACCAGGTAGGGCGACGTCCGCAGGTCGCCCGGCAGCGCGTCGAGCGTCACCAGGTAGCCGAACCCGACGGTCACCGCGGACACCCCGAGCGGCAGCATCAGGACGGCGTCCATCGTCTCGCCGAGGCCCCGCGCGGCTTTCGCGGGCGACCGGCGCAGCGCCACCAGCACCACGGACGCGAGCACGCCGACGACCATCGCGAGCAGGGTGGCGTCGATGGCCACCTTCAGCGAGTTCAGCGCGGCGTCCCAGCCGGACACCTGGAGCGCGCCCTTCTCGCCGGTGCTCGTCAGGGCCCGGTACCCGGCGAGGCTCCAGCCGTCCTCAGTGGACACCGATTCGGCGAGGAGCGCCGCGATCGGCGTCACCAGCAACGCCAGCACGACGCCCGCGGCACCGACGACCCACCATTCGCCGCCCCGCGGCCGCCGGGCACCGGCGGAGCCGGTCCTCGCGCCCTCCTTGCGCCGCCGCGCCAGCCCGCCGAGCACCAGCGCGGCGACCACCGCCGCGAACTGGATCAGCGAGAGCGCCGCCGCACCAGAAAGGTCCAGGAGGTCGACCGTCCGCAGGTAGATCTCGGTTTCCAGGGTCCGGTAGCGGCCGCCGCCGAGGATCAGGACGACCCCGAAACTGGTGGCGCAGAACAGGAACACCACCGCCGCGGCGGACGCGATCGCGGGGGCCAGCGCGGGCAGCGTCACAGACCGGAAGGCCCGCCACGGCGAGGCGCCCAGCGCGCGGGCGGCGTCGGTCGTCCGCGAATCCAGCCGCGCCCACAGCCCGGCGACGGTCCGCGCGACGACGGCGACGTTGAAGAAGGCGTTCGCCAGCACGATCGGCAGCACGCCGCCGTCCGGCCACAGCGCCCGGAAGGCCAGCCCGACGACCACGGTCGGCAGCACGAACGGCACGAGCACCAGCGTCCGCGCCAGGCCGACGCCGGGCAGCCGCACCCGCGCCAGCAGGAACGCCACCGGCAGCCCGGCGAGCACCGCGACCACCGTCGACGCGGCCGCGCTCGCGACGGTGAACCCGGCCAGCTGCCAGGTCCGCGGGTCGCTCAGGACGACGTCGAGCCCGCCCGCGGCGAACCCGCGGCCGATGATCGCGACGACCGGCCAGGCGAAGAACACCACCAGGA
The DNA here is from genome assembly GCF_053601335.1 of Amycolatopsis sp. NPDC004747. Taxonomy (NCBI): domain Bacteria; kingdom Bacillati; phylum Actinomycetota; class Actinomycetes; order Pseudonocardiales; family Pseudonocardiaceae; genus Amycolatopsis; species Amycolatopsis sp. NPDC004747. The sequence goes on along the minus strand of NZ_JBSGBQ010000043.1, from coordinate 57,994 downwards.
AGCCGATCGGGGCCAGGCCGAGCAGCGCCAGGCCGAGGCCGCGAGCGGTCCGCGCCTTCCGGGTGCTCCGGGGCGGCGCCTCGGACGGCAGTGTCACTGCACGAGCGTGCGCCATTCGCCGATCCACTTCTCGCGTCCGGCCTGCACCTGGTCCGCGGGCAGCGTCTGCGGCTTCTGCGGCAGCGGCGCGACCTGCGCCCAGCCCTGCGGCAGGTCGACGCCCTGACGCGCCGGGTAGACGTACATGTTGGCCGCGACCGTCGCCTGGAACTGCTGGGAGAGCAGGAAGTCGACGACCTTGCGGGCGTTCTCGACCTGCTTGCCGCCGGCCAGCACGCCGGCGTACTCGACCTGCCGGTAGCAGGTGTCGAGCAGCGCCTCGGTGCGCGGCTTCCCGTCGTCGCCGACTTCGGCGGCGGGCGAGGACGCGTACGAGACGACGATCGGCCGCGGGCCCTTGCCGGACGAGCCGGAGAACTGCTTGGTGTAGGCCTCTTCCCAGCCGCTGACCACCTTGACGCCGTTGGCCTTCAGCTTCGTCCAGTAGTCCTTCCAGCCGGTCTCGCCGTACTTGGCGACGGTGCCGAGGAGGAACGCCAGCCCGGGCGATGCCGTCGCCGGGTCCTCGGCGACCAGCAGGTCCTTGTACTTCGGGTCGGCCAGGTCGTCGTAGCTCGCCGGCGCCGGGATGCCCTTGGTGGCGAAGTAGTTCTTGTCGACGTTGACGCAGACGTCGCCGACGTCGACCGCGGAGAGGCGATGCTCCGGGTCGACGGCGTAGCGCTGCGGCCCGCGATCGGCCTCGGGGCTGGTGTAGGGCTCGAAGACGCCCTCGCCGAGCGCCCGGGAGGCGAAGGTGGAGTCGACGCCGTACGCGACGTCGCCGATCGGGTTGGCCTTCGTCAGCACGAGCTTGTTGGTCAGCGATCCGGCGTCACCCTGCTTGAGCACGGAGACCTTGATGCCCGACTGCTTCTGGAAGGCGTCGAGCACCTCCTGCGGCGCCAGGAAGGAGTCGTGCGTCACGAGGGTGACGGTGGGCGTCTGCTGCGTACCACCGTCACCGGCCGACAGCGAGCACGCCGTGGCGACGGCGCTGACGGCGGCGATGGCCGTCGCGGCGCGAACAGCCCTGCGTTTCATCTACCCTCCTGCACTTCGCCGGACGCGGAAGGGGAGCCCTCCCGTCGCCGGCATGATCCGGTCAGGTGCGAACGGTCGCGGGTGACCCGCCTCTCAGCCCGGCTCACCGGACTCCCGTGGCAACCGTGCAGCGTAGTCGAGGACGCAGGACGATGGAGGCATGACGGAAATCTTGAGCGACTCAGAGGCTGATCGTTCCCTGCGGGCGGGCTGGACGCGGTCCGGCGCGGAGATCTCCCGCGAGGTGGAGCTGGCGAGCTTCCCCCAGGCGATCGAGGTGGTGAACCGGGTGGCGGAACTCGCCGAAGCCGCCGACCACCACCCGGACATCGACATCCGCTGGCGCACGCTGACGTTCCGGCTCTCCACGCATTCGGCGGGCGGCTTGACGGAGAAGGACTTCTCTCTCGCGGCCCAGATCGACGCGGTGCTCGCCTCCGTGTGATCCCGGTTACTCTGGGTGCACTTTCTCTTGCCTTGGACGTCTCTCGGTTACCGGAACCTTTGGGAGGGAGACGAGAGATGACTCAGGCAATCGTGGTCGGTACGGCGGCGTTCGCGACGATGGTGGCGGCGGCCGGCGGGGTGCTCTGGTTCACCGCCCGCAACCGCCGTCACCTGGACGGCTGAGAGTTCGATCACAGCGGCTAACGCCGGGCATGATCAGCGCGCTGTTCCTGCGGAAGCATCGGTTTTCGCCTTGAGGAACGCCCCATGAACAGCACTCTGACCGCTGCCCAGCGCGCCTGGATCAACGCCCTCGCCCCCGCGGTGGTGTTGATCGCGATCGCGCTGCTGGGCCTGCTCGGCTAGTTCGCTCCGGCCTGCCGGGTCCGCGGGTCCGGCAGGTCACCGGGTTATCTGCGCCGGCGGCGGGAAGTCCGCCGGGGGCTCGTCTTCGACGGTCCAGTACTCGAGGCAGGACAACCGTCCGTCTTCGGCGAACACGATGAGCCCGCCGCCGGGTGCGCCGGCTTCGATCGCGACCGGGTCGTCGACGATCGCCGCGACCGGCAGGGTCCGGTCGACCTCCAGGTTGATGCTCGGGCACCCGCAGCCGCACCGTCCGATCACCCGGGCCGTGCGTGCCTGGGCCCGCAGTTCGGCGGCGCCGGGGAAGTCCGCCGCGAGCAGCGTGTCCAGTGCCGCCCGCTCGTTCGCGGTCAGCGGGCGGTTCTCCGCCATCAGTAGCGGGACATGTTCGGGATGGTCTTCTCGGCGAGCCCGATGAGCTCGTCGACCTTGGCCACGTCGGCCGTCACGTCCTCGGGCGTCACCGAAGGTGCTTCGGAGGACCGGTAGGCGATTTCGTTGCGCCGGGCCCGCATCCGGTTGAAGGGCCGCAGCAGTGGTCCCAGCGGTGGATCGAGCTGCGCGAGAACCGCTTCGTAGACGGTGACGTGGCCGCCACGGCTGGTCGCGCGCAGGCCCTGGTTCTGCAGGACGGCCGCAAGCGCCCGGCGGGCACCGTCGTACGCCAGCGTGTACGCACCCTCCGGGTCCGAGTCCAGCAGCTGCCGCGCCGAAGCGACGTGCGTACGGGCCCTGGCGATCTCCGCCTCCGCGGCCTCCCGCGAGGCCGGGACGCGTTCGAGGGAGCCGCGCGCGAGGAGCGCGTCGATCGTGGCGCGGCCCTGGTTCCAGCGGGTCATCGGGCCTCCTGCTCGAGAGACAGCGCGACCAGCGGACGTTCACGCACGCTGGTGAGGAAGGGATCCGCGCTGTCCGCAGCCCACGCCGCCGGCGAAATCCGGTGGACGTTGACCTCCCGGCCCAGCCGGCGCGACACGGCCTCGGCCAGGTCGAACAGCGCGTCCGGATCCGGTTCGCCGACGACGAGGACGTCGACGTCACCTGGGGGCGGCCCGGGTTCACCGCGGTAGCGGGCGGCCCAGGAGCCGTAGATGTAGGCCTCGCTGATGCCCGCCAGGCCGGACAGCGCCTCGGCGAGCAGCGGCATCGGCCCGAAGGTCACCGAGATGACCTCGCTCAGCGGCCGGTAGAGCGGGGTGTCCGTGCGGGCCTTGACGAGCCGGCTCCGGCCCACGCGCCGGTCTTCCAGGATGCCGCCGCCGACGAGCCGTTCGACCTCGCGCAGCACGGTCGTCGCCGAGACGCCGAACGCCTCGGCGAGCTCGGTGATGCTGTACTCCCGCTCCGGGTGCAGGAGGACCAGCGCGAGCAGCTCGCCCTGCATGCGTGAGCGGAGCAGGGGGAGCAAGCTCGGCGAAGCTTTCATTGGACGCAGCATATCCTGCGTCCAGTGAAAGTAACAAACGGTGATCAGATGTTGCGGCGAAACTCGGCCTGACAACGCAGTCCTGGTGCCAATAAGTCAGTTCACGGATTGGCTGATTCGTCGGGCCTCGCACGCCGAGTCTCGCGGCGCGATCCAGGACCTTCTCGCGCCAAGAACGGCAGGCGAACCACCGAGCGCGTTCCGCAACCACGAGAAAGGCGACCTGAGCCGGCTCCTCGCCGCTGCGTTCGCACGTTGAGCAGGCCGGTTACAGCAAGTATTGTATCGAGCGTGAAACGTGACGAAGCGGCTGAGGCTCCGGCTGGCGATCGTTGCGCAGCAGGTTTGGAGTGGCAACCGGGGTCCAGGTGACTTCGTCGACGCGTTCGTGAGCGCGTTGGTCTACGCACAGCGACCGGAGGAGCAGGCCCTGCTGGTGACCGACCTTGGCGAACGCGGCAAATGGATGGCCGTCTTCACGACACTCGAACGGCTGGCCGCACACGTGGGCAAGTGCGACTACTTCACTACAACGGGTGCGGATCTTTTGGAACTGGTTCCGCCTGGTGTGGGTCTGATGGTCGACCCCGACGATGCGCACCGGTTCCCGGTCCTGTCTCGGATGGCGCCACCGGAACTCATCGCGCGGGCATGGGCACACGCGGGAGAGCGGGGACGTAAGACGGAGTAGTGACCTCGGGGACCTACTCGGCAAGGCAGCATCCGCCTACCGGGCGATCGAGCACACCAACACAGCGGCTCTGAAGTCCGATCCCGGGTGGGACGCAGTCTCGCCCGACGAGCCGACGATTGGCGCTGTCTGATGGCGGAGCTCGGCCAGACGGCCGATCCGAAGGCCTTGATCCCCGGCGATCCGCCAGCCGTGTTCGAGAACGCCCGAGTACTGAGCGAGCGAGCCAAGACGGCCCACGCGGTCGGGGACGCGCTCCGGCGGATCGACACCGGCGCCTGGCAGGGACCAGCGGCGGACAAGTTTCACGAGGACCATCAGACCGAGGTGCCTCGTTGGGGGCAGGCCGGCGACTCGCTGGACAACGCCGTTCTCGCGCTGACGGACTTCGCGAACTGTCTCTCCTGGGCGCAGGGGCAGGCAGCCGAAGCCATCGCCCAGTGGCAGCAGGGCGACAACGCCACCCAGCAAGCGAAGACCGACCATGATCGCGCTGTCGCCGATGCCGACGCGAAGACCAGGGCGAACGCACAACACGGTGACCCGACCGTGGTGCAGGCCCCGCCGTTCACCGACCCCGGCGAGGCCCAACGCCAAGCCGCGCGGGACATTCTGAACCGCGCTCGGCAGCAGTTGGCGAGCGTAGGCAACCTGACGGCTGACGCACTCCGCTATGAGGGAGCAGTTGCGCCGCAGGACTCCCGGAGGCAGTCCGATGCGAACTTTTTCGGCGGCATCTGGGACAGCATCAAGGAGGCAGGTGGAGGCCTCTACCAGATCCTCGCGGATCCGGCTGAAGTCGTCGCATCGATGGCGCACAACATCGCGCATCCGGTCGACACGTTCAAAGAGATGGTCGCCTGGGACGACTGGGCCAATGGCCACGGCGACCGCGCATTGGGCAAGATCACCGGCAACATGCCGCTTGGGTTCACCGCGTTCGGTGCGGGAAAGCTGCTCAAGGAGCGCGCACCCGGGCACGGCGAGCACGAGCCCGATTCGGAGCGCGGTCTCCCGGGAGAGAGCGGCACCCCGGAAACGCTCGAGGCGAAGCTGATGGATGACGGGATGGGCTACGAAGAAGCGCACGCCGAGGCTTTGCAGACCCATCCTCCCGGCAAGAATTATGATCCTGACGTGATCGACCAGGAACCCTTGTTCGGTCCGTGGTGGCGGAAGATGAACGGGTTGGGACCGCGATGACGATCGTTGAAGTGGAACGACACGGCCTCGTCGCGATCGACGAAGGCGATCACCCAGCGGCATACCCGGCCGCAGAATGGCTGCGGTCGTCCCGGCCGGCCATCGGCGCCGTGGCGAACCCGGTCCGGATGCACGTCGAAGTCCTGCGACGGTTCGGTGGCCTCGCTCCACGCGCTCTTGTCGGCGGACAGTTCACGCCCGGCCGGGGCGACCAGACGCAGTTCGCCGTGGCCGTGGCGACCTTCGGCTTGTTCGACGCCGACGAGGAGCCGGCCTGCACGAGCGAGCTGTGGCAGGAACCGTTCACCGTGGGGCTGCCCGTCGAGTTCGCCCGAGCAGTGTCCAGTGCGCTCAGCGAGGGGCCCGGCCTCCCGGCGGGGACCCTCACGATCGACCGCGCAGGCTTCGACCTGGTCAATTCGTCCGAGATGATCTTCGGGCAGGCGACAGCCGCACTGAAGACCGCCATGGCCGCGCAGCTTTCGGGCCAGGATGCCGGCGCCGCGGCCAGGTCGCTCGTCAGCACCTGGTGAGCGCGGAACCGAGCAGGACGACTCACCAGCCGCGCGAACCGGCCACCACGCGTCAGACGTTGAAGCGGAACTCCACCACGTCGCCGTCGGCCATGACGTAGTCCTTGCCCTCCATGCGGACCTTGCCCGCCGCCCTCGCCGCCGCCATTGAGCCCGCCTCCATCAGGTCGTCGTAGGAGACGATCTCCGCCTTGATGAAGCCGCGCTCGAAGTCCGTGTGGATCACGCCCGCCGCCTGGGGGGCCGTTGCGCCCTGGGGGATCGTCCAGGCGCGGGACTCCTTCGGGCCCGCCGTCAGGTACGTCTGCAGGCCGAGCGTGTGGAAACCCGCGCGGGCCAGCGAGTACAGGCCCGGCTCCGGCTGGCCGACCGACTCGAGCAGCTCGCGCACCGACTCCTCGTCGTCCAGCTCCAGCAGCTCCGCCTCGACCTTCGCGTCGAGGAACACCGCGTCCGCCGGCGCGACCAGCTTGGTCAGCTCCTCGCGGCGGGCCTCGTCGGTGAGCACCGACTCGTCCGCGTTGAAGACGTACAGGAACGGCTTCGTCGTCAGCAGGCTCAGCTCGCGCAGCGCGTCGAAGTCGACTTCCTTCTGGGCCTGGAAGAGCGTGCGCCCGGCGTCGAGGATTTCCTTCGCCTTCTGGGCGTTGTCGAGCGCGGGCTTGTTCTCCTTCTTCGTCCGCGCTTCCTTCTCCAGCCGCGGCAGCGCCTTGTCGAGGGTCTGCAGGTCGGCGAGGATCAGCTCGGTGTTGATCGTCTCGATGTCGCTCGACGGGTCGATCCGGCCGTCGACGTGCACCACGTCCGGGTCGTCGAACACGCGGATGACCTGACAGATCGCGTTGGCCTCACGGATGTTCGCCAGGAACTTGTTGCCCAGCCCGGCGCCCTCGGACGCGCCCTTCACGATGCCCGCGATGTCCACAAAGGACACCACGGCGGGGACCGTCTTCTCCGACTTGTACAGCTCGGCCAGCTTGTCCAGCCGCGGGTCCGGCAGCGGCACGACACCGACGTTCGGCTCGATCGTCGCGAACGGGTAGTTCGCGGCGAGCACGTCGTTGCGGGTCAGCGCGTTGAACAGGGTGGACTTGCCGACGTTGGGCAGGCCGACGATACCGAGGGTGAGGCTCACGACCCCGCAGTCTACGTGGCTGCCCCGCCCGGGCCCCACGCACCCAGCGCCGTGGCGGATTTCCGCCAGCGACGGCGCTGACCTGCTGGCATGCTCGGCGCAATGGTCACCGAAACGCTCTCACTCTGGCGCGACGCCGAACGCTGCTACCGCGTGGTCACCGCCCGCGACTCGCGCTTCGACGGCCAGTTCATCATGGCGGTCCGCACCACCGGGATCTACTGCCGCCCGTCCTGCCCGGCGTCGACGCCGAAGGTGCAGAACGTCCGCTTCTTCCCGACGTCGGCGGCCGCGCAGGCCAACGGCTTCCGCGCCTGCCGCCGCTGCCTGCCGGATGCCGTGCCCGGCTCGCCGGACTGGAACGTACGCGCCGACCTGGCCGCGCGCGCGATGCGCCTGATCTCCGACGGGACCGTCGAGCGCGAAGGCGTTCCGGGCCTCGCGCGGCGGCTCGGCTACTCGGAGCGCCAGCTCGGCCGGGTGCTGACCGCCGAGCTGGGCGCCGGGCCGCTCGCGCTGGCCCGGGCACACCGCGCGCACTCGGCGCGGCTGCTCATCGAGGTGTCCGAGCTGCCGCTGACGGACGTCGCGTTCGCGGCGGGCTTCTCCAGCGTGCGGCAGTTCAACGAGACGATCCGCGAGGTGTTCGCGACGACGCCTTCGCAGCTTCGCGTCTCCGCGGCTTCCCGGCGCGGGCGGCAGAGCGAGGTGACCGGGACGCGGCTCAGCCTGCGGCTGCCGTTCCGGCCGCCCTTCGACGCTTCGGGGTTGCTTCGCTTCTTCGCGGACCACGCGGTGTCGGGCGTCGAGGACGTGACGTCGGAGGCGTACGCGCGCTCGCTGCGGCTCTCCCACGGCACCGGCGTCGTGCGGTTGACGCCTTCGTCCGACCACGTGCTCTGCGAGCTGATGCTCACCGACCTGCGCGACCTCGGCAGCGCGGTCAGCCGGGTGCGCCGGCTGCTCGACCTCGACGCCGACCCCGCGGCGGTCACCCGCGTCCTCGGCGCGGACCCGGCGCTGGCTCCGGTGGTCACCGCCGTGCCGGGGATCCGGGTGCCGGGCGCGGTGGACGGCGAGGAACTGCTGCTACGCGCCGCGCTCCGACGTGAGGAGCTCCCGCTCGGCGACGAAGTACCGGGCGAGTGGGGCGTGACGAGGCTGTTCCCGACCGCGGCCCAGGTCGCCACGGCCATGCCGGGCCACCCTGCTGTCGTCGCGGTGGCGGAAGGCCGGCTGGACGTGCACGTCGGCCGGGACGCGGCGGAACTGCGAGCGGAGCTGCTGACGTGCGTCGACCCGTCGACCGCGGACTACGTGGTGATGCGGGTGCTCGGTGCCCCGGACGTGCTGCTCGCCGACGACCCCGCCGTCCGCCGCGGTGCCGAAGCACTGGGCATCGCGCCGGCTGCGCTCGACGAGCGCGCCCGCGAGTGGACGCCGTGGTGTTCCTACGCCGGGATGTACCTCCGGCGCGCGGCCGGCTAGCCCTGTTCGCCCTGCCACAGCACGGCTTGGGCGACGATGACCTGCTCGCCGTCGTAGGTCGCCGCCGGCGAGCCGTACAGGCGGTAGCCGAGCTCCAGCGCCTCGCTGACCCGGTGGCAGAACTTGGCGTCGTCCGGGCCGGTGAGCAGGCGGTAGCGGGGCATGCCGTTCGGCGGCTGGTCGGTCATGGCTTCATCTTGGCCGAGTGATCAGCCCGCGCGCACCTCCAATGTCGAGCCCGTGCGGGACTTGCGGACGCGCAGCCGGGTGGGGATGCGCTGCCGCAGCTCCTCGACGTGCGACACGAGCCCGACGACCCGCCCACCGGCCCGCAGCTCGTCGAGGATGTTCATCACGACGTCGAGGGTTTCGGCGTCGAGCGTGCCGAACCCCTCGTCGACGAACAGCGTGTCGAGGAGGGCGCCACCGGCCTCCCCCGCGACCACGTCGGCCAGCCCCAGCGCGAGGGCCAGCGACGCGAGGAACGACTCGCCACCGGACAAGGTCTTCGCCGGGCGGATGGTGCCCGAGTAGTCGTCCAGCACGTCGATGCCGAGCCCGCCGCGGGTGCCGCGCGCGCCGGCCGCGTCCGAGTGCACGAACGAGTACCGGCCCTGGCTCATCGTGCGCAGCCGGTGCGTGGCCGCGACGGCGACCTCTTCGAGCCGCGCCGCCAGCACGTACGACCGCAGCGACATCTTGCGGCTGTTCTGCCCGCGCCCGTTGACAACCTCCGCGAGGGCCCGCAGCTCGGCGTACTCCGCTTCGGCCGGGGCGAGCCCGGCCAGGGCGGCCCGCAGCAACCCGGCCAGCCGGGTCAGCTCCTCGTGCTGCGCGGTGACCGCCCGCAGCGCCGCGTACGCGGAATCGGCGCGGGCCCGGGCCAGCTGGACCGCGTCGGCCGCGCGGCCGACGTCCGCGACGTCGTCCGGCGAGATGCCGAACAGGTCCGGCTCGGCGAGCAGCGCCCGCGCACCCGCCGCGGCCGCCTCGGCGTCGGCGATGCCCTGCTCCAGCTTCTCGATCTGCTCGTCCGGCAGCATCGCGGCCCGCGCCTTCTTCAGCGACGTGAACCCCTTCGCCGCCACCGCCGCCTCGACCAGCACGCGCTGCTGGGTGACGCGTTCGCGGGCGCCGGCCACCGCCGTGCGCGCCTCGGCGACCGCCTCCAGGGCCTCGGCCAGGCCGAGGAGGTGCTGCCGCCGCGCGCCGACGTCCGCGAATTCGCCCCGCCCGGCGACCAGGCGGCGCTCCCGCTCGGCGAGCCGCTCTTCCAGGGCGCGGACGTCGGTCGTGGCTTCCGTCTCCGCCTGTTCGGCGCGGCGAAGGCGTTCTGTCCTGGCTTCCAGGTCGCGCTCCAGCAGGATGACCTGCTGTCCGAGCTTCGCCTTGGCCGCGGCCTGCTCGGTGAGCGCGGCGACGGTGGCCCGGGCTTCCGCCAGCTCGGCGGTGATCGACTCGGCCGTGCGGCCCGCCAGCCGCTCGACCAGCCCGGCCAGGCGCGCCTTCGCCTCTTCCAGCGCGACGACGACCCGCTGCCGCAGCGCGTCCGCCGCCTGCTCGGCTTCCTCGGCCGCGCGTTCCTCGGCCGGGTCGACCAGCTCGACGTCCCGGGTCGCCTTCGCCGGGTGTTCGGCCGAGCCGCACACCGGGCACGGCGCGCCATCGGCCAGTGCGGCGGCCAGCTCGGCCGCCATCCCGTCGAGCCGCCGCTCGCGCAGGTCGAGCCGGCGCTGCCGGGCCGCCTGGTGCTCGTCGACGACTTCGCGGAGCTTCGCCTCGCCGCGTTGGACCTTCGCCCGCGCCTCCGGCAGCTCGGCCGCGTCGCGGGCGAAGGCGCGCAACTCGTCCACCTTCGCCTTGGCGCCATCGAGCTTGGCCTCGGCTTCGGCCGCGGCCAGGGCGTCCGCGCGCAGCTTCGCCAGCTGGCCGGGGATCGCGGCCAGTTCGCCGGCCAAGGCCTCGACCTGCTGCTTCGCCGTGACGGCGGCGAGTTTCCGGTCGTCCCGCCGCATGACGTCGAGCGCCTGCTGTTCGGCCTCGGCGACCAGCTCCGCGACCGCGCCCGCCTCTTCGTGTGCGGCAGCCGCCCGGGCCTTCAGGTCACCGGTCGCCCGGGTGCCGAACTCCCGCAACCTGGCCCCGCGGGCCTTCTCCCCCTGTTCGGCTTCGGCCAGTTCGGCGACCCGCCGATCCAGCAGGTCCGCCTCGACGGCGACGCCGGCCGCCCGCCGCGCGGCCGCGACCTCCTGCGCCCACTCGGCCCGCTGCGGCGCCTGTTCGGTGATTTCGAGCAGCCGCAGGTGCGCCGTGCGAACGCGGCGGATCTTTTCCGCGCCCGCGCGCTCTTCCTGCAGGTGGACGTCCGCCCGCCGCGCCGCCGAACGCGCCCGCTCCTCCTCGGCCGTCACCTGCCCGACCCGGGCTTCCGCCTCGGTGAGCACGGCGTCGACCCACTCGGCCACGCCCGTCTCCGGCGGGTCCTGCTGGGCCTCCTGCGCGTACCGGGCCAGCAGCTCGCGCACGTCCCGCTGGCGCGCTTCCAGCTCGCGGCCGCGCTCGGCACGCAGCTCGGCGAACCAGCGTTCGACGTCGGCGAAGCGCTCGGTGCCGAACAGCCGCTCCAGGAGCTTCTCGCGCTCGGCGGTGTCCGAACGCAGGAAGCGCGCGAACTCGCCCTGGGGCAGCAGCACGACCTGGAAGAACTGCGCCGCGGTCATCCCGAGCAGGCGCTCGACGGTGCGCGCGACCTCCTCGATCCGGATCAGGCCTTCCGGCGCGAGCCCGGCGGGCGCGGTGCCGATCCAGCTCAGCGACACCCTTGCCTGCTGGGTGGTGGTGCCCTCGCCGCGCCGCTTCGGCCGCTGGTACTCCGGGTTGCGCACGATCTTCAGCCGGTGCCCCTGCACGGTGAGCTCCAGCGCGACCTCGGTGACCTGGTCGGGCTCGGCGAGGTCGCAACGCAGCCGCTTCGCCTCGTTGCGGGCGCCGGGGACCACGCCGAACAACGCGAACGCGATCGCGTCGAGCAGCGTTGTCTTGCCTGCGCCGGTTTCGCCGTGCAGGAGGAAGAGACCGTCGGCGCCGAGCACGTCGAAGTCGACCACTTCGCGTGCGCAGTACGGCCCGAAGGCTTCGACCTCCAGCCTGTGCAGCCTCATTTCGCGAGGGCCCCCCGGTCGGCCGCTTCGAGGGCCTGGAACAGGAGCCGCTCTTCGCGCTCGGTCGGCGGGGCGCCGCGGCAGTCGTCGAGGAAACTGCGCGAGACCTCGATGTCGGACCGGCCGCGGACGGCGTCGGAATAGCGCAGCGGGGCGCCGGCGTGCCCGCCCGCGGGCTCCCACTCCAGGTGCACCGCGTACGGGAACCGCTCGCGCAGCCGCCGCATCGCGTCGACCGGGCGGACCCGGTCGGTGACCGTGACCGAGAGGAAGTGGCCGAGGTACCGGTCGTGGTCCGGGTTCGCGAGGAGCTCCTCGAGTTCGCCTTCGAGGGTGGCGAGGGGTCTCGGCACCGGCAGCTCGTGCCGCCTGACTTCGCGCAGGCCGTGTTCGTCCAGGTCGACCAGCCAGACGGACTTGCGTTGGCGCGCCTCGGAAAACGAGTACGCCAGCGGGCTGCCGGAGTACCGCAGGTGCTCGGCGAGCGTCTGCGGGCCGTGGAGGTGGCCGAGGGCCACGTAGTCGACGCCGTCGAAGACCGCGCCGGGCACCTGCTCGACGCCGCCGACCGCGATCGTGCGCTCGGAGTCGGTCGGTTCGCCGCCGGTGACGAACGCGTGCGCGAGCACCACCGACCGGACGCCGGGCCGGGTTTCGAGGTCCGCGCGGATCCGGCGCATGGCCTCGGTGAGCACGCCGGTGTGGCCGCGCGCCTCCGGCACGCCGAGTGCGTGGCGCGCCGGTTCCGGTTCCAGGTAAGGGATGCCGTACACGGCGACCGGGCCGCTCTCGTCTTCGAGGAGCACCGGTTCGGCCAGCCCGGCGACGGTGGTGCGCAGGTGCAGGCCGCCGGCCGCGGCGAACTCCGCGAACGCGCCGAGGCGGGGCGCCGAGTCGTGGTTTCCGGGCGTGACGACCAGTTGCGCGCCCGCCGCGCGGATCCGGGCGACCGCTTTCGTCGCCACCCGCACGGCTTCGGCGGAGGGGACCGCGCGGTCGTAGATGTCGCCTGCCACCAGGACGGCGTCGATCGCCTCGCCGGCCACGAGGTCGGCGAGGTGCCCGAGCACCGCTTCCTGTTCCGCGAGCAGGTCGGCGCCGTGGAACGTGCGGCCGACGTGCCAGTCGGAGGTGTGCAGGAGTCTCACGAGGGCCAAGGTACGACCCGGCTCCGACGATTTCGCGCAGGCACGCCGCCTTCTCACTCGAACGTGTGTACTAACACGAGCGGGCAAGATCGGACACGCCCTTCGCGGAATCGATGTGTTCGCAGGTCAGCTACCCAGAGCGACGGATCGGGTGCGTTTTTTGTCGGTGGTCTCCGCCATGATGTCTGCGAGCTCGGAGGCCGGGGCTCGCAGTTCGGAGTTCGGACGGAGGAGGCGAAGTGGCGACAGTGCTGACGACCGCGGCGATCGTGCTCGCGGTTCTGCTGCTGTTCGCCGTCGCGGTGCTGTGGCGGCTGTACCAGGACGGGATGCGCCGGGCGGACGCGGCGGCCCGGCTGGTGGCGGCCGAGCGGGCCAAGGCCGACCAGCAGCAGCTGGCGCTGCGGCGCTACGAGGTCGCGTTCGCGTCGATCAGCGGCCGGGGCGAGCTGGGCGAGCAGGTGCTGGTCGAGACGGCGCGGGCGCTGGGGCTGCGCGAGGACCTGCACTTCACCCTGCAGACGGACCTGGGCGGCGGTGGCTCGGCGAAGCCGGACATGGTGCTGCGGGTGGGCGGCGACCGCACGGTCCCGGTCGACGCGAAGGCGAGCATGGCGACGTGGTCCGAAGCGGTGGAGACGGACGACCCGGACGAGCGGCTGGACGCGTTGCGCGCGCACGTGCGGCAGATCCGCTCCCGCGCGGCGGAGCTGGCGGGCAAGGGCTACCAGCGCTGGGCGGACGCGATCTACGGAACGATCATGTTCGTCCCCTCCGACGCGGCGGTGGTCGCGGCGCTGGACACGGACCCGGAGCTGCTGCGCTGGCTGATCGACCGCAGGGTGTTCCTGTGCGGCCCGACGGGCTTCGGGGTACTGGCCTCGGCGGCGCTGTTCGCGGCGAGCGACCGCACGCTGGAGGCGGACGTGGAGCAGGTTCGTGCCGGCGCGGCGGCGGCCCACCGGGCGGCGGGCGGCGCGGTGGAGGCGCTGAACCTGTCGAGCACGCATCTGCAGAGGTTCCTGTCGGCGCGGAGGCGGGAGCTGGAGGCGTTGGAGACGTTCCGGGCGACGGTTGCGCCGCTTACCGAGGCGTCGGGGAGCCCGGCTGCGGTGCCTTCGGTGCGGAAGGGGGATGAGCTGGCGGCCAGTTGAGGCGCGTGGGTTCTGCTGAGGAGGTAAGGCCGGGCGGTTTGCGCCGGGGCGGCGGGCCGGAGCCGGATGGACCGGAGCTGGGCTGGGCGGCCCCGCGGGTCACGGCGGGCTAGCGGGACTGGCCGGCTGGGCTTGGAGGTTGGGGACGGGCGGTTTGCGGCCGGGCGAGCCGGAGCTGGGCTGGACGGCCCCGTGGTTCACGGTGGGCGAGCGGGACCGGCCGGCTTGAGCCCAGCGTCCGCGGCCGGCGAACGGTCGGATCCGCTCGACCTCAAGGTCCGCCGGCTGAAGCCCAAGGTCTGCGGCAGGCGAGCGGCCGGACCCACCCGACCCGAGGTCCACCGGCTGAAGCCCAACG
>NZ_JBSGBQ010000043.1:43521-43645 GCF_053601335.1 Amycolatopsis sp. NPDC004747 | reverse complement strand
TACGCCCGCAGCAGGCGAACGGCCGGACCCACCCGACCCGAGGCCCGCCGGCTGAAGCCCAACGCCCGCAGCAGGCGAACGGCCGGACCCACCCGACCCGAGGCCCGCCGGCTGAAGCCCAACG
>NZ_JBSGBQ010000043.1:0-43425 GCF_053601335.1 Amycolatopsis sp. NPDC004747 | reverse complement strand
TACGCCCGCAGCAGGCGAACGGCCGGACCCACCCGACCCGAGGCCCGCCGGCTGAAGCCCAACGCCCGCAGCAGGCGAACGGCCGGACCCACCCGAACCGAGGCCCGCCGGCTGAAGCCCAACGCCCGCAGCAGGCGAACGGCCGGACCCACCCGACCCACCATCCGCGGCGCCCGGCGAGGCGGCCGGCATTCCGGAGCGGGCGCGGCCGGGCGGCCACCCCAGGTGAGCAGGCTCTCGGAGGCAAGCCGCCAGGGCGATCCCGGCCACAACCGGGTGCACCGGCCGCTGCCACAAGCCCGCGCCCCGGAGGCAGCCAGGCGTCGCACCAAAAGCGCAACCAAAACCCGCTGACCAGCGACAACTGCCGGCCACGACCGCCCAGCACCCGACCCAGCAGGCCGCGGCAAGAGACACCGCCGGCCACTTGGCGGTGCGCATCCATCCGACCGTGGGTTGTCGTCGGCGTCCCTCTCGGGGGACCCTTTCCCCGGGGGGCCGCCCGGCTCGCTCGTCAGCGCTACCCGGCGCCACCGGATCATCCCGGCGGGTGGCTGTCGGCCCACGTCGGCGGCGGTGCTGGCAAGATCTTCACAACCACGAGATACGGTGTTGCCCTGTGACCGCGATTCGCGATCGCCAGAGCGATCCAGATGCCGACGACGTCCCCGTTGCGTGGGATGAGCGTCCTGTCGTCGGTTCGAGGCGGGGACTGCCCTGGTGGGCCGCGGTCCTGGTCGGCCTCGGCCTGGCGATCGTCGGCGCCCTCCTCGGCAAGCCGAGCCAGACGAACATCCCGGTGGTCTTCACCGTCTGCTACATCGCCGGAGCCGTGATCGCGGTCTGCGCGGTGCGGCGCCGGGGCCTGTTCGGGCCCATGGTGATGCCGCCGCTGGTGCTGGCCGTGACCGTGCCCGGCGTGATCCTGCTGACGTCGGGGTCCGGCTCGGGCGACGACATGCTGTCGAAGGCGCTCAACATCGGCAGCCCTCTCATCAACAGCTTCCCCACGATGGCCATCACCACCGGCATCACGCTGCTGATCGGCATCTTCCGGTTCTTCCGCGAACGCGACCCGGACGCCCCGAAGAAGGCCAAGAAGCGCCCGGCCGACGAAGACGACGAGAGGCCCCCCGCCCGCGCCGCGCAGTCCGGTGGGCGTCCGAGGCCGGCCGGCTCGAACCGGACCGGGCAGACCCCGCTCCCCGCCGGCGCTCGACGCGGCCGGGAAGGCGAACCGCCGCGGCGCCCGCGGCCGCCCGCCGACGGCGAACGCCGTGCACCTCGCTCGAACGCCCCGGCCGAACGCGACCCGGGCACCCGGGGCACGCGCAAGCCGCCGCCCGCCACCCGGCGCGCTCCTCGTCCGGACGAGGGTGACCCGCGCCGGCGCGAGCCTCGCGGTGACGCTCCGCGGCGGCGTCCTCGCCCGCCCGAGGACGGCCGTGACGCTCCGCCGCCCCGTCGCCCGTCCGGTGGACGGAACGCTCCGCCGCGGCGGAACCGTCCCTGGGACGACGAAGAACGCTGACAAAACGGCGGTCACCTCGCGAGGTGACCGCCGTTTTGCATGCCGGGACCGTGCGCCGAAGGGCATCACGTGTGATCAGAGGGGGCATCACGCGTGATCGGGAGGGCATCACGCGTGATTGGCGGGACGACACGGTGGCGAGCCGCGAAGGCGACCCGCCACCGGAGCCGGGTCAGACCTTGCGCAGTTCCTTCGGCGGCGCGAAGGAGATCTTCTCGTTGGCCGTCGTGACCTCGTTGACGTCGGCGTAGCCGCGCTCGGCCAGCCAGTCGAGCAGCTCCATGACCAGCACGTCCGGCACCGACGCACCCGACGTGACGCCGACCGTCGTGACGCCCGCGAGCCAGGCCTCGTCGACCTCGTGCGCGAAGTCGACCAGGTAGGACGCCCGGGCGCCCGCCTTCAGCGCCACCTCGACCAGGCGCTTCGAGTTGGACGAGTTCGTCGACCCGACCACCAGCACCAGGTCGCACTCCGCGGCCATCGCCTTGACCGCGACCTGGCGGTTCGTCGTCGCGTAGCAGATGTCGTCGCTCGGCGGGTCCGCCAGGCCCGGGAACCGCTCGCGGAGCTGGTCGACGCGCTCCATCGTCTCGTCGACCGACAGCGTCGTCTGGGACAGCCAGATCACCTTCGACGGGTCGCGCACCTCGACCTTGTCGACGTCCTCGGCCTTGTCGACCAGCTGGACCTTGTCCGGAGCCTCGCCGGCCGTGCCCTCGACCTCCTCGTGGCCCTCGTGGCCGATCAGCAGGATGTCGTAGTCGTCCTTGGCGAACCGGTTGACCTCCTTGTGCACCTTCGTCACCAGGGGGCAGGTCGCGTCGATCGTGCGCAGGTTCCGGTCCGCCGCCTCCTGGTGCACCATCGGCGAGACGCCGTGGGCGGAAAACACCACCAGCGCGCCCTCGGGCACCTCGGACGTCTCCTCGACGAAGATCGCGCCGCGCTCACGCAGCGTCTCGACCACGTGCTTGTTGTGCACGATCTCCTTGCGGACGTACACCGGCGCGCCGTAGACCTCGAGGGCCTTCTCGACGGCGATCACCGCGCGGTCGACGCCGGCGCAGTAACCACGGGGTTTGGCGAGCAGCACCCGCTTGCCGGAAGCGGTTCCGGTGATCGTCGGGGTACCCGCGGGCTCGATTCCGGGACTCGCTGAACTCATGCCCCCAGGGTACGGGCAGCCCCGAGGCGACCTCGAAGTCCCTTTCGGGTGACCTTCGTCCCGCTACCGTGCTGTGCCGGACGTCACTCAGTGCGCGCGTCCGGTTGGGCAGGAGCGGCGGTCATGCGGCAGGCTGGACCCATGAAGCCATTCCCGCTCCCCCTCCGGGTCGCCGCGGGCCTCGCCGTCTCCACCGCCGAGCGGGTTCGCGAACTTCCCCGGCAGCTGGCCGGGCTCCCGGTGACCGTGGTCAGCCAGGTGCTGCAGGCCTCCATGCGGGTCCAGCAGCACGTCACCGAGCTCGCGATCAAGGGCGACAACGCGCTGTCGAGCCTGCGCCCGATCGAGGACACGCCGAGCTGGGCGACCTTCGACGAGGACGCCGAACTGGGTGACGTCGCGCCCCCGCGCCCCGCGCCGGTCGCCGAGGTGCCGGAGCCGCGCTCGGAGATCAACGGTCACGTTCCGTCGGCGGCCGAACTCGAAGCGGAGCTGGGCGATCCGTGGGCGGCCGAGGAACGCGCGCTCGCCGAGGACCACGCCGACGGTGAGAACGACAGCGAAGAGGAACCGCCGAAGACGCCGAAGCCCGGCACGCCCAAGGTCGACAAGAAGACCAAGAGCGAGACGCCGAGGACCAGCGCCGCGGGCTACGAGGGTCCGGCCGGGCTGACCGGCTACGACCAGCTCACCCTCCCGCAGCTGCGGGCCCGGCTGCGCCAGCTGTCGATCGAGCAGCTCGAGACCATCCTCGAGTACGAACGCGCCCACGCCGACCGCGCGTCGTTCACCGGCATGCTGTCCCGCCGGATCGCCAACGCCCGCAAGGCGGACCGCGCAGAGTCGGACCGGGCAGAGCCGGACCAGGAAAAGGAAGACGGCGCGGAAGACCGGTGAGCACCGAGTCCGCACAGGCCCCCGCGAGCACCGCGGAATCGCCGTGGCCGGTCCGGACCGTCGCGCGCAAGATCGGCGACTGGATCCACCGGCTCGGCGCGGTCTGGGTCGAAGGCCAGGTGACCCAGGTCAGCTCCCGCCCCAACACCCAGACCGCGTTCCTGACCCTGCGCGACCCCTCGGCGGACGTCTCGATGTCCGTCACCTGCCCGAACTGGCTGATCCGCGAAATGGAGCCGCCGCTGCGGGAGGGCGCGAGCGTGGTCGTGCACGCGAAGCCGTCGTACTTCTTCGGCCGCGGCACGATCAGCCTGCGCGCCGACCAGATCCGCGCCGTCGGCATCGGCGAGCTGCTCGCCCGGATCGAGCGCCTCAAGAAGCTGCTGACCGCCGAAGGCCTCTTCTCCGCCCAGCGCAAGCGGCCGATCCCGTTCCTGCCGAAGGGTGTCGGGCTGATCACCGGCCGCGCGTCGGCGGCGGAGCGGGACGTCCTGGCCAACGCGCAGGGACGGTGGCCGCACGTCCGGATCAAGGTGCTCAACACGGCCGTGCAGGGCACGCAGGCGGTGCCGCAGGTCATGCGCGCGCTGCGGATCTTCGACGCCGATCCGGACATCGACGTCATCGTCATCGCCCGCGGCGGCGGCAGCGTCGAGGACCTGCTGCCGTTCTCCGACGAAGCGCTCTGCCGGGCGGTGTCGGCCGCCGGCACACCGGTCGTCAGCGCGATCGGGCACGAGCCGGACACCCCGCTGCTCGACTACGTCGCCGACCTGCGCTGTTCGACGCCGACCGACGCCGGCAAGCGGATCGTCCCGGACCTGCGCGAGGAGACCGAACGCGTCCGGCAGATGCGCGACCGCGGGCGCCGGGCGCTGCACGGCTGGGTCGACACGCAGGCGCGGCTGCTCAACCAGATCCGCAGCCGCCCGTCGCTGGCCGACCCGCTGGGCCCGATCCAGCGGCGCCAGGACGACGTCGACGTCCACCGCGAACGCGCGCGCCGCGCCATGCTGGGCCTGCTCGCCAAGGACCAGGCCGAAATCGCGAACGCGCGAGCCCGGCTGACCGCGCTCGGACCGGCGGCGACGCTCGCCCGCGGGTACGCGGTCGTGCAGTTCGTCGACGCCGAAGGCAACCTCCAGGTACTCCGCTCCGTCTCCGAAGTCGAGGCCGGTGCCCAGCTGCGCGTGCGGGTGGGCGACGGCGCGGTCAAGGCGGTGGCGGAAGGAGAGCAGGAGTGAAGGTGACGTTCCTCCCGCTCACCGTGGACGCGGCCAGGAAACTCGGCGCGCGGCCGCTGCTGGACCAGGCGGTCCGCACCGACCAGGCCGCCGCCGAGTGCTGGACGGCCCTGCTCGCCGGCTGCGGCACCGCCGCCCGCCGCGACCTGGGCCCGCAGCTGCGGCGGCTGTCCGAGGCGACGTCCATGCAGGTCGGCTCGCGCTGGTGGTTCGCCGAGGGCGCGGGGCACCGGCGGCGGGTGGCCGGGGCGCAGGAGAACCTCGAAGAGGCGATCGCGGAGGGTGACGGGCAGGAGTTCGCGCTCGCCTTCGTGGGTTACGACCACGCGATGGCCAGCGCGGTAGTGTGCGCGAACAGCGTGCAGGCCCGGAAGGTCGGAGAACACCGAGCGTGAGTGAAACAGCCAGCGAGGAACTCGGCTACGAGCAGGCCCGCGACCGACTGGTCGAGGTCGTCCGCGAGCTCGAGGCCGGCGGCCTCTCCCTCGAGCAGTCGCTCGCGTTGTGGGAGAAGGGCGAGAAGCTCGCGAAGGTCTGTGAGCACCATCTCGAAGGCGCGCGCGAGCGCATCGAAGCTGCTCTGGCGTCTGTCGAGGACGAAACCAGCGACAGCCAGTGACGTTTGCCATGTCTTCGGCATCGGGAATCCGGACAGGGATCTGACAGACTGTCCACCCGCCAGTTCCACGATCCGGGAGGCAATGATGTCCGCCGCAGAGAGTCGTCGTGAAGCGCCCGACCGCAACCTCGCGATGGAGCTGGTCCGGGTCACCGAAGCCGCCGCCATGGCCGCCGGCCGCTGGGTCGGCCGCGGCGACAAGATCGGCGGGGACGGCGCGGCCGTCGACGCGATGCGCCAGCTCGTCTCGACGGTGTCGATGCGCGGGGTCGTGGTGATCGGCGAGGGCGAGAAGGATGAAGCGCCCATGCTGTTCAACGGCGAAGAGGTCGGCAACGGCGACGGGCCGGACTGCGACGTCGCGGTGGACCCGGTCGACGGCACCACGCTGATGGCCAAGGGCATGCCGAACGCCCTCGCCGTGCTCGCGGTCGCCGAGCGCGGCGCGATGTTCGACCCGTCCGCGGTGTTCTACATGGAGAAGCTCGCCGTCGGGCCCGAAGCCGCCGGCAAGGTGGAGCTCGGGGCGCCGATCGCGGAGAACATCCGCCGGGTCGCCAAGGCGAAGAACAGCAGCGTCGGCGACGTCACCGTGTGCATCCTCGACCGCCCGCGCCACGAGCAGATCATCAAGGAGGTCCGCGAGGCGGGCGCGCGGATCCGGTTCATCTCCGACGGCGACGTCGCGGGCGCGATCGCCGCGGCCCGCCCGACCACCGGCGTCGACATGCTGGTCGGCATCGGCGGCACCCCCGAGGGCATCATCGCGGCCTGCGCGATGAAGTGCCTCGGCGGCGAGCTGCAGGGCCGGCTGTGGCCGAAGGACGACGCCGAGCGTGAGAAGGCCCTCGCCGCCGGCCACGACCTCGACCGGATCCTGCTCAACGACGACCTCGTCCGCGGCGACAACGTCTTCTTCTGCGCCACCGGCGTCACCGACGGCGACCTGCTGCGCGGCGTCCACTACCGCGAGGGCGGGGCGACGACGCAGTCCATCGTGATGCGGTCCAAGTCCGGGACCGTCAGAATGATCGACGGCTACCACCGGCTCAACAAGCTGCGGGCGTACTCCTCGATCAACTTCGACGGCCACCTGGACGCGCCCGCCGACGACGTCGTGCCCCCGCTGCCGTAAGGAGATCCGTGACCAGGCGACTGCCGGCTCTACTGGCCCTGATCCTCGTCGTCCTGGTCCCCGGCACCGCCGCGGCCGCCCCCGTGATCGTCGGGGGCGCGAACGCCGACCAGCCGTACCCGTTCGCGGTGTCGCTGCACTCCGCATCGGGCAAGCTGTTCTGCGCCGGCGCGCTGATCGCGCCCGCCTGGGTGGTCACGGCCGCGCACTGCGCGTTCGGCAAGGACCCGGCCACGATCTCGGTGCGCACGGGCACGAACGACGTGGGTCAGGGCGGCGAGGTCGCCCAGGTCGCCGGGATCGTGGTGAACCCGGCGTTCAACACCGAGAGCCCGGCGGGCGACATCGCGCTGCTGCGGCTGGCGGCGCCCGCCACGGCGGCGCCGATCGGGCTCGCGACGGCGGCCTCGCCAGGCACCGCGACCCGGATCCTCGGCTGGGGCCAGACGTGCCCGAAGCTGAACTGCGGCGAGCTCCCCACGACGCTGCAGCAGCTCGACACGCAGATCGTCGAGGGCACGAAGTGCACGTCGGTGTTCGACGGCACGGCCGAGCTGTGCACCGACAACCCCGGCGGCAAGTCCGGGGCCTGCTTCGGCGACTCGGGCGGCCCCGAGATCGTGCGCGCGGGCGACCAGTGGCAGCTCGTCGGCGTCACCAGCCGTCCGGGCAACAACGAGCCGGAATGCGCGACGGCGCCGTCGATCTACACCTCCGTCGTCGCCTACGCGCCGTGGATCGCGGAGAAGACGAAGGCCTGACCTATTCGGCGTTGCTCGAGTGCCCCGGGAACAGGTGGGCGTCCGGGTCGAGCGCGACGGCGATGTTGTTGACGGCCGTCGCCGCCTCGCCGAAGCCGGTCGCGATCAGCTTCACCTTCCCCGGGTACGCGGCGACGTCGCCGGCGGCGTAGACGCGTTCGCGGGCGGTCGCCATCGTCGAGTCGACCGAGATGGCGCGGTGGTCGATCTCCAGGCCCCAGCTCTCGATCGGGCCGAGGTCGGCGGTGAAGCCCAGTGCCGCGACGACGGCGTTGGCCGGCAGCCGCTCCTCGCCCGCTCCTTTGATGGAGACGTCGACGGCTTCGAGCGAGCCGTCCGGCGCTTCGACGAACCGCGTGACCTCGGCGTCGGTGATGATCCGGGTGCCGAGCTCGCGGGCCTGCCGGACGATCGACTCGGCGGCGCGGAACTTCGCGCGCCGGTGCACCAGCGTCACGCTCGCCGCGACCGGGTGCAGGGCGAGGATCCAGTCGAACGCCGAGTCGCCGCCGCCGACGACCACGACGTGCTGCCCCGCGTGCGCGGCCAGCGAGGGGACGAAGTGGACCATGCCGCGGCCCAGCCAGCCGTCGCCGGCCGGCAGCGGGCGCGGGGTGAACTCGCCGATGCCCGCGGTGATCAGCACGGCGCGGGCCCGCAGCGTCTCGCCGCCGTCGAGGGTGAGCTCGACGCCGTCTTCGGCGGGCTCCAGCTTCTCGGCCTTGCGCCCCAGCAGGTACGCCGGTGCGAACGGCTCGGCCTGCTTCACCAGGCCGTCGACCAGATCGCGGCCGCGGACCTCGGCGAACCCGCCCACGTCGTAGATCATCTTCTCCGGGTACATCGCGGTCACCTGGCCGCCGGGCTCGGGCAGCGAGTCGACCACCGCCATCGAAAGGCCGCGGAACCCGGCGTAGTAGGCGGCGAACAGGCCCGTCGGGCCCGCGCCGATGATCACGAGGTCGTAGGAGTCCCCAGTAGCGTCAGTCATGCTCGCTCCAGCCAGTGGTGGATGGCGGTGATCGAGAACACACCCGATCCTAGCGTCGCGGGCCGCCGAGGGTGGGCGACGCCACCACGCGGGCCGGTGCGAACAGGGCCAGAATCGGTGTCATGGCTGATCAGGAATACCGGATCGAACACGACACCATGGGCGAGGTCCGCGTGCCTGCCGACGCGCTCTACCGCGCGCAGACCCAGCGGGCCGTGGAGAACTTCCCCATCTCCGGCCGGGGCCTGGAGCGCGCCCAGATCCGCGCGCTCGGCCTGCTCAAGGCCGCCGCCGCGCGGGTGAACCTGAAGCTGGGCGTGCTCGACGCCGACGTCGCGGACGCCATCGCGGCGGCCGCCGACGAGGTCGCCGCCGGAGCGCACGACGCGCACTTCCCGATCGACGTCTTCCAGACCGGGTCCGGGACGTCGTCGAACATGAACGCCAACGAGGTCATCGCCACCCTGGCTTCGCGTGCGCTCGGCCGTGACGTGCACCCGAACGACCACGTCAACGCGTCGCAGTCGTCGAACGACACCTTCCCGACGACCATCCACGTCGCCGCCACCGAAGCCGTCACCAAGGACGTCATCCCGGCGCTCGAGTACCTGGCCGGCGCGATCGAGGTCCGCGCCGCCGAGTGGGCCGACGTGGTGAAGTCCGGGCGCACGCACCTGATGGACGCGGTCCCGATCACGCTCGGCCAGGAGGCCGGCGCGTGGGCGTCGCAGATCCGCTTCGGCGTCGAACGGCTGAAGTCGGGCCTGCCGCGGCTGGGCGAGCTGCCGATCGGCGGCACCGCCGTCGGGTCGGGCCTCAACGCACCCGACGGCTTCGGTTCCAGTGTCGCCGCAGAACTCGCCACGGTCACCGGGTTGCCGCTGACCGAGGCCCGCGACCACTTCGAGGCGCAGGCGACGCAGGACAGCGTCGTCGAGACGTCCGGGCACCTGCGCACGGTCGCGGTGTCGCTCAACAAGATCGCCAACGACCTGCGCTGGCTGGGTTCCGGCCCGCGCACCGGCCTGGCCGAGCTGGCGCTGCCCGACCTGCAGCCGGGCTCGTCGATCATGCCGGGCAAGGTGAACCCGGTGATCCCGGAGGCGACGCTGCAGGTGGTCGCGCAGGTGATCGGCAACGACGCGGCGGTCGCGTTCGCGGGCGCGGCGGGCAACTTCCAGCTGAACGTCAACCTGCCCGTGATCGCGCGGAACGTCCTCGAGTCGGCGCGGTTGCTCGCGGCGGTTTCGCGGCTGCTGGCGGACAAGGTCTTCGCGGGCGTCACCGTGAACACCGAACGCGCGCGGACCTACGCCGAGGGTTCGCCGTCGATCGTGACGCCGTTGAACAAGTACCTCGGCTACGAAGAAGCGGCCGCGGTCGCGAAGCAGGCGTTGAAGGAGCTGAAGACGATCCGCGAAGTCGTCATCGAGCGCGGGCACGTGCGGGACGGCAAGCTCACCGAGGAGCAGCTCGACGAGGCGCTCGACGTGCTGCGCATGGCCCGCGGCGGGAAGTAGCGGCCCGCCCGCCCCCTCCGCACCAGGCCGGACAGCCGGCCGACGAGAAATTGTCGGTGGTGCGGGTCATGATGTCCGGGTGTTGCTGAGCGAGTTGGTCCGGGCGTCCGCCGAGCTGGCGGCGACGAGGTCCAGGAAGGCGAAGATCGCCCTCCTGGCCTCGGTGCTGCGCGCCGCCGAGGTCGGTGAGCTGCCCGTGGTGATCGCGTACCTGACCGGGCAGACCGCGCAGGACAGGCTGGGTGCGGGCTGGCGCACCCTGGCCGGGCTGGGGGCCGGCTCGGCGCCGGACCCCGTCGTCACCGTGGCCGAGGTCGACACGGCGCTCACCGCGGCGGCCGGGGTCGCGGCGGGCACCGGGTCGAACACGCGGCGGCAGGAGGTGCTGCGGGCGCTGTTCGAGCGGCTCACCGCGGACGAGCAGCAGTTCATGTTCCGGCTGGTCACCGGCGAACTGCGGCAGGGCGCGCTGGAAGGCGTGATGGTCGACGCGATCGCGGCGGCGGCCGAGGTGCCGGGCGAGGACGTGCGCCGGGCGTTCATGCTGTCCGGGAAGCTGGGCGTCACCGGCGTCGCGGCGATCACCGGCGGGCAGGCGGCGCTCGCGGAGTTCCGGCTGACGCTCGGCACGCCGGTCAAGCCGATGCTGGCCTCGCCGGCGGAGTCGCTCGACGAGGCCGTCGCCGAGCACGCCGAGGCGATCGTCGAGTACAAGATGGACGGTGCGCGGATCCAGGTGCACCGCCAGGGCGACGAGGTGCACGTCTGGACGCGCACGCTGCGCGAGATCACCGGGAGCGTGCAGGAACTGGTCGAACTCGTGCGGGCGCTGCCGTGCGAGTCGGTGGTGCTCGACGGCGAGACGCTGGCCCTCACCGACGCCGGGCGGCCGCGGCCGTTCCAGGACACGATGAGCCGGTTCGGCAGCACCCGCGAGGAACAGGTCAAGGCGCTGCTGCTGCGGCCGTACTTCTTCGACTGCCTGCACCTCGACGGCGTCGACCTGCTGGACGCGCCGCTGTCGGAGCGCAACGCGGCGCTGCGCAAGGTCGCCGGGGCGCACGTGATCCCCGGTGAGGTGGGCACTTCGCGGGCCGCTTCGGTGCTGGAGGCGGCCATGGCAGCCGGCCACGAAGGGGTGATGGTCAAGGACCTGGCCTCGCCGTACGCGGCCGGGCGGCGCGGGCGGGCCTGGCTGAAGGTCAAGCCGGTGCACACGATCGACCTGGTGGTGCTGGCGGCGGAGTGGGGCCACGGCCGGCGCACCGGCACGCTGTCGAACCTCCACCTGGGTGCCCGCGATCCGGACGGCGGCCCGCCGATCATGGTGGGCAAGACGTTCAAGGGCATGACCGACGAGCTGCTGGCGTGGCAGACGAGGACGTTCCAGGAGATCGAGACCCACCGGGACGACTGGACGGTGTACGTCCGGCCGGAGGTCGTGGTGGAGATCGAACTGGACAGCGCGCAGGTTTCCACGCGCTATCCCGGAGGCCTGGCGCTGCGGTTCGCGCGGGTGGTCCGCTACCGCCCGGACAAGGACCCGGCCGAAGCGGACACGATCGACACGGTCCGCGGCCTGCTGCACGGCGACCGCGGGGAAGGGAGCTGACGCGAAGCACGACGAAAGTAGCTGGTGCCCGCGCTCCGCACCGGCCACAGTGGATGGTGGTCGAGCCGGCGACGGCGTTCGACGATTTCGACGCGCGCCGAACCGGATTTGACGAGAATTTTCCCGACACAGCCCGCGGCGAAGAATCCCTAAAGTGCGCTCCTTCACAAGGTTCCCGCTCACTTCCCGAGCGGTCACGGAGGAGCAAGCAGTGGTCAGCAAGGAACAGATGAAGGCGTCGATCCACGCCGCCTTCGACGGCGCTGTCGCGGACGGGGCGAGCTACACCAAGGTGTACGCCGCGGAGATCAGGCAGAAGAACTACCTGGTCTTCCGGACCACCTCGGTCGCCAACTTCGCCCTGGGCTTCAAGCCGGGACAGACCGATCTCGTCCTGGTCCCGCTCGAGGAGAAGAACGGCACCATCACCGCGGGCACGCCGCTGACGATCAACGACGCCAACCGGGCGTCGGTCAAGAAGCGCGACCTGCAGGGCAGATTCGTCATCAAGACGACCGAGGGCCGGACGTTCCGGCTCAGCATCCTCCCGTCCGTGACGAAGCTGCTGGCCGTCGCCTACCAGCTGCCGGTCGAGCAGAAGGCGGAGTACGAGGCGTTCGTCGCGCTCCGGGACTCGCTGCTCGCGGCGTAACCGCACACCCGGGGCTGTCCACGTGCCGGGCAGCCCCGGAACTCGACACCTTCGTGGGGTCCACTGTGGAGTTACCCACGGGTACGCTCCCCGGATGCGCAGTGAGAAGCTCACCCGGGCCTGGTTCGCGGTCACCGCCGTGGTCGCGCTGGCCGGCCTGATCACCCAGGTGGTCGCGACCGCCTCCGCCGCCGACGGCAGCGTCGCAAACCTGCTCTGCTTCTTCACGATCGATTCGAACCTGCTGGTCACGATCACCTCGGCCGTGGTCGCGCTGGGCCGGGGCCGCGGCCGGCTGTTCACCGTCCTCTGGCTCGACGCGCTGGTCGGCATCATTGTGACCGGCATCGTCTACCAGGTCGCCCTGGCCGGCCTCTACGAACTGCACGGCCTCTCACTGGTCTCCGACACGATGCTGCACAAGGTGACGCCGATCCTGTTCGTGCTCGGCTGGCTGCTCGCCGCCCCGCGTGGCGTGCTGAGCCTGCGCACGGTCTGGTGGTCGCTGCTGTACCCGCTCGCCTGGCTCGCGTTCACGCTGCCGCGCGGGGCGATCACCGGCTTCTACCCGTACCCGTTCGTCGACGCCGGCGCCCTCGGCTACGGCCAGGTCGCGCTGAACTGCGTCTTCATCGGGCTCTTCTTCACCGCACTGGCCGCCGGCGCGTTCCTCTACGACCGCCGGCTCGCCCCCGCCTAGAGCCGGTTTGAGATGCCGACCACCGGAGACCTTGTGCACGGCCTGGCGGCGACGGGGCGCGCCGACCCGCGCAGTGGGCGATCCTGGAACCGCTGCTGCCCGTCGGCAAGAAGCCCGGCCGCCCACCACTGTGGACTGAACGCCAGCTCCTGGACGGCATCCGCCGGCGTGTCCGTGTCGGTTCGCCGTGGCGTGACGTCCCACCCGTGTATGGCTGCCGGCAAACCGTCTATGGCTTGTTCCGGCGCTGCAGCGCGCTGGTATGTGGGCGCTGATCCTGGCCGGTTGCAGACCCGGGCCGACGCCGCCGGGTTGATCACCTGGGAGGTGAGCGTGGATTCCACGATCAACCGGGCGCACCAGCATGCACCGGGCCACCGAGCAGGGCCAGAAACCCATCGTCGTTGCTGGTGACTGCCGGGCAGCATGGCGGCGCGGGATCGCATGCACGATTCCCCAGCCTTCTGATCAGGTCCGGTGTCGCCGTAACCGCGGCCGGCCAGCGGCCGGTCACCGGCATTCGACCCGGAGGTCCACAAGCAACGGCACGCGGTCGAGTGCGGCATCAACCGGCCCAGACGCAACCGAGGCGTCGCCACACGGTTCGACCAAACTCGCGGTTCGCCACGAGGCGACCGTGCACATCGCGGCCACCAACGAGTGGCTACGACGTTGAACCAGGCCCTAACCGCGGACGCGGCGGAACGCGTTGAGCCCGTCGGTCAGCCCGGCCCGCACGAGCGTCGGCAGCGCGCCGCGGCGGTCGACCGGCTTGCCCGCCGCGATCCGGTGCAGCTGGCGGGTGTGCCACTGGATCTCCAGGAGGCTGTCGGCCGTGCGGATCCCGGTCTTCGGGCACAGCCGCTCCGCGCGGACGTCCTCGCCGTCGATCAGCCGGGCCGGCAGGCCCGGGTCGACGACCAGTGGCCGGCCGAGGCCGATCACGTCCACTTCGCCCGAGCGCAACGCGGCTTCCATCCCGCCCGGCGTCGCGAAGCCGCCGGTGACCATGAGCGGGACGTCGGAGACTTCACGCGCTTTTGCCGCGTAGTCCAGGAAGTACGCTTCGCGCGCCTGGGTGCTCGCGCGTGCGGAGCCCATCATCGCGGTCTTCTCGTAGGTCCCGCCGGAGACCTCCAGCAGGTCGACCCCGATCTCGCCGAGCTCCCGCACGACCTCCAGGGACTCGTCCTCGGTGAAGCCGCCGCGCTGGAAGTCCGCGCTGTTGAGCTTGACCGACACCGGCACGCCGTCACCGACCGCCGCGCGCACCCGCCGGACCACCTCGAGCAGGAACCGGCGGCGGCGGACGGCGTCCCCGCCCCAGGCGTCGGTCCGCAGGTTCGTCAGCGGGGAAAGGAACTGCGAGACGAGGTAGCCGTGCGCGCCGTGGAGCTGCACGCCGTGGAAGCCCGCATCGACGAAAGTCCGCGCAGCCACGGCGAAGCGCTCGATGATCGCTTCGATCTCTTCGCCGGTCAACGCGCGCGGGGCCGCGAAGGCGGTCCGGATGCCCCGGTTGCCGAACGGGACGGCGGACGGCGCCACCGGCTGCCGCGAGAGGTACCGCGGGCTCTGCCGACCCGGGTGGTTCAGCTGCACCCACAGGCGGGTGTCCGTGCCGTCGACGGCCTGCGCCCACGGCCGGAAGGCGGCGGGGTCGGCGGTCGCCGCGACGTTGCGCGGCTCCCCGAGCGCGGCCGGGTCGACCATGACGTTCCCGGTGATCAGCGCGGCCGCACCGCCACGGGCCCAGGTGCGGTACAGCTCGGCCAGTTCGCGGGTGGGCGCGTTGCGGCGGTCGCCGAGCTGCTCGCTCAGCGCCGACTTGGCCAGGCGGTTGGGCAGCACCGCGCCGCACCGCAGCTTCAGCGGTTCCGCCAGCAGGTCCCGGGTCATCGCGTCACCTCTCGAACTTACTCACGGTAAGGTGACTCGACGGTAGCATACCGCCGGTATGTCATCTACCCGTCGAATGACCACTAGGGTCGGGCGCATGACGGCGATCGTGCAGAACCTGGTGACCTCCGGTGTCTTCCGGCTCGACGGGGGCAGCTGGGACGTCGACAACAACGTGTGGCTCGTGGGTGACGACGCGGAAGTGATCGTGATCGACGCGGCGCACGACGCGAAGGCGATCGAAAACGTCGTGGGCGAGCGGAAGCTGACCGCGATCGTCTGCACCCACGCGCACAACGACCACGTCAACGCCGCCCCGGAGCTCGCCGCCGCGACCGGCGCGCCGATCCTGCTGCACCCGGACGACCGGGTCGTCTGGGACCTCACCCACCCGGACCGCGCCCCGGACGGCGAACTGGCCGACGGCCAGGTGCTCACCGTCGCGGGCACGGCACTGCAGGTCATCCACACGCCGGGGCACGCGCCCGGCGCGGTCTGCCTGTACGCCGACGAACTCGGGGTGCTGTTCACCGGCGACACGCTGTTCCACGGCGGCCCGGGCGCCACCGGACGGTCCTATTCGGACTACCCCACGATCGTCGACTCCATCCGGACGAAGCTGTTCACGCTCCCGGACGCCACGAAGGTCCACACCGGACACGGCGAAGGCACGACGATCGGCGCCGAGAAGGCGGCTTCGGACGGCTGGGACCAGCCCTAAGCCGTGTGCTTCCGCGCGACGAGGGCGAACTCCTCGATCGCCCGGTCCAGCGCGACCACGGCGTCCCGGACGGGCCTCGGCAGCACGACCTTGGTGAACTTGCCGTCGTCGTCCGGCGCGTGCCGCACGTGGTGCAGGTCCATGTCCTTCCGCCGCACTTCCTTGGCCGCCTCGACCAGTTCGTCCGGCCCGCTCATCACCAGGAGCCCGAGCAGGGACCGGACCTCCGCCCGCGCCGTGTAGTACTCGTCTTCGTAGGCCAAGACGCGTTCGGAGGTCCGGTCTTCGCGGTAGCTGACGTTGATGCTGACCAGGTGCTGCCGCGCCCGGGCGGCGGCTTCGATGAACCGGCCGCAGCGGTCGGCGCGGTCCTGGCGCACCTTCGCCCGCCGCGCCGCGTTGAGCTTCAGCGGTTCGACCAGCGCACCCAGCGTCACGCCGACCAGGGACGCGACCGCCGCGATGACCGCGGCTCCGAGAGCCGTCAGCACGTCAGCCGCGGTGCGCTCGGCGACACCCGGACACGCTGCTTGGCTTCTTCCGCCAGCGCCAGCGCCCACGCCTGCAACCCGGCGACGTCGATCCCGTGCGGTGGCGCACCCCGGAACGGCTCGATGTTCGCCGCCCCGCGCTCCAGCAGCGACACCGCGCCGACGTTGTTGCCGCGGGCCGCGTGCGTCAGCCCGACGGCGAGCTGCGCGAGGCCGCGCCAAAGCTCGCGATCGGGCCCGTCCGTGGTCTTCCAGGCGTCCTCGAAGACCTCGTGCGCGTGGAACGGCTTGCCGTCGTCGAGCAGCCGCTGCGCCTCCGCAAGCGTTTGCGCCGGGGTGCGCTCGATGCCTTCCGGCTGGCGCTCGACCCCGTCGGAGCCGTACGGCAGCGGCCGGCCGAGGCCGTCTCGCGGCCGTGCGTTGCGTGCCCGTCCCTCGGTGTCCCGGTCGCGGCGGCTCATGCCACCGATCCTGCCACGGGGCCGCCGGGTAGTCTGGTGACTCGTGCGTTTCCTCGACGGCCACCGGCCCGCCCACGACCTGACCTACGACGACGTGTTCCTCCTGCCGAACCGTTCGGACGTGGAGTCCCGCTTCGACGTCGACCTCTCCACCGCGGACGGCACCGGCGCGACCATCCCGATCGTGGTCGCGAACATGACCGCGGTTGCCGGCCGCCGGATGGCCGAGACCGTCGCCCGCCGCGGTGGCCTGGTGGTGCTCCCGCAGGACGTCGATCCCGACGCGGTCGCCGGGATCGTCGGCTGGGTGAAGAGCCGCCACACGGTCTGGGACACGCCGCTGGTGCTCACCGGAGCGGCCGCGGTCGCCGACGCGCTCAACCTCGTCCACAAGCGGGCCCACGGCGCAGTCGTGGTCGTCGACGACGAAGGCCGCCCGGTCGGCGTCGTCGACGAAGCGGCCTGCGCGGGAGTCGACCGCTTCGCCCGTCTCGCCGACGTCGCGCAGGCGCCGAGCGTCGCGGTTCCGCTGACCACGCCGCCGCGCGAGGTCTTCGAACGGCTCAACAGCAGCGGCGCCCACCTGGCGCTCGGCCTCGACGCCGACGGCCGGCTGGCGGGCGTCCTCACCGCCGTCGGCGCCCTGCGTGCGGAGATCTACACCCCGGCCGTCGACGACGCGGGCAAGCTGCGCGTCGCCGCCGCGGTCGGCGTCAACGGCGACGTCGCGGCGAAGGCCGACGCGGTCCTGAAGGCCGGTGTCGACGTGCTGGTCGTCGACACCGCGCACGGGCACCAGGAGAAGATGATCGCCGCGCTGAAGGCCGTCCGGTCGGTGTCGCCGCAGGTCCCGGTGGTCGCCGGGAACGTCGTCACCGCCGAGGGCACGCGCGACCTGATCCAGGCCGGCGCCGACGTCGTCAAGGTCGGTGTCGGGCCGGGCGCGATGTGCACGACCCGGATGATGACCGGCGTGGGCCGTCCGCAGTTCTCCGCGGTCGCCGACTGCGCGGCCGCCGCGCGCGAGCTGGGCAAGCACGTCTGGGCCGACGGCGGGGTCCGCCACCCGCGTGACGTCGCGCTGGCGCTGGCCGCGGGCGCGTCCGCGGCGATGGTCGGCTCGTGGTTCGCCGGCACCTACGAATCCCCCGGTGACCTGCGGTTCGACGAGCAGGGCCGACCCTACAAGGAGTCGTTCGGGATGGCGTCGAAGCGTGCGGTGGGCGCGCGGACGCGCACGGACAACTCGTTCGACCGCGCGCGGAAGGCGCTGTTCGAGGAGGGCATCTCGTCGTCGCGGATGTCCCTCGACCCGCAGCGCCCCGGCGTCGAGGACCTGCTGGACTCGATCGGCTCCGGCGTGCGGTCGTCGTGCACCTACGCGGGCGCGCGGACGCTCGAGGAGTTCCACGAGCGCGCGGTGCTGGGCGTCCAGTCGGCGGCCGGGTTCGCCGAAGGCCGCCCGCTGCCTTCGGGCTGGTGAGTCAGCCCGCGCAGCACACGTGTTCCGCCCATTCCGGGACGTGCCACCAGTGCTGCTTCTCCGCTGACCGGGCCGCGGGCGCCACCTCGGTGGCCGCCCGCTCGCCCGGCTGGTCCCGGTAGGGCGCCAGCAGCTCGCCGACCGTCCGCAGCACGCCGCCGACCAGCACGCTGCGGACGTTCGCGGCCGCCTTGACGTCCTCCAGCGGGTTGCCGCTGACCAGCGACAGATCGGCGTACGCGCCCCGCTTGAGCACCCCGATCCGGTCCTCGAGGCCCAGCCACCGCGCCGGGTTGCGGGTGGCGGTGGTGAGCGCCTCGTACGGCGTGAACCCGAACGCGACCATGGCCCGCAGGTTCTGGTGGGTGGAGACGGCCACGTTGTCCAGCGGGGAGTCCGTGCCGGTGACCACGAACCCGCCCGCCCGGTGGATCCGCAGCACCATGTCGACGTTCCCGGCGAGGACCTGGCGGAGGTAGGCGTTCTCCGGGTTGCCCGCGGTGTCGGCCGTGGTCTTGAGCAGCGCGTACTCCCACGGCGGGAAGAGGACCCGGGTGCGCTCGTCGGTCACGAGCGACTTGTCGTCGGCGTACAACGCCCTGGACGTGAACAACGTCGGCGTGACCGACATGCCCGAGCGGGTGAACAAGGCGATCGCGTCCTGGTAGGACCGGCCGATCCGGCTGACGGTGTGCGAGTACCCGAGCCGGTTGGTGGCCCCGGTGTGCTCCATCGCGTCCATGCCGATGTTCGCCGCCGGGTACAGGTAGTGCGACGAGAGCGGGATGCCCGCCCGGTGCGCGGCCCGGACCACGGCCTGCTGGGAGGCCACGGGCAGCCGGACGTAGGTCTTGATCATGTCGTACTCGAGCTCGACCGCGCGCGAGAGCTCCAGGTCCAGCTGCTCCGGCGACAGCGTCGGCCGCATGAAGTTGTAGTAGATCCGGGAGCCGTCGACGGCTTCCCCGGTGCCGAAGTACCGCGGCCCGACGCGGTTCCCGGATTCCAGGGCCTCGCGGGTCTCCAGCATCTGGTACACCGGGTCGCCGGGCGAGCGGGTGGTGGTGATGCCGTAGGACAGCCACAGCCTGCCCTGCCGGTCACCCCACTGCCTGCCGCGCAGGTGCCAGTGGTTGTGGATGTCGATCAGCCCGGGCATGGCGGTCAGGTCGTGGGCGTCGACGGTGCCGGGGGCGGCCCGGTGCGGCCGGACGTCGGTGATCCGGCCGCCGTCGACGACGATGTCGACGTCCCGCCGCAGCGTCCGGGCGACGCCGTCCCAGGCCGCGCCGACGTGGATGACGGTCGGGCGCGGCGGGCGGGGCCGGGCCCAGCTGAAGTCGAGCCGGATCGGGCGCGGCTCGCCGCCGGTGATCTTCTGGGCTTTCAGCTGTCCCTTCGACAGGTACACGAGTGTGTCGTTCCCCTGCCAGGCCAGTGAATCGGTGACTTCGCGGGTGACCTGCCGCGGCTCGCCGATCAGCCGTCCGGCGCCGTCGACCGGGGCGATCCAGGCGACGCTTTCCACCGTGAACGCGAGGTACCGGCCGTCGGGTGACCACAGTGGACCGTCGTCGCCGCGGGTGGCGAGCGAGCGGAACGGCATCGGCTCGGCGTAGCGGAGTTCGCCGGTCTTCAGGTCGACCGTGAGGATCTGGCTGGTGCCTTCGCGGTACCGCCGCGAGTACGGCTTCACCGCGGCCAGGGCGAGGACCGACCCGTCGGGCGACCAGGTGGGCCGGCCCGGCATGAACAGCGGCGGCGTCACCTGCTGGGCTCGGTTTGCAGCCACGTCGTGGATCCAGGTGGCGCCGTCCTGGTCGGCGTAGGCCACCCGGCCGCCGTCCGGCGACCACCGCGGCGCGACCTGGGCGCCCGCCAGCCGGGTGAGGACGGCGTCCTCACCGGTGCCGAGGTCGTGCAGCCACAGGTCGGCGGTGCCGAGCCGGTCGCTCGTGTAGAGCAGCTTCGTCCCGTCCGGGTGGAAGTCCGGGTCGGAGTTGAAGTAGCCGTCGCCGATCAGCCGCTGCGGCCGTCCCCCGCCCGCCGCGACGATGTAGATCGCGTTGAGGGCCCGGAAGGCGATCCGCCTGCCGTCCTTCGACACCACCGGGCCGGCGATGCCCCGGACGGGCTTCGGCGCGGGCGAGTCCAGGTCACGGACCCGCCTCCGGTACTCGCGTGGTGCCGTGGACACGCCTGCTTCGAACGGGACGTCCTCGACCGCGCCGGACGGCTCGCGCCGCCGGATGTGCCCGTCGGCGGTGTAGAGCACGGCGGACCCGGTCCAGTTCGCGGGGAAGCCGAAGACGTCCTCGCCCTTGGTCAGCTGCTGCTCGCCGAGCATGAGGTCCGCGTCGGCGCCACGCAGCCGCAGGTAACTGGGCCGGCCGCCGGGACCGAACGCGGGACCGTAGAGCTTGTCGGCGCCGGTCGCGGTGACCAGGCGCTCGCGGGCGCCGGTGGCCAGGGTGACGACGTCGATGGCGGTGTCGTTCACCGTGAAGACGATCTTCGTGCCGTCGGCCGACCAGCGCGGTGACGCCTCTTCGTCGGCCGTCGACACGACCGTGCCGATCGCCCCGGAGGCGATGTCCAGCAGGTGGATGCCGTAGCTGCCGTCGCGGTCGCTGCTGAAGGCGAGCTTGGTGCCGTCCGGCGAGAACACCGGCTCCCGGTGGTCGAACCGCCCGCTGGTGAGCTTGCGGGGCGTCCCGCCGGCGGCCTCGATGACGTACAGGTGGAAGTTGCCGTCGCGGTAGGACTGGAACGCGATCCGGCGGCCGTCCGGCGACCAGCTGGGGAGCGTCGCGTCCTGCAGGTCGTCGGTGAGCCGCCGGGCGCGACCGCCGGCGGCGGGCAGCACCCAGATCCCGGTGACCAGGTCGACGGCGAGCCACCGGCCGTCCGGCGACAGCGCGGCGGACATGTTCGTGCCCTGCCGCAGCACCACCCCGCCCGGCCGGACGTCCTCTTCGGCCTCGGCGACCCCCGCGCCGGCCACGGTCAGTGCGGCGGCGGCTGCGCCACTTCGGACGAGAAGCTCACGACGAGAAAGATTTTCGGGCCCCATCCGGCCAACTATGCCCAGCCCCGGATCAGCCGCATAGCGGCCGAGCGGGTTTTCCACCGGATGCCCGGCAACGACGCCAAGGATTGCCGGGGGCGGCGCGGACGCCGCCCCCGGAGTCCGTCAGCCGTGGTCCTCCAGCATCTCGGTGACCAGGGCGGCGATCGGCGACCGCTCCGAGCGCGTCAGCGTGACGTGCGCGAACAGCGGGTGGCCCTTGAGCTTCTCGATCACCGCCGAGACGCCGTCGTGCCGCCCGACCCGCAGGTTGTCACGCTGGGCGACGTCGTGCGTGAGCACCACGCGGGACGCCGTGCCGAGCCGCGAGAGCACCGTGAGCAGGACGTTGCGCTCCAGCGACTGCGCCTCGTCGACGATCACGAACGTGTCGTGCAGCGAGCGGCCGCGGATGTGGGTCAGCGGGAGCACCTCGAGCATGCCGCGGTCGAAGACCTCGTCGAGGACGTCCTGGCTGACCAGCGCGCCGAGGGTGTCGAACACCGCCTGCGCCCACGGCTGCATCTTCTCGCTCTCGGACCCGGGCAGGTAGCCGAGGTCCTGCCCGCCGACCGCGTAGACCGGCCGGAACACCACGACCTTGCGGTGCTGGCGGCGTTCCATGACGGCTTCCAGGCCGGCGCACAGCGCGAGCGCCGACTTGCCGGTGCCGGCGCGACCGCCCAGCGAGACGATCCCGACGTCGGAGTCGAGCAGCAGGTCGAGCGCGACGCGCTGCTCGGCGCTGCGGCCGTGCAGGCCGAACGCCTCGCGGTCGCCCCGGACCAGCCGGATGCGCTTGTCCGCCGTGATCCGCCCCAGCGCGCTGGAGCTGCCCGCGAGCAGCCGCAGCCCGGTGTGGCAGGGCAGCTCGGCGAGCTCGTCCATGCCCCACTCGACGGGGTCGACGGTGCTGCCGCCGAACAGCGCGTCGATGAGGTCCTGCTGGACGTCGACGTCCGCCATGCCGGTCCAGCCCGACGGCGTCACTTCCTGCGCGCGGTACTCGTCCGCCTCGAGACCGACGGCCCCGGCCTTGACCCGCAGCGGGATGTCCTTCGTCACCAGCGTGACCGCCTTGTTCTCGGCCGCGAGGTTGAGCGCGCAGGCGAGGATGCGGTGGTCGTTGGAGTCGGTCCGGAACCCGGACGGGAGCACCGACGGGTCCGAGTGGTTCAGCTCCACCTGCAGCGTGCCGCCGTGGTCCCCGATGGGGAGCGGCGCGTCGAGCCTGCCGTACTGCCGGCGCAGGTCGTCGAGCATGCGCAGGGATTCCCGGGCGAACCAGCCGAGCTCCGGGTGGTGGCGCTTCGCCTCCAGTTCACTGATGACGACCAGCGGCAGCACGACAGCGTGCTCGGCGAACCGAGTGACCGCCCACGGGTCCGAAAGGAGGACCGACGTGTCGAGCACGTACATGTGCTGCTGGGATTCGGGCGAGGTCGAGGCTTTCTCCGGGCCAGGAACGGCACCGGTCGAAGAGTGGCCAGAGGCCTTACGGGGCAAACGCTGCGCAGTCACGACGGCATCTCCCTCGAGGGCGTGTGCACCTCACGCCCGCACTCGCTGGGCCGGGCACCTCCCTGGCTGGACCACTCCTCCTGACTCTTGAGTCAGGTGGCGCGGCCACGAGGGCCGGGTGCCGGCCCCCTCGAGCGTCTCGTGGGCGGCTGAGCCGCCCCCTCGATCACCGCCACGACCAGGGCCTCCCGCGAGGACCCGCACGGAACGCGCGCCCTCACCTCGGAAGGTACCCACGAATGCGGCGACGCGCAGGGAGCCAACACGGTGATTCGCCAGATCGTCATCTCACCGTCGGTCGTCCGAAATCAACCCTAAGTGTTCCCTGGGGGCTGACCAGCGGCTTTTCCGGTGCTTCAGGAGCCGAACCGGCGGTGCCGCCAGGCGTAGTCGCGCATCGCGCGCAGGAAGTCGACCCGCCGGAAGGCGGGCCAGTACGCCTCGGTGAACCAGAACTCCGAGTGCGCGGACTGCCACAGCAGGAAGCCGGAAAGCCGCTGCTCACCCGAGGTGCGGATGATCAGGTCCGGGTCCGGCTGGCCCGAGGTGTAGAGGTGCTCGGAGATGTGGTCGACGTCGAGGATCTTCGCCAGTTCGTGGATGGACGTTCCCTCGTCGGCGTGCTGCAGCAGCAGCTTGCGCACGGCGTCGGCGATCTCCTGGCGCCCGCCGTAGCCGACCGCGATGTTGACCTCCATCCCGGTCCGCCCCTCGGTCCGGGCGGCGGCTTCGCTGAGCCGCTTGGCGACCTCGGCGGGGAGCAGGTCGAGCGCGCCGACGATCCGCAGCCGCCACGGCGTGCCGGGACCGGCGAGCTCGTCGGTGACGTCGGTGATGATCGTCAGCAGCGGGGTGAGCTCGTCCGGGTCGCGGTTGAGGTTGTCCGTGGACAGCAGCCACATGGTGACGACCTCGACTTCGGCCTCCTGGCACCAGCTCAGGAAGTCCGCGATCTTCTTGGCCCCGGCGCGGTGCCCGTCCGAAACGTCCGCGAAGCCCGCTTCACGCGCCCAGCGGCGGTTGCCGTCGAGCATGATGGCGATGTGCCGCGGATGCCGCCCGGCGGCCTGCTGGATGAGGCGCCTGCCGTAGGCGCTGTACACGACGTCGGACAAGAAGGAGCGAACACTCACGTCGAGTCAGCGTACGCACCCGGTGTGAGGCGTGTGACTTGAGCACTGCTGGAGAACCTACGCTGCCGTAACCTGGAAGCGTGAGCCTGACGACGGAACCACCCGAGCCCGTAGTGGATCTCCGCCCCCGGCTGCGCGGGCACATCCACTTCTGGACGTTCTTCGGCGCCCTGGCCGCGGCGGCGGCGCTCATCAGCCTGGCGGCGTCCACAGTGTCCCCGATCGCCGCGTTGGCGACCTCGGTCTACGGCCTGACCGTGCTCGGCCTGTTCGGCGTGAGCGCGCTGTACCACCGCCGGTTCTGGAGCCCCCGCGCGTACAAGTGGATGAAGCGCGCGGACCACTCGATGATCTTCTTGTTCATCGCCGGGACGTACACACCGTTCACACTGCTGGCGATGTCGAAGCCGACGGGCTACGTGATCCTGTCGATCGTCTGGGGCGGCGCGATCGCGGGTGTGGCGTTGAAGATGCTGTGGCCGCACGCGCCGCGGTGGCTCGGGGTGCCGATCTACATCGCCCTCGGGTGGGTCGCGGTGTTCGTCTTCCCCGAGCTTGCTTCGCACGCCGGGGTCGCCGCGTTGGTGCTGCTGTGCGTGGGCGGGTTGTTCTATACGCTCGGCGCGGTTTTTTATGCCGTGAAGTGGCCCAATCACTGGCCTGAGACCTTTGGGTACCACGAGTTCTTCCACGCCTGCACCGTGCTGGCCGCCGTTTCGCATTACATCGCGATCTGGCTGGCCATGTACGCCTAGCCCGGTCGGCAGGGCGGTTCATAGCTCAGCCCCGGCAGGTGGGAGGCCCATTCCTCACGGGTGATGGCGGGGTGGGCGAGCTCGCAGGCCCGCGTTGCGGCGCGGTCCGGGTCGGTTTCCCAGAGCAGCACGGTGTGGTCGTCGCTTGCGGTGGCCAGGTGTCGCCCGTCCGGGCTGAACGTCACCGCTTCGACGGCGCCCGTGTGGCCCGTGAGGGTGGCCAGCAAAGCGTGGCCGCGGTCGCTCATGTCCCACAGCCGCACGGAGTGGTCGTAGCTGGCGGAAGCCAGCAGCCGCCGATCCGGGCTGAACGCCACCGACGAAACCACGTCGGTGTGCCCGGACAGCACCTCCGGCCGGACCGGATCGGCGGTGTTCCAGAGCCGGACGGTTCGATCGTCGCCGCCTGAGGCGATCGACCGGCCGTCCCGGCTGAACGCCACCGTGACCACCAGGTCGCTGTGGCCGGTGAGCACGAGCCGTTCCGCCGGCCGCGTGGGCTCGCCGACATCCCACAGCCGCACGGTGCGGTCGTCGCTGCCGGACGCCAGCAGCCTGCTGTCCGGGCTGAACGCCACCGCCTTGACGTTGCGCGCGTGGGCGGTCAGCACCGGCAGCGCCACCGGCCGGGCCGGCACGCGAACGTCCCACAGCCGGACCGTGTGGTCGTAACTGGCCGTCGCCAGCGTGCGGGCGTCCGGGGCGTAGGCCAGGGAGTAGATCGTGTCCTGGTGCCCGGTCAGCACGGCCAGCTGGGCGGGCTGCGTGCCGTCGCCCAGCTCCCACAGCCGGACCGTGCGATCGCGGCCGGCGGTGGCGAGGACCGTGCCGCCGGGATCGAAGGACACTGCGCGGACGGCGTCACCGTGCCCGGCGAGCACCGCCGACGGCTTCGGATGGGCGGGGTCGGCGACGTTCCACAGCCGCACGAGGTGGTCGGCGGAGGCCGAGGCGATCAGGCGGCCGTCCGGGCTGAACGCGGTCGCGTCGACCTCCTGCACGTGGTTCAGCGGGATGGCGACAGCGCTGATCAGCGCATCGCGATTGCGCTGCGTTGGCCTGAGGCGATAGGCGGCCAATGCGAGCTGCGCGGCCAACGCCGGCCTGCTCGCCCGCAGCGTGACGGCCT
Source organism: Amycolatopsis sp. NPDC004747 (assembly GCF_053601335.1). Taxonomy (NCBI): domain Bacteria; kingdom Bacillati; phylum Actinomycetota; class Actinomycetes; order Pseudonocardiales; family Pseudonocardiaceae; genus Amycolatopsis; species Amycolatopsis sp. NPDC004747. The sequence continues at coordinate 17,935 of NZ_JBSGBQ010000043.1, read as the reverse complement.
CCTCGGCGACCTGCTGGGCCAGCACTGTGTCCCGCTGCGCGGTGACCGTTTCGTTGGCCCTCAGCGCAGCCACGGTGGCGGCGGTGGTCACGCCGACGAGAACGACGAGCACGATGACCAGCGCACGCAGCAGCCGGGACCGGCGCAGGGAGGCGGCCTGCCGAGCGGTCTCGGCGGCCCGTCCGGCGTGGACGAACGCGCGTTCGCGCGCGGTCAGCACGCTGTCGGCGAGTTCGCGCGTCCTGGCCAGGCGGACCCCGCGGTACAGGGTGTCCGGATCGCGGCGCAGTGATTCCCACACCGCGGCGTCCTCGGCGAGCCGGCGGTGAACGCGCTGTCCCTCCCGGTCGATCGCCAGCCACGTGCGCAGCCGTGGCCAGTGCTCGATGAGGGTTTCGTGCGTGATCTCCACGATGTCGTGGTCGACAGTGACCAGGCGGGCGGCGGTGAGCGCGGCCAGCACGGTCCGCACGGCCGGGGTGTCGTCCAGTTCGGCGCGGGTGAGGCGGCGCTTGGTGTCTTCGGTGCCCTCACCCAGCGCGGTGAGCCGGAGCAGGATCTGCCGGACCATGAGCTGCCGGCGTTCGTCGAACCCGGCGTAGACGTTCTCGGCGGTGCGCGCGAGGGCGTCCCGGATCCCGCCGGTCTGCTCGTACCCGGCCACGGTGAGGGTCATGCCGCTGCGGCGTCGCCAGGTCTCCAGCAACGCGTGCGAGACCAGCGGCAACGCACCGGGCCGGCTGGTGGCTTCCGCAACAAGGCGCGTCACCAGCGCGTTTTCGACGGTGTAGTGCGCCGCAGCCGCCGGCTTGACGATGGCCTCCCGCAGTTCGTCCGGGCTCATGGGCCCGATCAGGACCTGCCCGGCACCCAGTGCGGGCCGCAATTCGGGGTAGCGAGTGCAATGGGCGAAGAAATCCGATCGCACACCCAGTACCACGCGGGCCCGGGCGCGCGGCGCGGTCGCCGCGTGGGTCAGTGCGGTGATGAAGGCCTGCCGTTCCGCGGGGTCGGCGCACAACGTGAACAGTTCTTCGAACTGGTCGACCACCAGCAGCAGTTCGGTTTCCGCGGGGTCGGCGGCCAGCGCCTGCCGGATGCGCAGGTGCAGCGCCGTCGGATCGCCGGTGAATTCCCGGTGCAGTGCCGGAGCGGATTCGCCGACAAAGGCGGCCAGGTGCAGTGCACATTCCTCGAGCGGGGACGTACCGGGGGTGAACGCCACCATCGGACGGATATCCGCAGTGGCCAGCCCGGCGTGCAGCAACGACGATTTCCCGGAACCCGATGCGCCCAGGACGGCGACCAGCCGGTGCTGCCCAATCCGGTCGCCGAGCGTTTCGAGCAGGGCGTCGCGCCCGAAATACCGGTCGGCGTCGGCGGTCCGGAAGGCCGACAAGCCCAGGTAGGGCGGCCGGATCTGCGGGTCGTCGGCGCCGTTGGGCGTGGAAAGCAGCGCGTGCGTCTCGCGCCAGCGCCGCTCCCACTCCGCGGGATCGCCGCCGCAGGCCCGCACGTAGGCGAGCGTGACCGGCAGGGTGGGGAACGTCCTCCCGCCGGCGGCATCCGACAGCGTGGTCACCGAGTAGTGCGCCTCGCGCGCCAGCCGGCGGTAGGGCGGGTTGCCCGCCGCCTCGCGAACTCGCCGCAGCTCACGAGCGAACAGCGTTTGCGGCTCGTCTCCGGTGCCCAGCGGACGTTCCGGTCGCGGCATCGACCCCTCCCCCAAAGGCTCGGTGCCATTGTCCGGTCCTCGGTTGTCCGATGTCACGCCACCGGCACCGGACAACCCGAATGCCGTAGACCTGAGTCGCCGGTTGAGCCGAACAGGGCAGCCGAGGAGACCGAGAAAGGGCCATCGCAGTGGACGCAAGGAAGACGGCAGGCAAGATCGCCGCCGCAACCGCTCTCGCAGCCACCGTCGCAGTTTCCGTGAACGGAGGCGTCGCTTCGGGGCGCGAGTTGAGAACGCCAGGCCAGGAGCTCCACATTTCCCGAACAGTCATCCAGGCGAACAGCCTGAAGACCTCCGGCGATTGCACCTATTTCCTGTACCGCGCCGGTTATGCCTTGACCAACGAACGGGTGGCAGCCTGCAACGACGACGGTCTCGGCGGACTGCTTTGCATGGTCAAGCTCGCGAACACAGGGGTCGACTCGTACGACGCGGAAGCGGCCTGCCGGCTGCAGTGAGCGACGCGAAGCGGCGGCCAACGGCGCCAGGCCCGTCGGGCTCACCGCCAAGGACCCCGACGGCCTCACGAGGCGATCACCGAAGCGAACTGCGCCGGGCAAACCGGGCTCGGCGGCGTCTGCGCCTGAAATCACGTACCGCCGGCAGCAGGTACCCGCCCGAAAAGAAGGAAGTGAACACCATGCGTCGATTCGTGGTTCTCGTCTGCCTCGCCGCCACCGCGGTCTTCGGTGTCGGCACACCGGCTCTCGCCGACACGACGAAGTTGCAGCACCGCGTCGACGAGTACCTGGCGAGCATCCCCGGCAGCCGCCAGGTCGCCGCCAACCGGATCGCGATCCCCGGCGGCGAGCTGACCCTCGGCGCCAAGCGAGGCTGCTCGAGAGAATGGCTCTGCCTGTGGAAGTACGACAACGGGTTCGACTCCGTCAGCTACTTCGTGTGCGGAACCTACCCGTTGCGGAACTGGATCGGCTGGGGCGGCCTGGAAAACAACCAGACGACCGGCACGGTGGCGCGGTTCGAGAACAGGGCGCAGGAGACCCTGTTCACCTCGACCGCCTACGAATTCCGGGACACCCCGAGATTCGACGGCGTGTACTGGACACCCGTCTGGTACGTCACGCCTTGCTAGCGCCGGCCGGACAAGAGGAAGGAAGACCCATGTGGTTCGGTTTTCGAAAGCTGCTCGCCGGAACGGCGCTGGTCGCGACCGCGACGTCGATGCTGTCCGGAACAGCTGCTTCGGCGTCGGCGAAGTTCGCCGCCGACGGGGTCCGCGCCGGTCTGTCCGCCGGTCAGATCAGCCGGCTCCAGAGCGAGGCGGACCGGTACCTCGCCCGCACGCCCGGTCGGCAGACCGCGCTCAACGAGGTCAAGACCACGACGGGCGCGGAGCTCAGAATCGCCCTGCCCGGTGAGAAGCAGCCCAGGAAGTTGAGCGCCCGCTATGACCCGTGCGACGGCGGAACGGCACCCGGGTGGCTGTGTGTCTACAGTGGTCAGTACGGGACCGGCAGCCATTTCGGGATGTACGACTGCGTGGTGACCCCCATGCCATGGTCCGGGCTCGGTTCGTGGGGTGACAACCAGACGACCGGAACCTGGACCTACTACCTCTTCAAGGACAAATTCGTCTACGACAAGTTCCAGGCCAAGGCGAACAACCAGGACTACAACTGGACAGTGGTCTGGTGGATCATCCCTTGCACGGACTCCGCGGCGAAACGTTGAAGTCCGTGGCTCGACGGCATGCGAAAGCGCGGCCACCCGCTCGGTCAGAACGAATGGCCGCGCTTTCGTCAGAAGAAGACCGTCCGTGGATGGTTGGTGCACACTCGATCAACCAGCCGCGGCTCTTCTTTGTGCTCAGCCCGCGCTGTTGCCGTTGCAGGCGACGTACGACGGGTTGTGGTCCACCGTCAGCAGCTCCAGCGGGCCGTTCCACTGCCAGGGCAGCAGGCACGCGTTGTTCAGGATGCTGATGCCACCGTGACCGCCGCCGGTGGAGTTGTTGTTGCAGGCTGCGTACGAGGGCGCGTGGCCCGCGTGCAGCGCCTCGATGGGACCGTTCCACTGCCACGGAGCCGCGCAGAGGTTGTCGCCGATGCTGATGCCGCCGCCGGGGTGGTGACCCTCACCGGCGGAAGCCGGCGCGGCAACAGCGAGCATGGCGCCACCGATGACTGCGGCTGCGAAGAGCGTCTTTTTCATCATGATAAAATCATCGGGCGATCCGCCGCCGTCCTTTATCGACATCACTCGATGGTTTGGACAACATCACCCGTCCCGGCACTCAACCGACTTACGCCGCGCGGCCCTGATCGGGCTGTGCCACGGTTGGGGGTTCCACCTCCGTGCGGTCGTCACCATCCAAGCTGGTCCGGTGCCGCACGGCCGGTGAAAACGCCCTCAGCCGAACATCCCCGGCTGGTACTCGCCCGCCGGGTTGCGGACGATCACGTTCAGCCGGTTCCACGCGTTGATCGTCGCCACCAGCGCGACCAGCGCCCCGATCTGGTCCTCGTCGAAGTGCTTGCGCACCGCCGCCCACGTCTCGTCGCTGACGCCGGTGTGCGTGTCCGCCAGGCGGGTGCCCTCCTCCGTCAGCGCCAGGGCCGCGCGCTCCGCTTCGGTGAACACCACCGCTTCGCGCCACGCCGCCACCATCGCCAGGCGGACCGCCGTTTCGCCGCCGGCCGCCGCGTCCTTCGTGTGCATGTCGAGGCACATCCCGCAGCCGTTGATCTGGCTCGCGCGGATCTTCACCAGTTCCTGCGTCGCCTTCGGCAGCGACGACTCCTCGACCGGGCGCGACGCCGCGATCAGGCGCTTGACGAACTTGCCGGTGACCTCGTTCTCGAACATGTTGAGCCGCGCTTCCATCGTCGTTCCCCTTTCCTCGTCCGCTTCACCCCCTTGACGACCCGGGCGACGACGTTGTGACAGCACCGGAAGTGACGCCGGTCACGCCGGATTGAGGTCCACACCTTCGCGTCCCCCGCGCGGCGGCCGGTCACGCCGGCGGCACCGCCCCCGACCTGCGGACGGCGGCGCGCCTGGCCCGCCGGAGCCGCTTCAAACGATCACGATCAGGGGTCACCCACGGGGCCACCACGACGGTTGCCGCGCTTTCCCGCGCGACCGACGGTGGGGGCCGGACAAGGACCCAACGCGTGGAAGGAGCACGACCGCGATGGCCAGGACCATGCAGCCCGAAGAACTCATCGACAGCGCCGTGGTCGACCCAGAGGGCAACAAGCTCGGGAAGGTCGGCAACGTCTACCTCGCCGACGCGACGCACCAGCCCGAGTGGATCACCGTCAAGACCGGCCTGTTCGGCACCAAGGAGAGCTTCGTCCCGCTTTCCGGCGCGCACACGGACGAGGACGGCGTCCACGTCCGGGTCGACAAGGACAGCGTCTCCGACGCGCCCCGCATCGACGCCGACGGGCACCTTTCCCCCGAGGAGAGCACCCGGCTCTACCAGCACTACGGCCTGCCGGTGCCCCGCACGTCGCCGGACGGGCGGATGGACCGCGGCCAGGCCGCCGCGGGTGGGCGCGGGAAGCGCGACGACCGGGCCATGACGCGGTCCGAGGAGCGGCTGAACGTCGGGACCGAGCAGGTCGAGACCGGGCACGTGCGGCTGCGCAAGTACGTCGTCACCGAAGAGCAGCAGGTCACCGTGCCGGTGCGGCACGAAGAGGTGCGCGTCGAACGGGAGCCGGTCACCCGCGGCGACGGCCGGGCGGAGATCGGCGAGGCCGAACAGGACGTCGTCCTGCACGCCGAGAAGCCCGTGGTGCGCAAGGAGACCGTGCCGGTCGAGCGGGCGCGCCTGCGGACCGAGACGGTCACCGACGAGCAGACCGTGTCCGGCAAGGTCCGCAAGGAGCAGTTCGAGGTCACCGACGACGACCGCAAGCACCGGCGGTCGTGACGGCTCCCGGGCGCGTGGCCGGTCCCCGATACCGGCCACCCGCCCGGGTCACCACCGTCAGGACGTGAGCATCGGCGCGGCGAGGAACTGCTCCGGGATCGCGAACGCGTCCACCAGCGTCCGCGCGTGCGGGCGCAGCTCCGAGCACAACCGGTTCACCGCCGACGTGACGGCTTTCGCGCGCGACGCCGTGAGGCGGCCGTGGCCCAGGAACCACGCCAGGTCCTCTTCGATCGCCGACAACGCGTACAGGTCGCAGACGCGTTCCAGCAGCGAACGGGCCTCGGGGTCCGGGCACCGCTCGACGGCCGCCGCGAACGCCGTCAGCACCAGGCGCTCGACGTGCACGCGGCCCGCGCGCAGCACGTGGTCCTGCGCCGAGTTGAACACGCCGAACGGGTCGGACGCCGCCTTGCGCAGACGCTTCGCCACGCCTTCGACGACGTGCTCTTCGCGGTCCTCGAACAGGCGCAGCTGCCACTCGCGGCGGAAGAAGACGTCCGCGTCGGACCCTTCGGTGAGCGACTCGAGCGCCTTGCGCACCGACGTCCGCTCCAGGATCGTGCTGACCACCTGGTCGGTGAAGAACCGGGCCGTCGCCAGCGGCGAAAGGTCCTCGAAATCCTGCTTGTAGCTGGTCAGCAGGCCCTTCGCGACCAGCTGCAGCAGCACCGTGTTGTCGCCTTCGAACGTCGTGAAGACGTCGGTGTCGGCCTTCAGGCCCGGGAGGATGTTCTCCGCGAGGTAGCCCGCGCCGCCGCAGGCCTCGCGCGCGGCCTGGATCGTCGCTGTCGCGTGCCACGTGTTGAGGGCCTTCAGCCCGGCCGCGCGCGACTCCAGTTCGCGCTGCTCCTCCTCCGGCGCCGACGCGTCGATGTCGTGCAGCTTCGACACCAGCTCTTCCTGCGCGAAGTGCAGCGCGTACGTCTTCGCCAACGCCGGCAGCAGTTTCCGCTGGTGCCCGAGGTAGTCGAGGATGACGACCTCGTCGCCGTCCGGCTTCATGAACTGGTGCCGGTGCTCGCCGTAGCGGACGGCCAGTGCCAGCGCGCGCTTGGTCGCGCTCCCCGCGCTGCCGCCGACGCTCACCCGGCCGCGGATCAGCGTGCCCAGCATCGTGAAGAACCGGCGGCTGTCGCTCTCGATCGGGCTCGAGTACGTCCCGTCCTCGGCGACGTCACCGAAGCGGTTCAGCAGGGCTTCGCGCGGCACGCGGACGTTGTCGAAGCTCAACCGTCCGTTGTCGACACCGTTGAGCCCCGCCTTGGGTCCGCAGTCCTCGATGGACACGCCGGGCATCGGCTTTCCGTCGTCGTCGCGGATCGGGACGAGGAACGCGTGCACACCCCGGGATTCGCCGCCGGTCACCAGCTGCGCGAAGACCACCGCCAGCCGGCCGTCACGGGCCGCGTTGCCGATGTACTCCTTGCGGGCCATGGCATCCGGCGTGTTGACGACGAACCCGCCGTCGGCGAAGGTCGCCGTGGTGCGCAGGTGCTGGACGTCGGAGCCGTGGCCGTGCTCGGTCATCGCGAAGCAGCCCAGGACGTCGAGGTCCATGATCCCGCGCAGGTACCGCTCGTGGTGGCGCTCGGTGCCGAGCAGCTGGACGGCGCCGCCGAACAGGCCCCACTGGACGCCGGCCTTCACCATCAGCGACAGGTCGCCGTAGCCGAGCAGCTCGAACGACGTCACCGAACCGCCGACGTCACCGCCGCCGCCGTACGCCGGGTCGAAGCCGAGGCCGGGCCGGTCGGTGGCGGCGAGCTCGCGCAGCTGGTCGAGCACCTGGGCGCGGTGCGCCTCGATGCCGAGGTCCACCGGGTCGCGGAACTTCGCCTCGGCCATCTGCGCCCGCACCCCGCGGCGCAGCTCGGCCCAGCGGCCGTCGAGCACGGCGGTCAGCGCGTCCGGATCCACCTTCGACGGCACTTCGGGAACGTCCACGGCTACCTCCGGAAAAGACGAACGGCAGGCTTCCTACTCGTTGGTAGTAAGCCTGCCGCAGCGCGCGCGATCCCGCAGGTTCAGATCGGCTTGCCGTTCACCGTCACGTTCGTGAACTTGGCGTTGTCCACGTACTTCAGGGTGTTGGCGGTGTCGGAGACGCCGTTAAACGTGGAGTTCGACACGGCCAGCCCGTGCACGTGGGCGTTCGAAAGACCGCTGACGTCGAAGGTCTTGCCGCCGATCTTCGTGCTCGAACAGTTGCTGATCGTGAACGGCCCGAACGACGGGACGTAGCTGCCGGTCTGGCTGTTGTAGGTGGACGTCACGTACACGAAGTTCCGCGCGAAGGTGCCGGAAACGCTGTCGAGGTTGATGTTCTCGGAGAACCCGCCACGCAGCGTGTTGGACTTCACGTACAGCGCGAACTTCGTGTCACCCTTCACGGTGAGCCGGTAGGCGTAGACGTTGCGGATGCCGCCGGTCTGCTCGCTGCCGCAGGTGATCGCGCCCCAGTTGCCGTTCATCACGCAGTCGACCACGACGAGGTTCTGGCACGGGACGTTCACCCGGCGCCCGTCGGCGTCGCGCCCGGACTTGATCGCGATGTTGTCGTCGTGCGCGCCGAGGGTGCAGTTGGCGATGACGACGTGATCGCACGACTCCGGGTCGCAGCCGTCGGTGTTGCTGTGCGCGGTGCTGGGATCGGTGCTGACGCCGTCGACCGTGACGTTGCGGCACAGCGTCGGGTGCAGCTGCCAGAACATGGAGTTCTTCAGCGTGATGCCCTGGATCAGCACGTTTTCGCAGGCGTACGGTTCGACGAACGCCGACCGCATGCTGTGCCCCGAGCCCGGCACCACCCGCTTCTCCGGCGCGGTTCCCTTGGCCACCAACGACTCCAGGTAGGCCCGGTCACTGCCCTTGTTCCACGACGAGGTGGCCGCCGCGTCGAGCGTGCCGCTGCCGGTGAGGCCGATGTTCTTCTCCCCGTGGGCGTAGACCATCGGCGACCGGTTGACGCACTCGATGCCTTCGTAGCGCGTCAGGACGTTCGGGAACTTCGCCGCGTCGCCGCTGAACTTCAGCACCGAGCCGGGTTCGAGGTGCAGGTCGACGTTGCTCTTCAGCCGGACGGCACCGGTGAGGAAGCTGCCACCACCGGGCACGATCACGTGCCCGCCGCCGGCCGCGGCGCAGGCGTCGATCGCCTTCGCGATCGCCGCGGTGTTGTCGGTCTTGCCGTCGTTCTTCGCGCCGTAGCCGGTGATCGGGAAACTGCGGTCCGGGAAGACCGGGATCGTCGTGTTCGCGACGATGTCGTTCGCCGCCGGCCACGGGAGCGTGGGGACGTCGATGCGGGGCGCCGCCGAGACGGGCGAGGCCGGGAGCAGCGGCACCGCCGCCACCGCGAGCCCGCCCTTGATCAGCTGCCGCCGGGTGAACCTGCCGTCCATGGACACTTCCTTCACGGGGAAGACGTGTGCGACGGCGGAACCACGGCACGGACCGTGGGCACGACGAACTCTAGGTGCCCCGCGCCGGAAGGTCCAGGCTTGCGCGGCGAGCGCCGCCCAGGTTCGGGTGGGCGCCCGCTGTCCCGCGGCACCCGCAGCCGTGTCGTGAGTGGCGAAGGCGGGTTCTGACCCCGCCTTCACCACTCGCGACAGCCGCGGCAGACCGGTCAGGCCAGGTCGGGGCCCTTGGAACGCAGGTCGTCGACCTTGGTCATCGCCTCGCGCAGCTCGCCCAGCCAGCTGTCCGCGTGCCGGCCGACCAGCCTTACCGCCCACGCCAGTGCGTCCGACCGCGACCGGGCCACGCCCGCGTCCACCAGCGTGTCCAGCACCAGGCGCTCCGGCTGGCGCAAGCGCGTCATCACCGGGGCCGAGTGCGTCGTGAACAGCACCGTCGTGCTGCCCAGGCGCGCTCCCCACGCCACCTTGCGCTGGTACCGGTGCTCCGCCTGCCGGGCGATTTCGATCCGCTCGTCGCGCGTCTCCTCGCGGTACCGGCTGATCCGGCCCTCTTCGGCCGCCGCGCGGGCGGCGTCGTCCGGGTACTCCTCCGTCAGGGCCGGGAGCTCGCCGACCACGATGATCTCTTCGCGGTCGACCGTGACCTCCGGTGCACCCGTGAACCAGCCGTCGGGCAGGCGCCCGCCGAACCAGGCCGCCGCGTCGTCCGCCGGCGGGACCTCGGCCTGCTGCCAGCCCCGGCTTCCGCGCCATCCGCGTCCCATGTCGTACCTCCGATTACATGATTACATCGCTACCGAAGTTACGCCGAAGACAACCGCACCGACACAGCGTTCACCCAGGGCGATCAGAGCTGGGCAGCGAGCTCCTCCGCGGACGTCACCGGGCGGTCGCAGACGTACCCCCGGCACACGTAGGCCGCCGGGGCGCCCGAGACCAGCGGGCGATCGGCCAGCAGTGGCACGCCGGGTGCGTCCGGCTCGCCGGCGAGGACGATGCCGCCGCCGTGGACACCGCGCGCGGCCGCGAGGCGCAACGCCGGGTCCGCGCCCACCACCGCCACCTGCACCGGGCCGGCCTGCAGCGCTTCGGCCACCGACAGCCAGTGCCCGGCGAACCGCGGCGCCCGCCCGGCCAGCACCCCGGCCCGCCGGAGCGCCTGCTCGGCCGCCTCCCGGTAGCGGCCCGAATCGGCGTGGCCCGCGAGCGCGGACGCCGTCAGCAGCGCCCCGGCCAGCGCGGACGCCCCCGCTGGGCTGGCGTTGTCGCCCGGGTCCGCGGGGCGCTGGACCAGCGTCTCGGCGTCGTCGGCCGTGTCGAAGTACGCGCCGGGGACGTCAGGGGACGCGAAGTGCGCCAGCGCCAGGTCGAGCAGCCGGGTCGCTTCGGTGAGCCACTTCGCGTCGCCGGTCGCCTGGTGCAGGGCCAGGAACCCGTCGGCGACGCAGGCGTAGTCCTCCAGCACGCCGGCGGATTCGCCGACGACGCCGTCGCGCGAGCTCCGCCGCAGCCGGCCGTCCACCACGTGCACCCGCAGCAGCAACCCGGCCGCGCCGACCGCCCACTCGATCCACTGTGGACGATCAAGCGCGACACCCGCCTCGGCCAGCGCGGTGATCGCCAGGCCGTTCCAGGACGCGATCACCTTGTCGTCCCGGCCCGGCTGCGGCCGCTTCGCCCGCGCTTCCAGCAGCCGGACGCGCATCGGCTCCGGCAGGTCGCCGAACAGGCGCAACGTCGAAGCGCCCTCCTCGAACGTCCCTTCCTCGGTGACGCCGAACAGCTCGGCGGCAGAGTCGTCGCCGAGCACCTCACGCAGCTGCGACGGCGTCCAGACGTAGGTCAGGCCTTCGACGCCTTCGGTGTCCGCGTCCAGTGAAGACGCGAAGCCGCCCTCGGGTGTTCGCAAGCTGTCGAAGAGGAACTGCGCCGTTCCGGTGGCGACCCGCAACGCCGTCGCCGAGCCGGTGCGCCGCCAGAGGTGCGCGTAGAAGCGGAGCAGCAACGCGTTGTCGTACAGCATCTTTTCGAAGTGGGGCACGATCCACTCGGCGTCGACGGAGTAGCGCGCGAAGCCGCCCGCCAGCTGGTCGTACAGGCCGCCGCGGGCCATCGCCTCCGCCGTCGACTCCACAAGGGACAGTGCAGTCGAAGACCCCGTGCGCTCGTGGTGGCGCAGCAGGAACTCCAGCACCATCGAGGGCGGGAACTTCGGCGCGCGGCCGAACCCGCCGTTGACCGGGTCCGCTTCCTGCTCGAGCTTCCCGACCGCCGCGGCGAGCACCGCTTCGTCCACAACGGACTCCTTGAGCGGCCCGGTCTGCTCGGCGAGGTGCGCGACGATCTGCTTCGCGCCGTCCAGCAGCTCGTCCGGCCGCTCCCGCCACGCCTCGGCGACGGCGGCCAGCAGCTGCCGGAACGACGGCATGCCCGGCCGCGGCGTCGGCGGGTAGTAGGTGCCGCAGTGGAACGGCTCGCCGTCCGGGGTGAGGAAGCAGGTCATCGGCCAGCCACCCTGCCCGGTCATCGCCTGGGTGGCGGCCATGTACACCGCGTCGATGTCCGGCCGCTCCTCGCGGTCGACCTTGATGTTGACGAAGTGCGTGTTCATCGCGACGGCGGTGTCGGCGTCCTCGAACGACTCGTGCGCCATGACGTGGCACCAGTGGCAGGCGGCGTAGCCGACCGACAGCAGGATCGGCACGTCCCGCCGCTTCGCCTCGGCGAGCGCGTCCGGCCCCCACGGCCACCAGTCGACCGGGTTGTCCGCGTGCTGGAGCAGGTAGGGGCTGGTCGCGTGCGCGAGGCGGTTCATGGCTCCAGGGTCGCACCCGGGAAAACCGGGCGCGCGGCAGCCGCGAGAAATCTTCCGCGCCGCGGCAACCTTTCCGGAACCGGTGGCAACCCAGGGGCGTCCGGCCACGCGGCCGGCGCCAGAGGCAGCGACCGAAAGAGAGCACCGACATGTCCCCTCGCCCACCCACGCCGTCGCCGGCCTCCCCCGGTCGTGGCCGCCCGGCCCGTCCGGGACGGCATCGCGGCCGCCGGCTGTTCCAGCGCCGGGGTTTCTGGGCGGCCCTCGTCCTGTCCGTCGTGACCGGCTCCGTGGTCGTGGTCAGCACCGCCTCGGCGGACACCGTCGACCCGAAGTCCTGGTACGTCCTGGTCAACCGCACCAGCGGCCAGGCGCTGGACGGCTTCGCCTACGCCAGGAACGACGGTGCGGCGGTGGTCCAGTGGGGCCGCTACGACGGGACCAACCAGCAGTGGCGGTTCATCGACGCGGGTGACGGCTACTACCGGCTGCAGAACCGCAACTCCGGCAACGTGCTGGACGACTTCGGCTGGTCGAAGACCGCCGGCACCGCCATGGTCCAGTGGCACGACCTGAACGGCGCCAACCAGCAGTTCCGCCTGGAGAAGTCGCCGGACGGCCACGTGCGCCTGATCAACCGCTTCAGCGGCATGGCCGTCGAGGTCACGGCCGGTTCCAGGACCGCGGGGGCCCGCGTCGCCCAGTACTGGGACTGGGGCGGCGCCAACCAGCAGTGGCAGCTCGTCCCGGCCGGGAGCATCGGCGGCACCGAGAGCACCACGACGACGACCACCACGCCCACCACACCGCGCGGCAGCGCGACGACGAGCCAGACCCCGAGCAGCAGCACCCGCCCGTCGCCGACGTCGACGACCCCGGCCACCGGCAGCCCCGCTTCGGCGACCCGGTTCATGGGCAGCAGCACCTTGCTCATCGGCGGCTCGATGAACGACGCCTCGGCGACGGCCGCGCCCTTCGACGTCCGGTACAACTACGTGCACAGCCAGCCGGCGCCGTCGGCGGACTACTACACGGCGGCGCGCTGCAAGCCCGAGTGGTCGAGCTGGTGGGGCTGCTGGACCGGGGAAACCACGGCTCCCGGCTTCTACGTGACCTGGGGCGACCAGCACGTGGCCCAGGCCACCTACCAGGGCAAGCCGCGCCCGCAGAAGTACCTCTGGACCTGGTACTCGCTGCGCGACCTCGGGGACGCGGCCGGCCAGGGCGACGGTCCCGGCGAGGTCGTCGCCATCAACCGGACCGACCTGCTCACCCGCTACCTGAACGACTACCGCTTCTTCCTCCAGAAGATCGGCACCTCGCACGACCTGATCGACATCGAACCCGACTTCTGGGGTTACGTGCGGTCGCTCGGCAGCCCGCACCAGGTGCCCGCGCAGGTCAAGGCGTCGAACCCGACGGACTGCGGAGCGCAGGAGAACAGCGCCGCCGGCCTGGCCGCCTGCCTGATCGCCATGGCGCACAAGTACGCGCCGAACACGGGCGCGGGGCTCCACCTCACCTGCTGGGACTGGGAGACCAACGTCCAGGGGTGTGTGAAGGACTACGCGGAACTCGGCGCGAAGAACGCCGACTTCCTGGTCACCGACGTGTCGGACCGCGACGCCGGCTGGTACGCGAAGCCGGCGAACGGCGGCCGCAACACCTTCTGGACCGACCAGCAGGCCGCCGCCGCGCTGAAGTTCTACAAGACCATGGCCGAGTCGGTGGGCAAGCCCGTGGTCCTGTGGCAGGTCCCGGTGGGCAACATGCGGCAGAACAACACGCTCAACCACTACCAGGACGACAAGGTGGACTACTTCTTCTCGCACCTGGACCAGGTGGCGGACGCGCACGTCGCCGCCATCCTGTTCGGCGCCGGGCAGCAGGAACAGACCACGGTCGAGACCGACGGCGGGAACCTGATCGACAAGACGATCGCGTACCACAACTCGGGCGGGACACCGCTCAAGTAGCCGACCGGTGACCGCGCCCCCGCGAAAACCGGGCGCGCGGTCACCGGCCCGTCGGCCACACTGGGCCGGTGCTCCTGACCATCACGACCACCCGGAACCCGGCCACCGACCTGGGCTTCCTCCTGCACAAGCACCCGGAGAAGGCGCAGTCGGTCGCGCTGTCCGCCGGCACCGCGCACATCTTCTACCCGGAGGCGGCGCCGGACCGCTGCACCGCCGCGTTGTTCGTCGAAATCGACCCCGTCGAGCTCGTCCGCGGGGGCGGGACGTCGCTGACCCAGTACGTCAACGACCGGCCGTACGCCGGGGGCTCGTACCTCGCGGTCGCGCTGCGGACCGCGTTCACGACCGCGCTCGCCGGCCGGTGCGCCGCGCGCCCGGAGCTCGTCGACGAGCCCTTCGACCTGGAGGTCCACGTGCCGTCGCTGTCCGCGCGCGGTGGCCCCGAGGTCGTGCACAAGCTGTTCGAGCCGCTCGGCTGGCGCGTTTCGGCGACGCCGATCCCGCTCGACCCGGAGTTCCCGCACTGGGGCGACAGCCGCTATGTCGACCTGAAGCTCACCGGCACCCAGCGCGTCGCCGACGCCTTGCGCCACCTGTACGTCCTGCTGCCCGCACTCGACGGTGACAAGCACTACTGGGTCGGCCAGGACGAGGCCGACAAGCTGCTGCGCGCCGGTGACGGCTGGCTCGCCGGGCACCCGGAGCGGACGCTCATCGCGAACCGCTACCTCGAGCGGCGCCGCCCGGTCGTCGCGTACGCGCTTTCGCGGCTGGCCGAGGCGGACGACGTCCCGGCGGAGGCCGAAGCGCTGGTCACGGCGGTCACAGAGGTCGCAGACAAGCCGCAGAGCCTCGCTTCACAGCGCCATGGCAGCGTGCTCGCCGCGTTGCGGGCCGTGGGCGCACGGCGGGTGCTCGACCTCGGCTGCGGCTCCGGCGCGCTGCTGCGCGTCCTCGAGAAGGAGCGGTCGTTCACCGAGATCGTCGGCGTCGACGTGTCCAGCAGTGCGTTGAACATCGCCGAGAAGCGGCTGAAGGAGGGCTCCCGCGTCACGCTGCGGCAGTCCGCGCTGACCTACGCCGATCCGGCGCTGGCCGGGTTCGACGCCGCCGTGCTGATGGAGGTCGTCGAGCACGTCGACGAAGAGCGGCTGCCGGCGCTGGAACACGCGGTGTTCGGGGTCGCGGCGCCGCGCACGGTGCTCGTCACGACCCCCAACGCGGAGTACAACCGGCTGTTCGAGTTCCTGCCATCGGGGCATTTCCGGCACGCCGACCACCGGTTCGAATGGACCCGAGCCGAGTTCCGCGCCTGGGCGGACGGCGTCGCGACCCGGCGCGGCTACGACGTCCGGTACCTGCCGATCGGACCGGAGGACCAGGACTCGGGACCGCCGACCCAACTGGCGGTCTTCACCACCCAAAAGGAGGTGGCCGCGTGAAGCTGACCGTCCCCGACATGGCGCTCGTCGTGCTCGTCGGCGCTTCCGGCTCCGGCAAGTCGACGTTCGCGCGCACGCACTTCGCGCCGACGCAGGTGCTCTCCAGCGACTTCTTCCGCGGGCTCGTCGCCGACGACGAGAACGACCAGTCGGCGTCGGCCGAGGCCTTCGACGCGCTGCACTACGTCGCGGGCAAGCGGCTCGCGGCCGGGCGGACGACCGTCATCGACGCGACGAACGTCCAGCGCGCTTCGCGGGCGAGCCTGGTGAAGCTCGCGAAGGAGCACGACGTGCTGCCGACGGCGATCGTGCTCGACCTGCCGTTGTCCGTGTGCGTCGCCCGCAACGCCGGCCGGCCGGACCGCGACTTCGGCGACCACGTGATCCGCCGGCAGCGCGGTGAGCTGCAGCGGTCGCTGAAGACGCTGGAGCGCGAAGGGTTCCGGCGCGTGCACGTGCTGCGGTCCGAGGCCGAGGTGGCCGAGGCGGAGATCGTCGTCGAGCCGCTGCGCAACGACAAGCGCGAGCTGACCGGGCCGTTCGACGTGATCGGTGACGTCCACGGCTGCGCGGCCGAGCTCGAGGAGCTGCTGGCCGAGCTGGGGTACGCCGACGGCGTGCACCCGGACGGGCGGACGGCGGTGTTCGTCGGCGACCTCGTCGACCGCGGCCCGGACACCCCGGGCGTGCTGCGGCGCGTGATGGGCATGGCCGCGGCCGGGACGGCGCTGGTCGTGTGCGGCAACCACGAGCAGAAGCTGGTGCGCGCGCTGCACGGGCGGAAGGTCAACGTCGCGCACGGGCTCGCCGAGTCCCTCGAGCAGCTCGGCGCGGAGTCCGAGGAGTTCCGCCGCAGCGTCCACGAGTTCTGCGACGGCCTGATCGCGCACTACGTCCTCGACGGCGGGAAGCTCGTCGTCGCGCACGCCGGGCTGCCGGAGCGCTACCACGGGCGCGCCTCCGGCCGGGTGCGCAGCATGGCGCTCTACGGCGACACGACGGGCGAGACCGACGAGTACGGCCTGCCGGTGCGGCTGCCGTGGGCCCACGACTACCGCGGTTCGGCGATGGTCCTCTACGGGCACACGCCGACGCTGGAGCCGGAGTGGGTCAACAACACGATGTGCCTCGACACCGGCGCGGTGTTCGGCGGGAAGCTGACCGCGCTGCGCTACCCGGAGCGCGAAGTGGTCTCGGTGAAGGCGCACCGGGTCTGGTACGAGCCGTCCCGGCCGCTCGACGCGGCCCGGCCGCTGGGCGGCCGCGAGCCGGCGGTGCTCGAGCTGT
Organism: Amycolatopsis sp. NPDC004747; assembly: GCF_053601335.1. Taxonomy (NCBI): domain Bacteria; kingdom Bacillati; phylum Actinomycetota; class Actinomycetes; order Pseudonocardiales; family Pseudonocardiaceae; genus Amycolatopsis; species Amycolatopsis sp. NPDC004747. The sequence goes on along the minus strand of NZ_JBSGBQ010000043.1, from coordinate 1,351 downwards.
CCGACGTCACCGGCAAGCGGATCGTCCAGACCGCCCACCACGGCCGGGTCGGCGTCTCGGCGGAGCAGTCGGCGGCGGCCCTGGAGGTGATGAGCCGGTTCGCGGTCGACCCGCGCTGGCTGGCGTACCTGCCGCCGACGATGGCGCCGTGTTCGACGTCGTCCCGCGCCGAGTACCTGGAGCACCCGGAGGACGCGTTCGCCGAGTACCGGGCGGCGGGCGTCGAAGCGGTGCTGTGCGAAGAGAAGCACATGGGCTCCCGGGCCGTCGTGCTGGTCTGCCGGGACGACGAGGTGGCACTTCGCCGCTTCGGCATCCAGGGCGGCGGCGCGGTGTACACCCGAACCGGACGCCCGTTCTTCTCGGCTGCGCAGAACGACGAGCTCCTGGCGGACGTGCGCACGGCGGCGGCCGGCCTGTTCGAGGAGCTGGACTCGGGCTGGCTGCTGCTCGACGCCGAGCTGCTGCCGTGGAGCGCGAAGGCCGGTTCGCTCATCGCGGACCAGTACGCATCGGTGGGCGCGGCCGCCGAAGCGGTCCTGCCCGCGGCGGCGGCAGCGCTGACGACAGCGGCCGCACGCGGCATCGACGTGGGAGACCTCCTGGCTCGCACGGCTTCCCGTGCATCCACAGTGGACTCCTACCGGAAGGCGTACCGCCGCTACTGCTGGCCGACCTCGGGCCTGGACGGCGTGCGCCTGGCACCGTTCCAGCTCCTGGCGTCGGAAGGAAAGGCCTACCACGACCGCCCGCACGCCTGGCACCTGTCGAAGCTCGACGCCCTCACGGGCCCCCGCTTCCAGCGAACCCGAACCCTGGAGGTCGACCTGCTGGACGACGCATCAGTGACCAGAGGCGTCACGTGGTGGGAGGAGCTGACAGCGGCGGGCGGCGAGGGAATGGTGGTCAAGCCGGCAAGCAACCTGACCCGCGGAACGCGCGGCCTGGTCCAGCCGGGGCTGAAGGTCCGCGGACGCGAGTACCTGCGCATCATCTACGGCCCGGACTACACGCTGCCGGAGAACCTGGAGAGGCTGCGCAAGCGCGGCCTCAACCGAAAGCGCATGCTGGCGCTACGCGAATACGCACTGGGCCTGGAGGCATTGGAGCGCGTAGCGCGGGGAGAGCCACTGTGGCGCGTACACGAGTGCGTGTTCGCAGTACTGGCCCTGGAGTCGGACCCGGTGGACCCCAGGCTCTGACCGACCACCTCATGGCCCCAACGCAAGGGGAAAGCCCAACAGGACCACAACGCCACCCAGACCCCCCGCAACCCCGATCCGGAGCCGCAACACGGCCGGCGGCAGCTTGTCAAGGCACGCTTTCCCGCCTTGACAAGCTGCCTCGCCGA
>NZ_JBSGBQ010000042.1:0-77560 GCF_053601335.1 Amycolatopsis sp. NPDC004747 | reverse complement strand
GCCCGGCTCAAAGTGATTTGACGGCCTCAGGCGACGGGATGACCACCCAGCTCCATGATTTCTGGGCTTCGCCCGACCACCAACCGAGTCACGCAATACTCGTCTAGAGCCGCCCGGCGGCTTTCAGGGCCAGGTAGCGGTCCGCCAGCGCCGGCGGCAGTTCCTCCGGGACCGCGTCCACCACGCTCACCCCGTGCCGCACCAGGCGTTCGGTCACGCGCCGGCGCTCCGCCGTCGTGCGGGCGGCCGCCGCCGCGTCGTAGACCGCCTCCGCGTCGCCGCGGGCCGTCAGCATTTCCGCCACCCTCGGGTCCGCCACCGAGGCCACCACCAGCTCGTGCCGCCCGGTCAGCGAGCTCAGCACCGGGAACAGGCCCTCCTCCAGCGGTGCCGCGTCCAGCCCGGTCAGCAGCACGACCAGCGCCCGGCGGCGGGTCCGCTGGAGCACCTCGGCGATCATGCCGCGCGCGTCCGTCTCGACCAGTGACGGCTCGAGCGGCGCCATCGCGTTCACCAGCGACGTCAGCAACGACGCGCCCGAGGACCCCTGCACCGCCGCCCGCAGGCGCCGGTCGTAGGCCAGGAGGTCGACGCGGTCGCCGGCGCGGGAAGCCAGTGCGGCCAGCAGAAGCGCCGCGTCCATCGCCGCGTCCAGCCGGGGTGCGTCGCCCACCCGGCCCGCCGAGACACGGCCCGTGTCGAGGACCAGCACCACGTGCCGGTCGCGCTCCGGCCGCCAGGTCCGGACCATCACGTCGGCCGCCCGTGCGGTCGCGCGCCAGTCGATGGACCGGACGTCGTCGCCGATGACGTACTCGCGCAGCGAGTCGAATTCCGTGCCCTGGCCCCGGATCAGCACCGCGTTGCGGCCGTCGAGCTGCTGCAGCCGCGCCAGCCGCGACGGCAGGTGCTTGCGGCTGTGGAACGGCGGCAGCACCCGGACCGTCCACGGCACCGCGTGCGAACCCTGCCGCGCGGCCAGGCCCAGCGGCCCGACCGACCGGACCGTCACGCGCGCCGCCGTCCGGTCGCCGCGCCGGGTCGGCCGCAGGGAGGTCACCAGCGCCCGCCGCTCCCCCGCCGGGATGCGCAGCGCGTGCCGGTCCGCCGCTCCGGCCGAAGGCGGCCACGCGTCCCGCAGCTGCCCGCGCACCGCCCGGCCGCCCGGGTTCGCGACCACGAGCCGCACCTCGCACGGCTCGCCGAGCCGGACCGAACTGTCGCCCGAGCGCGCGAACGTCAGCGCCCGCACGCTGCCCGCCAGCACCAGGTCGACGCCGACCAGCACCAGCAGCACCGCGCCGATCACCAGCAGCCCGGTGGCCGACGGCAGGAGCAGCCCGACCACCAGCGCGCCGAACAGCGCGAGCAGCCCGAGCCTTCCGGTGACGGCCATGTCAGCGCGGCACGGGCACGGACGCGAGCACGCGGTCCAGCACGCCGTCCGCGGTGACGCCCTCGAGCTCGGCTTCCGGCCGCACGTCCAGGCGGTGCCGCAGCGCGGGCCGGGCGAGCGCCTTGACGTCGTCCGGGGTCGCGTAGTCGCGCCCGGCGAGCCACGCCCAGGCCCGGGTCACCGCGAGCAACGCCGTGGCACCACGGGGGGAGACGCCGATCCGCACCGACGGCAGCGACCGCGTCGCCCGGCACAGGTCGACGACGTACCCGATCACCTCGGGCCCGATCGTCACGCGCGCCACCGCTTCGCGCGCCGCGGCGAGCTCCGGGGCACCGGCGACCGCCTTCAGGCCCGCCGCCGCGAGGTTGCGCGGGTCGAAGCCCTGCGCGTGCCGCCACAGGATGCCGATCTCGTCTTCGCGCGAGGGCGCCGGCATGGTCAGCTTGAGCAGGAACCGGTCCAGCTGCGCCTCCGGCAGCGGGTAGGTGCCCTCGTACTCCACCGGGTTCTGGGTGGCGATCACGATGAACGGGTCCGGCAGCGGCCGCGACTTGCCGTCGATCGAGACCTGCCGCTCCTCCATCGCCTCCAGCAGCGACGACTGCGTCTTCGGCGGCGTCCGGTTGATCTCGTCGGCGAGCAGCAGGTTCGTGAACACCGGCCCCTCGCGGAAGGAGAATTCGCCGCTGTGCGCGTCGTAGACGATCGAGCCGGTGACGTCGCCGGGCATCAGGTCCGGGGTGAACTGGACGCGGGTGGTCTCCAGGTCCAGCGCCGCGGCCAGGGCCCGCACCAGCAGCGTCTTCGCCACGCCCGGGACGCCTTCGAGCAGCACGTGCCCCCGGCAGAGCAGCGCCAGGATCAGCCCGGTGACGGCGGCGTCGTTGCCGACGACGGCCTTGCCGACCTCGCCGCGCAGCGCGATCAGCGCGTCCCGGGCCCCCGTCGCGTTCTCGCTGGTCAAGTTCGCCCCACCTCTCGTTCCACCTCGTCCAGTTCGCCGGCCAGCCGGACCAGCGCGGGGTCGTCCGGCACCGGCGGGCCGTAGAGGACCGCGCCGACGTCGTTCGACGGCCGGCCGGTCCGCGTGCTCACCGACGCCACCAGCGCCGCCGGGTCGGCGTCCCGCGGCAGGCCCAGCACGGTCCGCAGCCGGCCGCGCGCCGCTTCCCGCAGCGTCTCACCCGCGTGCCCGGCCGCCTTCGCCCGCCGGTACAGCCGGGCGCGGCCCTCGGCCGTCTCGGCCGCCCGTACGACGACGGGCAGCGGCTCCGTGACCACCGGGCCGAGCCGGCGGGCCCGCCACAACGCCAGCAGCGCCACGGCGACGAACGCCTGCGCGGCCCCGAAGTACCAGCCGTCCGGGATCAGGTCGAAGATCGACCGGCGGGAGTCCTCCAGCGCCGCGTCCGTCGCCGTCGGCACGTACCAGACGAGCTTCGGGTGCCCGCCCAGCAGGCGCAGCCCCAGCGCCGCGTTGCCCGGTTCGGAGAGCCGCTCGTTGGTCAGCGGGGCCGGCGTGCCGAGCAGCGTCGTCGTGCGGTTCCCCTCGGCGAGCTGCAGCAGCGTCCCGCCGCCGTCCTCGCCGGGGTAGCACGAGCGCGCGCCGGGCGAGGCGTAGCCGATGCCGCCGAGCGTCGCTTCGCCCGCCGCGACCGCCGCGGCGACCGTGCACTGCGGCGGCAGGGTCCCGACGTCGCTGCGGCCGGCGCGGTGCACCAGCGGCAGCGAATCGCGCAGCGTCGCCTCCCCCGGCGTCACCAGCACGACGTCGGCGGCCCGCTGCCGCAGCGCGTCGAACCGCTTCGCCGGGGCCAGGTCCGGGTTGGTGACGAGCAGCGTCGCGGCTTCGCCGACTTCGGCCTCCGCTTCGGCGGCCGTGCGCACGGTCCGGACGTCCACACCCTGGTCCCTGAGGAGTTTCACGAGGGCGTGCGCACCACCGGGTTCGTACGAGCCGGGTTCGAGGGCGCCGTAGGCCTGCTCGCCCCGGCCCAGCAGCAACAGGGCGCCGGTGACGAAGATCAGGACGAGGAGCGCCAGGGGGATCCGGGCACCGCGCCAGATCCGGCGCAGATCCGGCGAAACCGACGTGCTCACGAGGCCGCCATGGCGACCGGCCGCTCACGGCGGCAGCGCTCGTCCAGCTCGGTGAGCGCCTGGTAAGCCGCTTCGGTCCCGTCACGGCCGCCGTAGTGGACGTCGTCGAAGAGCCGGGCGCCCTGCCGCAGCCGGTCCGCGACGTTCGGCAGCAGCAGCCCGGCTTCGGCGGCGGCCTCGTCCGCGGTCCGGCCGGAGCGGGTGTCGAGCAGCGCGCGTTCCTCCAGGGCACGCACGACGGCGCGGAAGCGGTCGCGGACGGCGTCGTCGAACCGGCCCGCGGCGGCGGCTTCCGCGGCCGCGCGGCGGTAGTCGGCCGCGCTCTTGCGCTGCCCGCCGAAGACGACGCGGCCGGCCCGCGCCGCGCGGGCGATCTTGCCCGTGCGCAGCCGGATCACCACGACCAGGACGATCAGCAGCGCGACGATCAGCACCACCCCGAAGATCCCGCCGGGGACGCCCGAGGACACGCTGTTCAGCAGCTTTTCCAGCTGTTCGCCCAGCCACTGGCCGATCTGCTGCAGGAAGCCCGGCCGCGCGTCCCGGTACTTCGGGTCCGACAGCTCCTGCTCGGCGGCGCGGCGGGCCGCGTCCCGGTCGATGTCGACCGGGACGTCACTCAGCCGGCACGTCACCATGCCTGGGGCGGCTGCACCCCGGCGGCGCGGGCCAGCTCGATGTCCATGCCTTCGCGACGCATCCGCTGGTCGAGGTAGAGGATCACGGTGACCAGCGCGACGAACGGGATCGAGATGGTGCCGGCGATGATCTGGCCGGCCGAGGCCAGCAGCAGGTCGCCGGTGCTCGGCACGGTCACCTTGGCCGGGTTGAACATCTGGCTGAACACGCCGGTGCCGAGGGTGAACGGCAGCTGGATGATGCTCTCGAAGAACGACTCGATGATCCGGGCCAGCAGCAGCACGCCGAACACCCGCCAGAAGGCGCCGCCGACGAGCTTGAGCGACCGGGCGAACGCCTCCTTGAACGTCCCGCGCTCGAGCACGAGCGCCGGGGCGGCCAGCGCCCAGAACACCCAGGCGAGCACGCCGGGGATGATGCAGAGCATGACGCCGATGGTGCTCAGGAGCGCGTAGACGAACGCCACGCCGAGCAGCGGCAGCAGCCGCGGCTGCACCTCGCGCCAGGCGATGCCGAAGGTGACCTCGCGGCCCAGCGCGGCGCGGCCCATCACCGCGGCCATCAGGCCCGCGGTGACGGTCAGCAGGAACGTCGAGAGCAGCGACGAGGAGATCAGCACGAGGAAGGCGTTGCCGAACGTGCCGAACAGGACGTTGCGGAGCTCTTCGTCGGTGGCGGCGGGGCCGAGCTCGACCGTCGAAGCGAAGCCCGCCAGGTTCGCGAGCGCGTACTTCTGCACGACGAACGTGATCGCGGCGGTGAGCACCGACACCACCGCGCCGATGCCGAGCACCACCAGCGCGTGCCGGCGGATCGAGGTGATGGCGCCGTCGAGGATGTCGCCGATGTTGAGCGGCCGCAGCGCGATCACGCCGGGCTTGCCGAGCCCGTTCGGGTTCCAGCGCGGCGGCTGGTACTGCTGGTACGGGGGCTGCTGACCGGTGAACGGCGGCAGCGCGTCCGGCCGGTAGCCGGGCCCGTGCTGCCAGCCCGGGGGCGGGGTCGTGGGGGCCGCCTGCGCGTCCGGCGCCTGCCAGCCCCGCGGCGGCGTCGCCGGTGACGCGGCGTGATCTTCGGGCCGCTTCGGCTCACCCGATCCGGGGGCGGGAGCCTGGGGCACGCCCTGGCTCGGAGTCGGCGTGTCGGCACCCTCGCCGCCGGGCGCGCCACCGGTGTCTGTCATCGAAGCCCCTCGCCTGCAGTACCTGCTTGCGGACACTCTCTCAGAGCCGGTTGCACCCGGCCAGACCTGGGGTGACGTCCGTGCGCCGTGACGCGGTGCGCACGGACGGGTGCGAGACGGCCCGTTCCCCCGATATGCTGAATGGCGGGATCGGGTACCCCCGGTCCGTACCGAGACCCTTCGGGACTGCCTAGTGACGCAACCGCCCCCCGGCCAGGTACCGCCTCGCGGAACCGTCCAGCCGCCGCCGGTGCCGGATGCGCAACCGGATCTCCCGTGGCTGGGCCGCCCGCACACCGTGTCCGCGCCGAAGCGCCGTTCGACGGCGGCGGTGATCGGCGTCTGCCTCGGCGCGGTGGCCGTGCTGGTGCTCGGGCTCGTCGCGATCGTCGCCCTCAACCGCGACGACACCCCGCTGGCCGGCCCGAACTTCCGCGACGTCCCGTCGTCGCCGGACGTGCCCCCGCAGCAGCTGCCGCCCGGCGGCGCGGGTGCCCCGGCGTCGGCGTCGAACCCGGCCACCGAGCTGTCGACGCCCAGCGCGACCGGCCCGCAGAAGATCCTCAAGCTGGCCGACCACCCGATCCTGCAGGACCCGAACGCCGGCCTGCAGAACCGCGTCTGCACGCTGCCGCCGTGGCAGAGCACGCAGGCGGGCGCGGAAGCGTTCTTCACCGCCGCCAGCAAGTGCCTCGACGCGGCGTGGGGCCCGTTCCTCGACGCCTACCACCTGCCGTTCACCCCGCCGTCGCTGCACTTCCCGACCGGCGCGAGCTTCGAGACCGAGTGCGGCACCATCCAGGTCGGCATCGCGACCGCCGCCTACTACTGCGAAAACAACCTGTACGTCCCGTTCCGCGGCCTGCAGACCGACCAGTACGGCAACAACCCCGGCGTCTACCTGGCCCTGTTCGCCCACGAGTACGGCCACCACGTGCAGGAGGTCGCCGGGCTGATGGACGCGGCCTGGCAGAAGATCTACGAGGCGGGGCAGAACAGCCCGGCCGGGCTCGAGATGTCCCGGCGCAAGGAACTGCAGGCCCAGTGCTTCTCGGGGATGTTCCTCGGCGCCCACGTCGACCAGGGCGGCACGATCAGCCGCGACATGTACAACAAGGCCTGGAACGACCAGGAGACCCGCGGCGACAACACCTCCCGCAGCCACGACCACGGGACGAACGCGCACTACGCGTCCTGGTGGCGGGCGGGCGCGACGAGCAACCGGATCGCCGACTGCAACACCTTCGCGGCGCCGTCGTCCGAGGTCAGCTGACCGGTTTGGGCCCGGCGGTCTTGGGCCGCAGCGGGATGCTCAGCCAGAGGTGGACGAACATCCCGCCGGAGAAGCACGCGAACACCAGCAGTGCCAGGCCGAGCGGACGGCGGGCGTCGGAGGCACCCATCGACGTGTCGGCCGCGGTGACGACGGCCGGGCCCTGGTCCGGCAGCACGTCCGGCACCGCGACCTCGACGCGTTCGCCTTGGCCGTGCCCGCAGCCGTCGAGGGTGCCCTCGTGGGCCTTCCCGGCGACGGTGAACTTCACGGTTTCCTTCGCGTCCGGCTTGTCGCACGACGCCGGTTTGGTGACTTCCGCCTGCACCGGCGCGCCGGCGGCGCCGCTGCCGATACCCAGCAGCCCGGGCCCGGCCAGCCAGGCGAGCAGCACGACGAGCACGCCCGCCGCGGCGGGGATCGCCACCGTGGGCCACGTGAGGGCGAGTGATCGCGGGGGCACCCGGCCATGGTTCCAGATCCCGCGGGCAAAACCCAGGTGCCCTGGTCAGCGCTCGATCTTCTCCGCCTGCGTCACCTTCTTGACGTACAGCAGCTTGTCGCCCGGCTCGATGGCGTCGGCCTGCGGGGCGTCCACGCGGTAGAGGACGCCGTCGCGGACCAGGCCGAGGACGAGGTCGGACAGGTGCCGCGGCGAACCGCCCTCTTCGGACGGTTCGACCGGCCGCTCGGCGATCGCCAGGCCCGACTCGGGCGTGAGCAGGTCCTCCATGATGTCGACGACCAGCGGCGTCGACGTCGCCATGCCGAGCAGCCTCCCGGCCGTCTCGCTGGAGACGACGACCTGGTTGGCGCCCGACTGCTTGAGCAGGTGGACGTTCTCCGCCTCCCGCACCGACGCGACGATGTGGGCCTTGGGGGCCAGCTCGCGCGCGGTGAGGGTGACGAGCACCGCCGTGTCGTCGCGGTTCGGGGCGACCACGACCGCGCGCGCGTGCTGCACGGCGGCCACGCGCAGCACGTCGGACCGGGTGGCCGAGCCGTGCACGGCGACCAGCCCGAGCGCGCTTGCCGCGTCGAGGGCCGCCTGGTCGGTGTCGACGACGACGATCTGGCCCGGTTCGATGTTCTCGTCGCCGAGCAGCGCGTTGACGGCGGACCGGCCCTTGGTGCCGAACCCGACGACGACCGTGTGGTCGCGCACCTTGGTCCTCCACTTCTGGATCTTGAACGCCTGGCGGGAGCGCTCGGTGAGCACTTCCAGGGTGGTCCCGACCAGGACGATGAGGAAGAGCACCCGCAGCGGGGTGATGACGAGGACGTTCACCAGCCGCGCGGACGACGTGGCGGGCGCGATGTCGCCGTAGCCGGTGGTCGACAGCGAGACGGTGGCGTAGTACAGGCTGTCCAGCAGGGACAGGCCGTCGCCGTTGGCGTCGCGGTAGCCGTCGCGGTCGACGTAGACGATGACCACCGTGGCCAGCAGCGCGAGCAGCGCGCCGATGATCCGCTTGACGATCGAGCGGAGCGGGCTGACCGTCAGCTCCGGCATCCGCAGGACGCCGACGAGCTCGTGGTCGGGCCGATCGGTGAGACTGCCCAGCGGCAACCGTTTGAGGGCCTTCATGCTGGCTCGTGTCGAGCGTCACTCACGCCCGGAGGATAACCGAACCGGACTCCTCGCCGCCGCGTGAAACGATGAGTTCATGGCAACCTCGCAACGGCCCGCGCACATCCTCGCCGGCGCGCTGGGCACGATGGGCGTCCTGCACTTCGCCGTCCCGAAGCCGTTCGACGGCCTGATCCCGGCGTCCCTGCCGGGCTCGCGGCGGGCGTGGACGTACGGCTCGGGGGTGGCGGAGCTGGCGGTCGCGGTCGCGGTGGCGGCGCCCCGCACCCGCCGTCTCGGCGGCCTGGCGGCGGCCCTGCTGTTCCTGGGCGTCTTCCCCGGCAACGTAAAGATGGCCGTGGACGCTCGTCGGGCGCCGGCCCCGCAGCGCGCGATCGCCTGGGCCCGCCTGCCCCTCCAGTGGCCCCTGATCGCCTGGGCCCTGAAGGTCCGCGACAACGCGTAACCCGCGTGATCCAGCGGTCGACACGCGTGATTGAAGGGTCAACTCGCGTGATTCAAGGGTCGACACGGCGGCTCGGCCCCAGCCCCGGCGTGTCGTCCCCTCAATCACGCGTGTCGACTTCTCAATCACGCGTGTCGGCTCTCTGATCACGCCTCGGGGAGGTCGCGGAGGAGGCTGCGGAGGGCTTCCGGGGTCAGCAGGTCGGCCGGGCGGATCGTGCGGTTCGCGCGGACGTAGTGGAAGGCCGCGCGGACCCGCTCCACCGGGACGTTCTTCAGCGCCGCCCAAGCCATCCGGTACGCCGCCAGCTGGACCGACAACGCCGGGATCCGGGACTCCGGCGGGACCGATCCGGTCTTCCAGTCGACGACCGTCCAGCCGCCGTCGGGGTCGGCGAAGACCGCGTCCATGCGGCCGCGCAGGGTGATCCCCTCGACGTCGGCCGAGAACGTCACCTCCACCGCCACCGGGACGCGCGCCGCCCACTCGCTCTTCTCGAACTCCGTCTGGAGTTCCTCGAAGTCGGCGTCGGGGGCCTCGCCGAAGTCGGCCGCGCCCGGGAGGTCGTCGATCTCGATGAGCTGGTCGCCGGCGAACCGGCGTTCCAGCCAGCCGTGGAACTCCGTGCCGCGGCGGGCGAAGCTGTTGGGCTCCACCGGGAGCGGACGGCGCAGGTCGGCGGCCAGCCGGGCGGCGTCGTCGGCCAGTGCGACCAGCTGGCTCACCGAAAGCCGCGACGGCAGCGGGACCCGGTGCACGTGGTCGTCCTTGCGCGCCCACTCCTCCAGCAGGACGTCGGTGTCGGTCAGCCACCCGTCCGGATCGTCCTCTTCCTCTTCTTCCGGAGACGCGTCGGGCGAAGCCAGCGCCTCGGACACCAGCTCCACGCCGGTCTGCACGCCGGTGCGGCGGTCACCGAGCGGGTCGACCGGCCAGCGCGCCGCCCGCGAGTCCGACACCAGCGGGTTTTCGTCGTCCTCGGTCGGCTCCGGCGCCCACTCGGCCAGCTGCCCGTCGCCGGTCTCGCGCACGACGCCGGCGATCTCGGTGAGGAACTCCGACGGCCCCTTCGCCCGGCTGCTGCTCTCGTTCCACCAGTGCCCGGACACGATCAGCGCGTGCTCCGACCGCGTCAGCGCGACGTAGCAGAGCCGCCGTTCCTCCGCCTGCTCCCGCTCGACGAACCCGGCTTCGTGCAGCTCCAGTCCTTCTTGGACTTCCTTGCGGTCGAACCCCTCGGCGATGTTCAGCACCGGCAGGTCTTCGGCGTCACCGCGCAGCTTGGCCGGCAGCGAAGTCGCCGTCCGCAGCCACGACGACGACCGCCGCCGTCCGGGGAACACCTCGCGCACCAGGTGCGGCACGGCGACGACCTCCCACTCGAGGCCCTTCGCCGAGTGCACGGTCAGCACCTGCACGCGGTCCGGCACGACCTCGACCTCGCCCGGGGTGAGGCCGTCTTCGGCGTGCGCGGCGGTGTTCAGGTAGTCCACAAAGGACAGCAGGGTGGCCGTCGGCGCGGTCTCGGCGTAGTCGGTGACGACTTCGGCGAACGCGTCCAGGTGCGCCCGGCCCGCCGAGCCCGGCCGGGCCAGGGACTCGACGTCCAGCAGCATGGTGCGTTCGACGTCGGCGACCAGCTCCGGCAGCGACTGGTCGAGCCGCCGCCGCAGCGCGGCCAGCTCCCAGCCGATCCGCCGGATCCGCCGGTAGCCCTCTTCGGAGTACCGGTCGGGATCGCCGGGCTCGTCGATGGCGTCGATCAGCCCGGCCTGCTCGACGCGCTCGACGACCAGCTCCGGGGTGTCCGGCTTCTCCGGGCTGGACAGTTCCCCGGCCCGCCGCCACAGCGCGGCGACGTCCGCGGCCGAGAGCCGCCAGCGGGCGCCGGTCAGCAGCCGGGCCGCCGCGCTGCCGGACAGCGGGTCGGCGAGCACCTTCAGCGTCGACACGAGGTCCGCGACCTCGGGTTCGTCCAGCAGCCCGCCGAGCCCGACGACTTCGACCGGCAGCCCGCGCGCCCGCAGTTCGGCGGCGATCGGGGCCATGTCGGCGCGGCGCCGCACCAGCACCGCGGCGGTCGGCGGCTTGCCGGCCTGTTCCTGGTGGGCGTACCAGCGCCGGGCCAGTGCGTCGGCGACCCACGCGCGTTCGGCGCGGATGTCCGGCAGCAGCGCGCACGCGATGTCCGCGGGCCCGGCGCCTTCGCGCGCCCGCAGCCGTTCGACGCCGAGGCCGGCGGCGCGCAGCGGTTCGGCGATCGCGTTCGCCAGGTCCAGGATCTCCGGCGGGTTGCGGAAACTGGTCAGCAACCCGAATTCGTGCGCGGGCACGAGCCGTTCGCCGTCGAAGCGCGGGAAGTCCGTGGTGAACCGGGGCAGGTTGGCCGCGCTGGCGCCGCGCCAGCCGTAGATGGCCTGCGCGGGGTCGCCGACGGCGGTGACCGGCATCGGCGGGTTCTCGACGCCGCCGAACAGCGCCCGCAGCAGCACGCGCTGGGCGTGTCCGGTGTCCTGGTACTCGTCGAGGAGGACGGCGCCGTAGCGCTCCCGCTCGCCCCGCACGACCGACGGGTACCCGCCGGTCAGCTGGGCGGCCAGCGACATCTGGTCGGCGAAGTCGAGCGCGCCTTCGTTGCGCTTGCGGCGGTGGTAGTCGTCGACGAGCGGCAGCAGCGCGAGCCGGAAGTGCTGCGCGGCCATGATTTCGGTGAGCTTCTGCGGCAGCGCGGCCCGCTGTCCCTTGGCGCGCGGGGCGTTTTCGATGACGCGGCACAGCCAGGTCGTGTACTCGGCGAGCTGCTCGGTCGAGACGAGGTGCTCGCCGAGTTCGCCGGCCAGGGCGAGGAGGTCGGCGGTGACGGTCGGCGGGACGCGGTCGGTGTCGAGCTCGTTGTCCCATGTGGACACCACGCGGTGCGCGATCTGCCACGACGAGGTCTCCGAGAGCAGCCGGACACCGGGCTGCACCGGCAGGCGCAGGCCGTGTTCGGACAGCAGGCGCCCGGCGTAGGCGTGGTAAGTGAGGACGGTGGGTTCGCCGGCGACCACGGTGGCCCGCAGGCCGCCGGTCGGGTCGAGGCGGTCGAGCAGGCCGGACCCGGCGAGGCGGCGGAGCCGGGCGCGGACGCGTTCGCCGAGCTGGCGCGCGGCTTTGCGGGTGAAGGTGAGGCCGAGGACGCGATCGGGGCTGACGATGCCGTTCGCGACGAGCCAGACGACCCGCGCGGCCATGGTTTCGGTCTTCCCCGCCCCGGCGCCGGCGACGACGAGCGAGGGTTCGACGGGCGCGGCGATGACGGTGGCCTGCTCGGGCGTGGGCCGGTGCAGGCCGAGGGCATCGGCGAGCTCGGCGGGCTCGACGGGGTTGGCGATGACCAGCGGGCTCACGCACACCGCCCGGCCGGTCGTGAATGGCAAAGAGGGTTGGAACCCGCTCTACCACTCACGACGCTTTTCGTGCGGGTCACGGGCCCGGCACCTGCCGTCCCTCAGGCCGCAGCGGGCAGCACCCGCGCGCCGGGCACCGGTCGCAGTCCACGTTCTCCTGCGCCTGGTAGTCCGGCCCCGCCGCCGAAGCCGCCGCCTTCTGGACCAGCTCCAGCCACTGCTTGCCGCCCACCTCGTCGAGCGGCGGCTGAGACCGTTCCGTCGCTCCCGTCTTGTTGTTCGCCTTCGCGACGTACACCAGCCGCGCACCGCCGGCCTCGGTGCGGCCTTCGATCGCCCCCAGCAGCACCGCCAGCTGGTACGCCGCGAGCTGCGGGTGCGCCTCGGCCTCCGCCCCCGACACCGGGACCTTCCCCGTCTTGATGTCCACGATCACCGGCCGCCCCTCGGAGTCCAGCTCCACCCGGTCGACCCGCCCGCGCAGCAGCACCCGGACCTCGTCGTCACCGCCGGCCGGCAGCTCGACCTCGATGTCCTGCTCGACCCCGGCTTCCTTCAGCTCCGCCCGGCTGCGCTCCAGCCACGTCGTGAAGTTCCGCAGCATCTGCTCGACGCGCCGCCGCTCCCGCCGGGAGAACCACGGCGCCCCCGCGTCGACCCGCACCCAAGCGTCGTCCAGGGCCGCCTGCAGCTCCGCGTCCGTGCTGCCGGACGCCACCGCCTGGGCGAGCCCGTGCACCAGCGTCCCGGTCACCGCGGCCAGCTGGGCCGGGTCGCTGCCGCCGTGGCGCTCGATCATCCAGCGCAGCGGGCACTTCGTCAGGATCTCCACGGTGGACGGTGAGATCCGGATCAGGTCGCCCGGCGGGTGCACCGGCTCGTCGCTGGAGGCCGGCAGCAGGCCGTACCACGTCGACGGGTGCGCACCCGGCACCTTCGCGTCGGCCAGCCGGGCGAGCTGCTTCGCCGCCCGGCGCCGCCGCGCGGGCTCGGCCTTGTCGTCGCAGACGACCTCGCGCAGCTCCCCCACCAGCTCGGCGAGCACCAGCGACCGGCCCGGCGGCTTCATCCGCGAGTCGAGCCCGCCGTCGTCGGCGCCGTTCTCCTCCAGGTCGTCGAGGAACCGGGACGGCTGCTCGTCCTCCCCCGACACCGCCGTGACCAGCAGCGTCTGCTTCGCCCGGCTCATCGCGAGGTAGAACAGGCGCCGCTCTTCGGCGAGGATCGGCGCGGTCTGGGAGACGGCGTCGTCGTCGACCCCGGCCATCAGGTCCTTGAGCCGCTCCACCCCCAGCACCGACCCGCGCAGCCGCAGGTCCGGCCACGCGCCCTCCTGGACACCGGCGACGGCGACGACCGTCCACTCGCGACCGGCGGCGGCGTGCGCGGTGAGCAGCGAGACGCCGTCGCCCGGGACGGCCGCCGGCGCCAGGGTGTCCCCCGCGATCCGTTGCGCGCCGAGGTAATCGGCGAAGGAGGCCACACTCGCGCGGGGCAGCCGGTCGACGTACCGGCCCGCGGCGTCGAACAGCGCCACGACGGCGTCGAGGTCGCGATCGGCCTGCGCGCCCAGCGAACCGCCGCGCTCGACCTGCTTCAACAGCTTGTCCTGGAGCCCGCTTTCCCGCCACAGCTGCCACAGCACCTGCTCGACGCCCTCGCCGCGTGCCACGGCCTGGTGCGTGACGCGCAGCAGCCCGCCGACGCGCCGCACCGGTTCGGCCTCGGCGTCGGCGAGCCCGGCCAGGATGTCCCCACCGCGCAGCGCTTCCACGAGCAGTTCGTCGCTCGACCGCTGCCCGCCGCCGGCCAGTTCGAGCCGGCGCAGACCGCGGCGCAACCGGCGCAGCGCCAGGGGATCCGCGCCGCCGAGCGACGACGAAAGCAGCATTTCCGCGAGGTCGATGTCGAGCAGCTCGGGCGACGGCGCGAGCTTCAGCACGGCCAGCAGCGGCCGCACCGCGGGCTGCTTGGCGAGCGGCAGTTCCTCGGTCGCCGACCCGATCGGGACACCGGCCGCGCGCAAAGCGCGTTGCAGCACCAGGAAGGTGCGCGCGGGCGACCGGACGAGCACCGCGATCTCCGACCACGGCACGCCGTCGACGAGGTGCGCGCGGCGGAGCTGGTCGGCGATCCAGCTCGCTTCGGCGGCCGGGGTCGGCATCACGCGGACCCGGACGTTCCCGCCGGTCGCCCCCTTCGGCGGGAGGATCTTGCGGTGCGGCGACGCGCCCGGCAGCGTCGCGCCGATCTTGGCCACCGCGAGCCGCACGGCCGGGGCGAGCCGGTGGGCGGTGGTGAGCGTGACGGTCCGGCTGCCGTCCGGGTCGGCGTCGGCGAACAGGCGCGCGTCGGCGCCGCGGAAGGAGAACACGTTCTGGTCGGGGTCGCCGGCCACCACGAACTCGGCCGCGGTGTGCCCGATCACCCGGACCAGGCTGGTCTGCAGCGGGTCGAGGTGGTGGGCGTCGTCGACGAACAGGTGCCGGACGCGGGTGCGCTCGCGTTCGCGCAGCTCGTCGTCGTCTTCGAGGGCCAGCAGCGCGGAGGTGACCAGCTCGGCGGCGTCCAGCGCGGGCGCGCTCGCCACGCCGAGGGCGTTGCCGCCCGCGCCCTGCAGCTGCGTCACTTCTTCGTACTGCGCCCAGAACTGCCCGGCGGCGACCCACTCCTCGCGGCCGCGGCGGCGGCCCAGCTCGGCGAGGTCCTCGGGGCCGAGCCCGCGCTCGGCCGCCCGCATCAGCAGGTCACGCAGCTCTTCGGCGAAGCCGGGGACCATCAGGGCAGGCCGCAGCTGCTCGGGCCAGTACTCGGCTTCTTCGTCGAGGTCGCCGGCCAGCAGCTCGCGGACGACGACGTCCTGCTCGGCACCGGCCAGCAGCCGCGGCGGCGGGAGCTCTTCGGCCATCGCCTCCAGCCGCAGCAGCGAGTAGGCGTAGGAGTGCACGGTGCGGACGAGCGGCTCGCGGACGGTCCGGGGCAGCGGCCGCGCCAGGTCGGGATCGGCGGTGAGCCGCCGCGTGATGTCGGCGCGCAGCGCGTCGGCGGACCGGCGGGACGTGGTGAGCACGAGCACGCTCTCCGGGTCCGCGCCCTCGGCGATCCGGCGGGTGGCGGCCGAGGCCAGCAGCGCCGTCTTGCCGGTGCCGGGCCCGCCGAGCACGCGGAGGAACCCGCCGGGCGCGGAGAGCACGCGCCGGGCGCCTTCGTCCCAGGTGAACGAGGGTGTGGCGGTGATCGGCGTGCGCACCAGCCGCGCGTCCGCCTGCGCCGTTCGCCTCGCGTTCACCCAGCGATGGAACCACGCCGGGTCCCCCGGGTGGCGCACCGGCACGCTCGAACGCGGTGAAGGCCGCCGCCGGTGCGCTGGATGGTTGCCGAAAGTGTCGGTGACATCCGGGGCTCCGCCACCCGAACCCCCGAAAAATGTCGTACCCCTACGGCAGAGTGTCGGTATGGACGACGTTCTGCACGAGCGCGTGCGGGAGATCATCGAGTCGGTGCCGGCCGGCACGGTGGCGACGTATGGCGACATCGCGGCCCTCGCGGGGGCGCCGTCGCCGCGGATGGTCGGCGCGATCCTCGCCGAGGACGGGCACGACCTGCCGTGGCACCGGATCCTGCGCGCGAACGGCACCCCGGCGCCGCACCTGGTCCACGACCAGCTGGAACGGCTGCGCGCCGAGGGTGTCCTGGCCGACGGCCAGCGCATCGACCTGCGGAAGTACCGGTGGAAACCGGACGGAGAGGAGGACAACGAACCGGAAGGGCTGTTCTGAACCGCAGTCATTAGGTTAGCCTCGCCTAATGACGACTCAGCTGGAGCGCCCCGCCCTGACGTACCACCGGGCGCGGTGACCGCCGTCCGGCCGGTGACGCCGCACCTGGTGCGCGTGACGTTCGCCGCGGAGAGCTTCCGCGACGTGCCGGCCGGCGCGCCCGACCAGTACGTCAAGGTGTTCTTCCCGCTGCCGGGGCAGGCGGCGCCGGTGCTGCCGGAGGCCGCCTCCGACGTGATGTCCTGGTACCGGACGTACCTGGCGATGCCGGACGCCGTCCGGCCGCCGATGCGCACGTACACGGTCCGGGCCCACCGCCCGGAAGCGGCGGAGATCGACGTGGAGTTCGTGCTGCACGGCGATTCCGGGCCGGCTTCGGCGTGGGCGTCGCGGGTGACACCGGGCGACCGGGTGGTGTTCACCGGGCCGTACGGGCTGTACGCGCTGCCCGAAAGCTGCGACTGGCAGCTGCTGGTGGGTGACGAGACGGCGCTGCCGGCGATCGGCGCGATCGTCGAGCAGCTCCCGCCGGGCGCGCGGGCCTCGGTGTACGTCGAGCTGGGCGACCGCGCGGAGCGGCAGGTGTTCGAGACGCGCGGGGCGGTGGAGATCCACTGGGTCGTGCGCGGCGCGCGGCCGCTGGGCGAGGCGTTGCTGGAGGCGCTGCGCGGCGCGACGTTCCCGGGCGGGACGCCGTACGCGTGGGTGTCCGGCGAGGCGGGCGTGGTGAAGTCGGTGCGGCGTCACCTGGTGCGGGAGCGCGAGGTCGACAAGCGGCGGATCTGCTTCACGGGCTATTGGCGGCTCGGGATGAGCGAGGAAGCGGCCGGGCGCGAGGCGGTCCGGGCCGCGGAGGCGGGCGAGATACCGGCCGAAGAGGACTGAGGAGATCGGCGCAGTGCCGGCCGACGACGACCGGCGGCGGGCGAAGCGCCGCCGGCGACTCAGGCCTTCCCCAGCTCCGTGACCAGAAGCTTCACCAGTGCGCCCAGGCGCTGGCGGTCCGGCTGCAGCGTCCCGATGCCCGCCGCCTCCAGCGGGGCCGCCGTCACCGGGCCGACGCAGGCGCACGCCAGCGGGCCGCGCAGAGCGGCCAGCAGCTCGTCGTAACGGCCGTACGACCGAGCCAGCGTCAGGAAGTTCGCCGCCGCGGGCGCGCTCGTGAAGGCCAGTGCGTCCAGCTCGCCCGCGACGGCCGCGTCGATCAGGTCGTGGACCGGCGTCACGTCCGGCGGCGAGTGCCAGCGGTACGGCTGCAGCTCCACCAGCGAGGCGCCCGCCCGCACCAGCGGGTCCGTGAGCTCCGGCAGCCTCGTGCCGTGCAGCTGGACGGCCACCCGCTCGCCCTCGATCCCGGCCTCGGCCAGTGCCCCGAACAGCTCGGCGTTCGACTCCGAAGCAGCCGAAAAGGACTCGCGCAGGCCGGCCCCGCGGACCGCGCCCACCGCCTTCGGGCCGCGGGCGTAGATCCGGGACTCGCCCATCGCCGCCACGAGCCGATCACGCTGGCCCCAGCCTTCGGCCGCGGCGAGCCAGCCGCGGAAGCCGGCGCCCGTCGTGACCACCGTGAACCCGATCGGGGCCGCCAGCACGGCCTCGGTGCCCGTGCGCAGCTCGGGGTCGGCGTCCAGGGGCACGATGGTGATCGTCGGCGCGTGCCGGACGTCGGCGCCGTACCGCTCGAGCGCCGCGATGAACTCGCCGGCTCGCCGCTCGGCCGTGACCCCGATGGCGATCCCGTTCAGCTCACCCATAGAACGCGCCCATCTCTTCGATTGCTCCGGCCAGCTCCGCCCGGAGGTCCGCCGGTGCCAGGACCTCCAGGTGCGGCCCGAAGCGCAGCAGCTCGCCGATGGCCGGTTCGCCCGGCTCCACCGGCAGCTCCACGGTGAGCCAGCCGTCCGCGTCGGGCTCGTTCCGGCAGTCGCGCAACGCGCGGGCGCCGACAGAACCTGCGTAGAACGGTACGAGAGCCTGCGCCCGCGGCGAAAGGCGCACCACCGCCACGCGCGGGAACATCCGGCGCTCGAACTGCTCGGACCACTCCCGCCAGTACGCCGCGAGGTCGAAGCCGGCCGGCCGCTCGAACACCTCGCCGAGGTCGGTCAGCTCCAGCACGCGCGAGATCCGGTACGTCCGGTCGGTGCCGTCGCAGCGGCCGGCGAGGTACCAGTTGCCCGCCTTGAGGATCAGCCCCAGCGGCTCCAGCTCCCGTTCGACGACCCGCTGCCCCCAGCGTTCGTAGCGGATCCGGATCCGGTGCGACGACCACACGGCGTCGGCGATCGCCGAGAGCGCCGGCAGGCTTTCGATGCCCCGGTGCCAGCCGGGAACGTCCAGGTAGAACCGCTCGGCGACGCGCCCGGCCCGGTCGCGCAGCTCGGCAGGCAGCGCGGCGTACAGCTTGAGCTGCGCCGCCGCCAGCACCGTGCCGAGCCCCAGCTCGGCGGCCGCCACCGGCAGGCCGGCCAGCGACAGCGACTGGGCCTCTTCCTCGGTCATCCCGGTGAGCCGGGTGCGGTAGCCGTCGACCAGCCGGTAGCCGCCGGTCCGGCCGCGGTCGGCGTACACCGGGACGCCGGACGCCGACAGCGCGTCGATGTCCCGGTAGACCGTCCGCACCGAGACTTCGAGTTCTTCGGCCAGCTCTTCGGCCGTCATCCGGCCGCGGTTCTGCAGCAGCAGGAGGACGGACAGGAGGCGGCTCGCGCGCATGTCCCGATTTTGGCAGAAATACCTGACACGAGCTGACAGGTATGCCCGGCAGGGTGGTCCTCATGAACGGATTCACGGCGAAGAACTGGGAAGAGAAGATCGTCAGCGGCACCGAGGGCGGCCCTCGGGTGGCCTACGCGCACGCCACCTTCGCGTACGAAGGCGTCGTCGAGGGTGAGTCGATCTGCGACCTTCTGCTGTACTACGCGGGCGAAGGGTACGAAAGCGGCGGAACGACGGCACCGGCCTTCGAGCGCTTCGAGGGTAAGGTCGAGGGTCGCGAAGGGACGTTCGTCATCCGGCACGAGTACACCTTCGACGCCAAGGGCTTCGCCTCGACGTTCACCGTCGTCCCCGGCTCGGGCACCGGCGAACTGGCCGGGATCACCGGCAGCGGCACGTCCGGGGGCGCGCTCGGCGAGGACAAGATGGGCTACACCTTCGAGTACGCGTTCTAGGAGCTGCCCCGTGGACCGCCGCCAGGTACTCGCCTACCGCATCGCCGAGCACGGCCTGCACCGCACGGCGAAGGACGTCGCCGACCTCGCGGTCGTCCGGGCCGGGCTGCAGGACAGCATGCGCGACACGGCGCTGCTCGCCCTCGCGGCGCGGTTCGACGGCCCGCCGGTCCTGGAGGACGAGCGGCTCGTCCTGGCCTGGACGCTGCGCGGCGCGCCGCACTACCACCTGCGTCCGGACCTGCCGGAGGTGCTCCGGGCGCTGGTGCCGCTGGACGACGCGGACGCGCTGGCCCGGATGCTGTGGCAGCGCAAGGAACTGGCGGCGACCGGGCTCTCCGCGTCCGAAGTGGTCTTCACCGCGGCGGCCGCGCTCCGGAAGGTCGTCACGAAACCGATGACCAAGGGCGCGGTCTCGACGGCGGTCACGAAGGCCCTGCCGCCGTCGTTGTCGCGCTGGTGCCGAGGCTGCAACGCGACGCACATCCACGAGCAGCTGATGCGCATCGCGGCCCCGCTCGGCGGCCTCCGCCTGGTGTCGGGGGCGTCGCCGGCGACGCTGGCCCCGCTGGAAGGCCGCGGCCGGCTGCGCAAAACCCCGGACCCGGCGGCGGCGACGGCGGTGATCGAGCGGTACCTGCGGCTCAACGGCCCGGCGTCCCCGGGGGAGGCGGCGGAGTTCGCGGGCACGGCCCGGGCGGTGGTCGACCGGACGTGGCCCGCGGACCTGGTGCCGGTGGACGTCGAGGGCAAGACCCGGTACCTGCCCGCGGACCGGCTCGACGCGCTGTCGAACCCGCCGGAGCCGGACGTGGTCCGGCTGCTGCCCCCGCTGGACCCGTTCATCCAGGCGCGGGACAAGACGCTGCTGGTCCCGGACCCGTTGCGGCGCAAGGAAGTCTGGAAGATGCTGGGCAACCCGGGAGTACTGGTGGCCGACGGCGACATCGCGGGAACGTGGCGGGCGAAGAGCAGCGGCGCGAAGCTGACGATCACGCTGACGGCCTTCGACCCGCTGCGCCCGTCGGCCCGCGAAGAGGCGGAGGCCGAGGCGGCCCGGCTGGCGGAGGTACGGGGGTTCGAGAAGCACGCGGTCACCTGGGCCGGTTGATACCCGCCTGCGCCCGACACCCCTACCTGCCCGAGCCGGCGATGCGCCGCATCGCCGACCTCTACCCCGGCCGCGCCAAAACCGACGCCCGGGACGCGCTCGTCATCGCCGATGCCCGCTCCCTGCCCCACACACTCCGGCCGGTCGACGCCGCGCGGGCGGTGCTGGTCGGGTTCGACGACGACCTGGCCGGCGAAGCCACCGGCATCCGCGGCCTGCTCACCGGCATCCGCTCCACCTCGAACACGCCCTCGGCCCGCGGATCAGCCACCCGGCAGTCCTGAAGATCCTCTCCCGCTGCGGCGGACCCGCCGGGATCGCCAAAGAAGGCCGCCGCAAACACGCCACCAGCGGGCACCGACAATTCTGGCCGCCGAGCGCTTTGCCAACCCAGGCTCCGCCTGCGGGGGCGCCCCCCGTTTTCCACTTTACCGGCAGGCACCGACAATTTCGGCCGGCCCCAAGCGCCCCAACGTGGTTCCCGCGCGAGCGAACACCACGTCGGGGCGCTTCCGGCGCCGTCACAGGCTGTGGGCGTCGATGTCGCCGTAGGACGTGGTTGCCTGGATCGTCAGGGCCGCCGTCCCCTCGTTCTTGAGCGCGTTGCGGATCCGGCCGTACGTCGTGCCCGCGTCCAGGGACGCCGAGACACCCGACGCCGCGCCGATGGTGATGTCGCCCGCCTGGGTGCTCAGGACCAGGTTGCCGCTCGCCGCCTCGGCGATGCGGATGTCGCCCTTGCCCGTGGTGATCTCCGCCGGGCCGGTCAGGCGGCCGACCGACACGTCACCCGCGTGGGCCCTCAGGCGCAGGCTCGCGGCCTCGTCGAAGACCACCTCGCCGTGGGCGCCCTCGACGGTGACGGCGCCGAGCGGGCCGTCGCCCCGCAGCTCGACGCTCGCGGCCTTGGCCTCGACCGACGATCCCGCGGGCAGCTCGATCGTCACGTCGACCGCGCCGGAGGGGCCGAAGTACTGGTTCTTCGCCGGGACCTCGACCCGCAGGACGCCGTCGTCGAAAGACACCGACGCCTGCGAAGCCGCCTTCACGTCGCGGCTCTTCGACGGGTCGGCGGGGCGGACCTGGACCGTGCTGTCCGAGCGGTCGGAAGCGGCGAACCGGACGCGGCCGGCCGGGATCTCGAGAACGGTGGCGATCGGGGCGGTGGTGGTGAACTTCTGCATCGGATTCTCCTTGACGAAGTGGGTTGCTCGCTGTGAGAACCACTTTCGCCGGGCCCGCTGACACCGGAAGGCCACCGCACTGACACGGCCACTGACACGCCCGTCAGGCGTCCACGGCCAGCCGGTACCCCCGCTTCACCACCGTCTGGACCACCTTCCCGCCACCCAGTGACGTCCGCAGCCTGCCGATCGCCGTCTCCACCGCGTGCTCCTCGCCACCCCCGGGCAACGCCGAGATCAGCTCGCGCCGGGACACCACGCGCCCCGGTGACGCCGCCAACGCCCGCAGCAGCGCCATCGGCGCCGGCGCGACCTCGCACCACTCGCCGTCCACGATCGCCGCCTGGCCGCGGAGCTCGATCGACCTTCCTCCCGCCCGCAGCCGCGGGGAGCGGGCCACCAGCGTCTCCGCCACCGTGCGGGCCAGCGCCCCGATCCGCGCGCGGTGGGGCTGGACCGTCGGCACCCCCAGAGCCGCCAACGGGCCGGCCGTGATGGGTCCGACGCAGGCCGCCACCACCGGGCCGGACAGCGCCGTGACGAGTCCCGGCAGCCGGCCCGTGCGCCGGGCCAGTGCGATGAGGGACGCCGCCGCCGGCGCGCTGGTGAACGGCAGCGCGTGGATCGAACCGTCCAGGACGCCGTCCAGTAGCCGGTCCACCGGGCTCGGGTCGACCGGGCCGACCCAGCGGTACACCGGGATCTCGATCACCTCGGCGCCGGCCGCGCGCAGCGTGTCCACGAAGTACGGCAGCGGCTCGCCGTGCAGCTGGACCGCGATCCGCAGCCCGTCGACCCCCGACGAGAGCAGGTGCTGCAGCAGCTCCGCGTTGCTCTCGGACGCCGGTGAGTACGACTCCGACAGCCCGGCCGCCCGCAGCGCGCCGGTCACCTTCGGCCCCCGCGCCAGCAGCGTCGCCGACGACAGCCGGTCGAGCAGGGTGTCCCCCAGCCCCCAGCCCTCCGCCGCCTCGAGCCAGCCGCGGAAGCCGATGCCGGTGGTCGCGACGACCGCGTCCACCGGCGAGGCCAGCAACGCGGTGGTCGCCGCGTGCAGCTCGGTGTCGTCCGTCAGCGGCACGATCCGGATCGCCGGGCCGTACCGGACGCTCGCCCCCTTGCGCACCAGCAGCGCGCCGAGCTCGTCAGCCCGGCGCGCCGCGGTGATGCCGATCACGAAACCGGCCAGCGGGAGCACATCGCTCACGGGCTCTCCACTTCGACGACGCCTTCCCGCACCCGCACCTCGTAGACCGGTACCGAGACGTCCGCGGCGTCCAGGCACCGGCCGGTTTCGAGGACGAACCGCTCCTTGTAGACCGGCGAAGCGACCACCGGGACACCGTCCGCGTCACCGACGATGCCGCGCGAGAGCACCGCCGCGCCGCTGCACGGGTCCCAGTTGGACAGCGCGAAGAACCGGTCGCCGGGAAGCCGGAAGATCGCCACCTGCACGCCGCCGTCGAGCAGCGCGGCGACACCCGAGTACTCGGCCACCTGAGCGGCCGAGCAGATCGCCGTCCAGGTCCGTTCGATCGACGTGGTCATCGCCGCACCTCCGGAACTCCCAGCATGACGGGCACTTTCTGCTGCCGCTCCTCGCGGAACGAGATCGCCGGGTCGGGCGTGCCCGGGGCGTTGACGAAGGAGGTGAAGCGGGCCAGCTTCTCCGGGTCCTCCAGCACGCCCTTCCACTCGTCGGCGTAGTTGTCGACGTGCTTGGCCATCGCCGCGTCGAGGTCTTCGCAGATGCCGAGCGAGTCGTCGACGATCACCGCGCGCAGGTGGTCGAGCCCGCCGTCGAGCTCCTCGATCCAGGGCGCGGTCCGCTGCAGCCGGTCGGCGGTGCGCACGTAGAACATCAGGAACCGGTCGATGGTCCGGATCAGCGTCTCGGTGTCCACATCGGACACGAGCAGCTCGGCGTGCCGCGGGGTGGTGCCGCCGTTGCCGCCGACGTAGAGGTTCCAGCCGTTCTCGGTGGCGATGATGCCGAAGTCCTTGCCCCGCGCCTCCGCGCACTCCCGGGCGCAGCCGGACACCGCGGACTTGAGCTTGTGCGGCGAGCGCAGGCCGCGGTAGCGCAGCTCCAGCTCGATCGCCAGCCCGACGCTGTCCTGCACGCCGTAGCGGCACCACGTCGACCCGACGCACGACTTCACCGTCCGCAGCGCCTTGCCGTAGGCGTGCCCGGACTCGAACCCGGCGTCGACGAGCCGCCGCCAGATCAGCGGCAGCTGGTCCACCGTGGCCCCGAACAGGTCGATCCGCTGGCCGCCGGTGATCTTGGTGTACAGCCCGAAGTCGCGGGCCACCTCGCCGATCACGATCAGCTTGTCCGGCGTGATCTCCCCGCCGGGGATCCGCGGGACCACCGAGTACGTGCCGTTGCGCTGCAGGTTGGCCAGGTACCGGTCGTTGGTGTCCTGCAGGGTCATCTGCTCGCCGCCGAGCACGTGCCCGTTGCCGAGGGTGGCCAGGATGGAGGCCACCGCCGGCTTGCAGACCGCGCAGCCGCTGCCCGTCCCGTAGCGGGCGATCAGCTCGCTGAACGTGCCGATCCGGGTGGCCTGGACGATCTCGAACAGCTCCGCGCGCGACTGCGGGAAGTGCTCGCAGACGGCCTTCGACTGCTCGACCCCGGCCGCGCTGAGCAGCTTGCCCAGCAGCGGGACGCAGGACCCGCACGCGGTCCCCGCCCGGGTGCAGGCCTTCAGCTTGGGGACGGTGTCGCAGCCGTCCTCGTGGATGGCGCTGGTGATCGTGCCCTTCGACACCGCGTTGCACGAGCAGATCTGCGCCGCGTCGGGCAGCGCGTCGACGCCGACCGCCGCACCGCCGCCCGCCGGGGAGAGGATCGCGCCCGGCTCGGCCGGCAGCGGACGGCCGACCAGGGCGCGCAGGGTGTTGTACTCGGTGGCGTCGCCGACGAGCACCCCGCCGAGCAGCGTCTTGCCGTCGTCGGTGACCACCAGCTTCTTGTACGTCCCGGCGACCGCGTCGTTGACCGCGACCTCGAGGGCACCTTCCGTCCGGGCGTGCGCGTCCCCGAAGGAAGCGACGTCGACGCCCATCAGCTTCAGCTTCGTGGACGTGTCCGGCTCCGGGAACGTCCCGGCCCCGCCGGTGAGCTGCGCGGCGACGATTTCCGCCATCGCGTACCCGGGCGCCACGATGCCGTACACGCGACCCTCGACCGCGGCGCACTCGCCGATCGCGTAGATCGCCGGGTCGCTGGTGCGGCAGGACGCGTCGGTGAGCACACCGCCACGCGGGCCGAGGTCCAGGCCGGACTGCCGGGCGAGGTCGTCGCGCGGCCGGACGCCGGCGGAGAACACGACCAGGTCGACGTCGAGCTCGGTGCCGTTGCCCAGCTTGGCCAGCAGCCGCGAGCCGTCGGCCTCGATCGCGTCGGTCGACGTTCCCGTGTGGACGGTGACGTCGAGGTTGGTGATCAGCCGCCGCAGCAGCGAGCCGCCGCCCTCGTCGACCTGCAGCGGCATCAGCCGCGGCGCCATCTCGACGACGTGCGGGGACAGGCCCATGTCCCGCAGCGCCTTCGCGGCCTCCAGGCCGAGCAGGCCACCGCCGATGACGACGGCCGACCGGCGGCCACGGCCCGGCTTCTCGACCGCCGCGGCGCGGATGCGGTCGAGGTCCTCGATGGTCCGGTAGACGAAGCAGCCGTCCAGGTCGTGCCCGGGCACCGGCGGCACGAACGGCCGCGAGCCGGTGGCCAGCACCAGGGCGTCGTAGGCGACGACGTCCCCGGACGCCGTGGTGACGGTCTTCGCGGACCGGTCCACCGAAACCGCCGGCTCACCGAGCCGGAGGTCGACGTGCCGGTCGCCCGCGTAGTCCGAGCCGGGCAGCGCCAGCGAAGCCGGGTCCCAGGTGTCCACGTAGGACGTGAGCGCCACCCGGTCGTACGCCGGGCGCGGCTCCTCGGACAGGACGACGATGTGCCAGGTTCCAGAAGGGTCTTCCGCGCGCACCGCCTCCACGAGCCGATGGGCGACCATGCCGTGTCCGGCGACGACCAGGGTGGGCATCTCAGACCTCCGCTCCCGCGAGCGCCAGACCGCGCTCACTCGTGGGCTGTTCGGCGGGCTTACGCAGGTAGACCGCCCAGGTGACGGCGAAGCACAGCCCGTAGAAGACCAGGAATCCGACGAAGGCGGGGACACCGCTCTTCGTGTCGGCGAACGACTGCCGGAAGGCCAGGTTGATGAACAGGCCGCCCTCGGCGCCGATCGCGCCGGCCAGGCCGATCAGCGCGCCGGACAGGCGCCGCGCCTTGAGCAGCTCGGCCGCCTCTTCGGCGCCGTTCGAGATCGCCACCTTCGCCTTGGCCCGGAAGATCGCCGGGATCATCTTGTACGTCGAGCCGTTGCCGATGCCGGTCAGCACGAACAGCACGATGAAGGCGATGGTGAACAGGGCCAGGGACTTCGACGTCGAGGCGAGGATCAGCACGACCGTGGCCAGCGCCATCCCGATGAAGGTGGCGAAGGTGACCTTGCCGCCGCCGATCCGGTCGGACAGCCAGCCGCCGGCCGGCCGGGAGAGCGAACCGAGCAGCGGGCCGAGGAACGTCACCGCGGCCGCCTGCAGCGGGGTGCGGCCGAACTGGTTCTGCAGCACCAGGCCGAAGGCGAAGCTGTAGCCGATGAACGAACCGAACGTGCCGACGTAGAGGAACGACATCACCCAGGTGTGCGGGTCCTTGACGACCTCGCGCATCGCCTTGGTGTCGCCCTTCATCGTGGCGAGGTTGTCCATGTAGAAGTACGCGCACAGCGCGGCGACCACGATCAGCGGCAGGTAGACGAACAGCACCAGCCGGGGCGCGGTCGCCCCCGCCGTGCCGATCACCAGGAGCCCGACCAGCTGGATCGCCGCGACGCCGAGGTTGCCGCCGCCGGCGTTGAGGCCCAGCGCCCAGCCCTTGTGCTTCTCGGGGTAGAAGGCGTTGATGTTCGTCATCGACGAGGCGAAGTTGCCGCCGCCCACCCCGCCGAGGGCGGCGACGATCAGGAAGGTGCCGAGCGACGTGCCGGGGTGCAGCACGATCGCGGCCAGCGTGGTGGGGATCAGCAGCAGCACGGCGCTGACCACCGTCCAGTTGCGGCCGCCGAACTTCGCCACGGCGAAGGTGTAGGGCAGCCGCATCAGGCCGCCGATCAGCGTCGGCGTCGAGACCAGGAGGAACTTGTCGGCGGCGGAGAAGACGTAGTCCTTGCCCATGAACAGGACGATGACCGACCACAGGGTCCAGATCGAGAAGCCGATGTGCTCGGCGAAGACGGAGAACCAGAGGTTGCGGCGGGCGACCTTCTTGCCCGTGGACTCCCAGAACTGCTCGTTCTCGGGTTCCCAGTGTTCGATCCAGTGCTTTCCTTGGTGGGCCACGGCGTTCTCCTTCGTGCGGCGGTTCGTGACGGTCAGTGGGAATCGGTCACTGCGCGGCGAGCCAGTTCGCGATGCCGCCGACGGTGTCGGTGCACCCGCCGCATCCCGTCGTGGCTCGCGTGGCCCGCGCCAGTGCGGGGGTGTCGGTGGCCCCGGCCTTCCAGGCTTCGATCAGCCGGCCCTTGGTGACGTTGTTGCAGCGGCAGATCACCGCCGCCGCGGGCAGGTCGGCGGGGCTGGCCGCCGGGGTGCTGCCGGTGGGCAGCGCGCGGCCGAGCAGGACGGCGAGCCGGTCGTCCGGCAGCGGCGTCCCGCGGTCGTGGAACTGGGTGATGGTCGCGGCCGCGTCGGGCAGGCCGAGCAGGATCGCCCCGGCGACGCGGTTTTCGCGGACGACGAGCTTGCCGTACCGGCCGCCGGTGGGGTCGTTGAAGG
This sequence comes from Amycolatopsis sp. NPDC004747, assembly GCF_053601335.1. NCBI lineage: Bacteria > Bacillati > Actinomycetota > Actinomycetes > Pseudonocardiales > Pseudonocardiaceae > Amycolatopsis > Amycolatopsis sp. NPDC004747. Next base: position 50,447 of record NZ_JBSGBQ010000042.1, on the reverse strand, counting down.
TGAGCACCTCGGCGCCGTTGTCGGATGCTTCGAGCTGGGTCTCGCCGAGTGCGGCGAGGTCGATGCCGCGGGCCTTGAGCCGGGTGACGGCCGTGGTGCCGCGGTAGCGGGCCGCCGCGTTCGTCCCGGTGAGGACGTCGGCGAGGACGGCGGCCTGCTCCCAGGCGGGCTGGATCAGCCCGGCCGGGGCGCCCGGGTGGCGGGCGCAGTCGCCGAGGGCGTGGATGCGGCCGTCGCTGGTGCGCAGCACGTCGTCGACCAGCACGGCGCCGTCGACGTCGAGACCGGCTTCGGCGGCCAGCCGCGTCTCGGCCCGGATGCCGGCGGCCACCACGACCAGGTCGGCCGGGACCAGGCTGCCGTCGTCGAGCTTGAGCCCGTCGCCGGGCAGGTAGCGAGCGGCGGTGGCACCGAAGCGGAAGGTCACGCCCATCTCGGTGAGCTGCCGGGCCAGTACGTGGCCGGCGGCCGGGTCGAGCTGGCGTTCCATGACGTGGCCCAGCGGGTGCACGACGGTCACCTGGTTGCCGCGCCCGGCCAGCCCGCGGGCGGCTTCGAGGCCGAGCAGGCCGCCGCCGAGCACCGCGACGGGTGCGCCGAAGCGGGCGGCGTCGAGGATCTTGGCGCAGTCGTCGAGGCTGCGGAAGGCGACCACGCCCGGCCCGGCTTCGAGGCCTTCGACCGGCGGGATCCACGGGTTCGCGCCGGTGGCGAGGACCAGGGCGTCGTAGTCCACGCATGTGCCGTCGGCGAGCTCGACGCAGCGCTTCTCGCGGTCGATGCGTTCGACGTCGACACCGAGCCGGAGGTCGATGTTGTGCCGCTGCGCCCACTCGTCGTCGTGCAGGCGGACGCTCTCGGCGCTCATGCCCCCGGCGACGACGGCGGACAGCAGCACCCGGTTGTAGGCGGCGTGCTTTTCGGCGCCGAGCACGGTCAGCCGGACCCGCTCGGCGATCGGGTCGCGACGGCGGATCTCGTCGGCCAGCCGGGCACCGGCCATGCCGTAGCCGACGATGACGACTTCGCGGGGACTCATGCGGCACCATCCACAGTAGACAGGGAAACGGCACACACCTTGAACTCCGGCATCCGGGAGACCGGGTCGAGCGCCGGGTTGGTGAACAGGTTGGCGCGCTGTTCACCCGGGAAGTGGAACGGCAGGAAGACGAGGTCGGGCTTAAGACTCTGCGCGAACCGGACCTTCGCGACGGTCTCGCCGCGCCGGGAGCGGACCACTGCCCGGTCACCTTCTTCGAGCCCGGCACGCTTGGCGGTGTCCGGGTGCACCTCGACGAACGCCTCGGGCACGACCTCGTTGAGCTCATGCACGAGCCGGGTCTGCGCGCCCGACTGGTAGTGCTGGAGCACGCGGCCCGTGGTGGCCTGCAACGGGAACTCGTCGTCGGGCAGCTCGGCGGGGCCGGTGTGCTCGACCGGCACGAACCGCGCGCGGCCGTCCGGGTGTGCGAAGGTGTCGAGGAACATCCGCGGGGTGCCGGGGTGGTCGGTTTCCGGCACCGGCCAGTGCAGGGCCTCGCCGTCGCGGAGCCGGTCGTAGCTGACGCCGGAGTAGTCGGCGATGCCGCCCTTGGACGCGATCCGCAGCTCCTCGAACACGGTTTCGGCGTCGGCCGGGAACCGGCCTTCGGGCTGTCCCAGCCGCTGCGCGAGGCCGTGGAGGACGTCGAGGTCGGACCGGACGCCCGGCGGCGGCGTCAACGCCTTGCGCCGCAGCAGGATCCGGCCTTCGAGGTTGGTGAGCGTGCCGTCTTCTTCGGCCCACTGGGTGACCGGCAGGACGACGTCGGCGAGCGCCGCGGTCTCCGACAGCACGAAGTCGGCGACGACCAGGAAGTCGAGAGCCACCAGCCGGTCCTGGACGCGCTGCGAGCGCGGGGCCGAGACGACGACGTTGCTGCCGAAGACCATCAGCGCCTTCGGGCCGTTCTCCTGGCCGAGCGCTTCGAGCAGTTCGGTGGCGGAACGGCCGGGCCCGGGCAGGCTGTCGGCGTCGACGCCCCAGACGCCGGCGACGTACTCGCGCGCGGCCGGGTCGTCGAGCTTGCGGTAGCCGGGCAGCTGGTCGGCCTTCTGGCCGTGCTCGCGGCCACCCTGGCCGTTGCCCTGGCCGGTGAGGCAGCCGTAACCCGAGCCCTGGCGGCCCGGCAGGCCGAGGCTCAGCGCGAGGTTGATCCAGGCGCCGACGGTCGCGGTGCCGGTGGCGTGCTGCTCGGTGCCCCGGGCGGTGAGGACGTAGGCGTTGCGGGCGCCGGCGAGCTTCTCGGCGGCGAGGCGCATGTCGGCGGCCGAGACGCCGGTGACGCGTTCGGCGCGCTCCGGCCACCAGCTCGCCGCGATCCGCCACACCTCGGCGAAGCCGTTCGTTCGATCATCCACATAGGACTGATCGAGGAGACCGCCCTCGACGACGGCGTGCAGGATGCCCAGCGCCAGCGCGAGATCCGTGCCGGGCGCGGGTGCCAGGTGCAGGCTCGCCAGCTCGGCGGTCGGGGTGCGCCGCGGGTCGACGACGATCAGGTCGCTGCCCCGCAGGTGCTGGACGAACGGCGGCATGGTCTCGGCCGGGTTCGCCCCGGCGAGCAGCACGACGTCGGCGTTCTTCAGATCGGTGACGGGGAACGGCATCCCGCGGTCGGCCCCGAAGGCCTTGATCCCCGCGGCGGCGGCCGAGGACATGCACCACCGGCCGTTGTAGTCGATCTGCGAGGTGCCGAGCGCGACCCGGGCGAACTTGCCGAGCAGGTAAGCCTTTTCGTTGGTCAGCCCGCCGCCGCCGAAGATCGCGACGCCGTCGGGGCCGTGGTTTTCCTGCGTTTCCCGCAGTTTCCGGGCGACGTGGTCGAGCGCGAAGTCCCAGCCGACCGGCTCGAGCACGCCGTTCACGCGCAGCATCGGCGTGGTCAGCCGCTTCGGGCTGGTGAGCAGGGATCCGGAGGTCCAACCCTTCTGGCACAGGCCGCCGGCGTTGACCGGGAAGTCCCGCGGCGTCACGCGGGTGCCTTCGAGGCGCATCCCGCACTGCAGGGCGCAGTACGGGCAGTGGGTGTCGACCTGCGGCATCGGGCACCTCCTCGGCGGTTCGGGCTTGCCCTGACGCTAAGGAGGCCGTGTTAACCGGATTCGACCGAATGTTTCAGGCAGTTGACATTGCGGCGGTGTTTCCGGCGCCCGTCCGGTGAGATCCCCGTCCATCTGGCGGGAGTCCGAAGGTCAGTGGGGAGGTACCGGAGATGTCCCGCGATCTTGCGACGTGGGTCACAGAACCCCGGACACCTCGCGCGCTGCCGCACGCAGGCCGTCCAGGGAGGCCTGCGTCGACCTCGGGTTCAGTGCGTTGGCCGCCAGCCGGAAGAGCACCGCGCGCAGCAGCAGCTGCGGCCACTCCGGCAGGTGCGCCCAGCGTTCCAGCAGGTCTCGCCCCGCGCCGCCCCAGGCCAGCGCGTCCACCGCCACGATCGCCGCGCCGTACTCGCCCGGGCGGTAGTACGGCACGAAGTCGACGAGGCCCGGGCTGGCGTCTCCGTCGAACAGCAAGCCCGCCAGGAGCTCGCCGTGGGCCACCTGCGACGGCTGGCGGATCGGGCGGCGGGCGCCCGCCAGTACCTCGAACCAGCGGCCGCCCTTCGTCTCCTCCAGGGGAACCTCGAGTTCCTCCCAGGCAACCCGGTCGGCCACCGCGTCCACGTCGGTGCGGGCGTCGAGGAAGTCCGGCCGGGGCAGGCCGACCGTGGCGCGGTGCAGCTTCACCGCCGCGAGCACCGACGCGTCGCCGCGGTGCTCCGGGGTGCCGGGCACGAACCGGGACGCCGTCCAGCCGCCGACGATCCAGCGGCCGTCCGTCGACCGGACCGGCCTCGCGACCCGCAGGCCCGGCTCGCGGACGTAGTCCAGCGCGTGCGCGGTCCAGAGCGTCTTGACCTTGTCGGTGACCGGCTTGAGCACGAGGTCGCCGCAGCGCCACGCCGTCGAGTCCGGCAGGCGTTCGCCGTCGTCGGCGGGGCCGCCGAAGGCCGCGCAGACGTGCGCCGGGGGACGTTCGAGGGTTGACCGCACGGCCGTGACGTTACCCGGCCGGGTGTTCCACGAATGAGAAGACTCGCTGCTCACACGCGGTTTCCCGGCCGGGCGAAAGACACACTGTCAGTAGGTCGGCAGGCTCGGATCGATCTGCTTCGCCCAAGCGAGGACGCCGCCACCGAGGTGCGTCGCGTCCTTGAAGCCCGCCGCGTGCAGGGCGGCCAGCGCCTCGGCGGACCGGGCACCCGACTTGCAGTGCAGCACGATCGGCTTGTCCTGCGGCAGCTCGGCCAGCGCCTCGCCCGAAAGGATCCGGTCCTTCGGGATCAGCGTCGCGCCCTTGATGTTGACGATCTCGTACTCGTGCGGCTCGCGGACGTCGATCAGCGCGAAGTTCTCGCCGCTGTCGAACTTGGCCTTGAGCTCGGCCGGCGTGATCGTGCTGCCGGAAGCCGCCGACGCGGCCTCGTCCGACACGACACCGCAGAACGCCTCGTAGTCGATCAGCTCGGTGATCTTCGGCGTGTCCGGGTCCTTGCGGATCTTGACCTCGCGGTACTTCATCTCCAGCGCGTCGTAGCTGATCAGGCGGCCGAGCAGCGGCTCGCCGATGCCGGTGATGAGCTTGATCGCCTCGGTCACCATGATCGAGCCGATGGACGCGCACAGCACGCCCAGCACGCCACCCTCGGCGCAGGAGGGGACCATGCCCGGGGGCGGCGGCTCCGGGTAGAGGTCGCGGTAGTTGAGGCCCTTGCCGTTCGGCGCGTCCTCCCAGAACACGCTGACCTGGCCTTCGAACCGGAAGATCGAGCCCCAGACGTACGGCTTGCCCAGCAGCACCGCGGCGTCGTTGACCAGGTAGCGCGTGGCGAAGTTGTCGGTGCCGTCGACGATCAGGTCGTACTGCTCGAAGATCTCCAGCGCGTTCGACGAGTCGAGCCGGTCGGTGTGCAGGTGCACCTTGACCAGCGGGTTGATCTCGGCGATCGACTCCTGCGCGGACGCGGCCTTGAGCTTGCCGACGTCGGACTGGCCGTGGATGACCTGGCGCTGCAGGTTCGACTCGTCCACCACGTCGAAGTCGACGATGCCGAGCGTGCCGACCCCGGCCGCGGCCAGGTACAGCAGCGCGGGGCTGCCGAGGCCGCCGGCCCCGATCACCAGGACCTTGGCGTTCTTCAGCCGCTTCTGCCCGGTCACCCCGACGTCCGGGATGATCAGGTGACGGCTGTACCGGGCCACCTCTTCCTTGGTGAGCTCGGCAGCCGGCTCGACGAGCGGCGGCAGTGCTGACATGGGTCCTCCATCTCGCGCGCGTATCGCGTCCATCCCACTATGCACAACGCGCTCGGGCAAATATGCCTTCCCGCGTCCGGATGGTGGGACGGCTCAGCCTTGCGGCGTGGGGTTCGGCCAGGAGTTCGTCTTGCAGATGCGGCCGTCCTTGGCCACCTTGCCCTTGTCGCCACCGGGGATGTCGTTGAGCATCGAGACGTAGTCGTCGGAGACGCCGAACGACTGCTGCATCATCACCGGCGCCGGCTGGTCGTTGCCACCGCAGCCGACGTGCTGGTTGCCCAGGGCGTGGCCGACCTCGTGGTTGATGGCGTACTGCCGGTACCCGGTCATGTCGGGGCCGTACGCCTTCGCGCCGCGCACCCAGCGGGCCAGGTTGATCAGCACGCGGCCGAGGCTCTTGCGGTAGCAGGAGGCCTCGAACTTGATCTGGAAGCCGCAGGCGTCCGGCCGGTGGGTGGTCTCCGGCGTGGTGAGGCTCACCTTGAAGGACGGGTTCGGGAAGCTGCCGTCCACGCGCTGGAACGCGATCTTGCCGTCCCAGGTCCAGCCCTGGGTCGGGTTCGACAGGGTGCCCTGGACGGCCGCGGCGAAGGCGTCGTCACCGGCGTAGCTCGCCGGGTCGATGCCGTCCTCGACCTCGATGGTGTAGGTGTAGAGCTTCCCGTTGCCGATCTTCGGGCCGTTGCCCGGGACGACGTGCCAGTTGCCGGTGCCTGCCTGGGTGAACGGGATGCCCTCCGGCAGGTCGGCGGTGGGCACCTTGAGGTCGACCGGGGTGGCCGGGTTCTCCGGGATGGCCTGCTCGCCGTTGCCGTCGATGGCGCCGCCGGAGCCGTCGCCGCCCGCCGACTCGAGACCGGGCCCGGTGGCCCCCGGGCCCTGCTCGGCGATCGGCTGGGCCGGGCTGTTGGCGGTGTTGACCACGACGAGCACGGTCAGCACGACCAGGATCGGCAGGGCGTAGACGCGCCAGCCGTAGGTCTTGGTGAGCTTCGCGACGCCGGACTGCGGCGGCGAAGTCTCCTTCTCGCGCGCGACCGGCACCTCCGGCTTCCAGGAGGCGCTCAGCGGTTCGGCGCTGGTCCGGCGGCCGCCCGGGCGGTAGCGGTCCTCCTCGACGCGCTGGGCCGACGCCTTCGACGGGCGGTACTGCCCGGTGCGCGGGTGGTCCTCGGCGTCCGTCGCCCGGCGGGCCGACGCACGGTGGGGCGGCCGGCGATCTTCGCCTCGCGCGTCGTGCTTCACCCGGTCCACCGCACCAGGGTGCCACAGCGGCGGAGCGCCGCCGTCGCCGACTGGCGGATCATCGAGTGAACTCGCGATCACCCGTTCGGGTTACCACGTGCCCGCTTCGACGTGCTCCCACATGCCCAGCACGGCCTTCGCGACGACCACCGGGCGTTCCATCTGGGCCACGTGCCCGGTGCGCGGGAGCACCAGCAGCCGGGCCCGCGGGATCGCCCGTGCGGTCCGCACCGCGCGTTTCACCGAGATGACGCGGTCCTCCCGCCCCCAGACGACCAGGGTCGGCGCCTTGACGAGCGGGGCGACCGACCACAGCGACGCCTTCCCCCGCGTCGACCAGGCCCGGAAGATGGCGAAGGTGCTGCGGGCCATCGCGGGCGCGGCCCAGGCGAACCCGGCACGGGCGCCGTGCTCCTCGGTCAGCTCGTCGAGGCGGCTCTCCGGGAACCGCGACGGGTCGGCGAAGCACAACTTGATGACCTGCGCGGCGCGTTCCCGCGGCCCGAGCGCGGCGAGCTGGGCCCGCACGCGCGCGCCGACCAGCGGCAGGTACGCGAACGCCATCCGCGGGTCCGACAGCCGCCGCGGGTCGAGGCGCAGATCCGGCACCGCCGGCGAAACGAGCGTCAGCGTCTGCACCAGCTCCGGTCTCTGCGCCGCGACCAGCAACGCGATGGCGCCGCCCATGGAGTTGCCGAACAGGTGCACCGGCCCGCCGCACTTCTCGACGTGCCGCACCACGACGTCCGCGTGCGCCTGCAGCGAGAAGTCGAAGCCGTCCTCGGGCTCGGAGTAGCCGAACCCCGGCAGGTCGATGGCGGAGCCGCCGGCCACGGGGGAGAGCAGCGCGGCCAGGTCGGTCCAGTTGGTCGAGGAGCCGCCGAGGCCGTGGACGTACACGGCGGGCACGCCGTCCGGGCCCGGCGTGCGGCGGACGTGGAGCCGGGCGGTGCCGACCTCTTCGAAGGCCGCCGGCCAGGGCGCCGGGACCGGGTCGAGCGACGGCAAGGCCCTGGTCGAAAGCGGCACGTGGGTCAGCGGTGACCGGGCCTGCACGGGGGTGTCCACGGGTCCAGAATGCCCGACCCTTGGCGCGGCGCACGTACCGGCGAGTAATCTTCAGGGCGACTTCACGCGGTGGCGACCCCGCCCGTCGAAGAAGCGATGACGGGAGGATGAGCATGACGGAGATGACGCGGCTGCAGCAACGTGGGGTGCGGCTGCCCCGGACCGAGCGCCGGGCTCAGCTCCTCGCCGCGGCGCAGCGGGTCTTCGCCGAGAACGGCTACCACGCCGCCGCGATGGACGAGATCGCCGAGGTCGCTGGCGTCTCGAAGCCGGTGCTGTACCAGCACTTCCCCGGCAAGCTCGATCTGTACATCGCGCTGCTGGAGAGCCACGTCGACGAGCTGGTCAAGCGCGTGCAGAACGCGCTGGACTCGACGACGGAGAACAAGCAGCGCGTCCCGGCGACGGTCGGCGCGTTCTTCGACTTCGTCAGCAACGACGCGGGCGCGTTCCGGATGGTGTTCGAGTCCGACCTGCGCGGCGAGCCGGCGGTGCAGGAAGCGGTCGACCGGGCGACGTCGGCGAGCGTGGACGCGATCACCGAGACGATCACCGCGGACGCGGGCCTCGACGAGGACAAGGCGCGGCTGCTGGCCGTCGGGCTGGTCGGGATGAGCCAGGTCAGCGCCCGGTTCTGGCTGGCCCACCACCAGTCGATGAGCCGCGAGGAGGCGGTGGCGCTGACGGCCAACCTGGCCTGGCGCGGCATCGGCGGCGGCTTCCCCCTCAAGGACGGCTGACCGGTCGGAGGCGGCACTCCCCTGGAAGTGCCGCCTCCGGCGGGAATCAGCGGGCGGCGGCGCGGACCAGAGCGCCGATCCGGCGCGCCACCTCGTGCGGCCGTTCCTGCGGCAGCATGTGCCCGGCCCCGGGGAACCGGACGAACTCCGCGTGCGGCAGCTCGTCCGCGATCACCTTCGCGTGCGGGAGCGGGCAGAGCCGGTCCTTCTCCCCCGCCAGCACCACGGACGGCACGTCGCACAGCGCGCCCAGCCCGCCGACGCCCCGGTGGGCCGCGATCGCGTCCAGGAACATCCCCGCGCTCGCCGGGTGCGCGCACAGCAGCTGCTCGACGACGCTGTCCACCTGTTCGCGCCCCGGGCGGACGCCGAACACCAGCCGCCGGGCGCCCGAGCGGACCATGCCCGGCCGCAGCCGCAGCGTGTCGCTCCGGAGTCCCGCCAGCAGCTTCGCCACCCGCGGCTCGAACCGCGTCACACTCCGGCCCACCAGCCCGGGGAAGCCGAGGGTCAGCTTGTCCATGTCGCCGGACGACGTCGCCACGAACGCCGCACCCGCCAGCCGGCCGGCCACCAGCTCCGGGTGCCGTTCGGCGAGCACCATCAGCGTCATGCCGCCCATCGAGTGCCCGGCCAGCACCAGCGGCCCGTCCGGCACCCGGTCGGCGATGAGCTCGGCGAGGTCGTCGGCCAGCCGCGCGATCGTGGCCCCGCCGGGCCGCGCGGGCGCCGAGCCGCCGTGGCCGCGCATGTCGTAGCGCAGGACGCGCACGCCGGGGTCGAGGTGCGGCAGGACGAAGTCCCACGTCCGGTGGTCCTGCGTCCAGCCGTGCACGAGCACCAGCGTGACCGCGGAATCGGCCGGTCCCGACGGCACGACGTTGAGCGCGGCGCCGTCGCTCGCCACGAACCGCTGCCCGGGCGAGAGGACGGCGGTCATCGGCCCGCCGGGAGCAGGAACGACTTCCGCCAGAAGTACTTCCCCGGCAGCCCGACCAGACCGGACTCCTGCAGGAACGGCATGATCTTCTCCCCGGCCCAGGCGATGGTGCCCTGCCAGTGCGGGTTGTTAAGCGCCGCTTCGACGCCGTCGCGCGGGCGGATGCCGACCGCCTTGTAGACGTGTGGGTTGATGAACGCGCGCGTCACGAAGTAGGAAATCACCGCGATGATGAACTGCTGGTAGGCGATCTCGGCCTTCGACAGCTTCGCCATGCCGCGCGTGACCTCTTCGCGGGCGAAGGTGACGTGCCGGGCCTCCTCCAGGACGTGGATCCGGTTGACCATCCGGACCAGCGGCTGGACGCCCTCGTCGTTCATCTGCTCGCGCTGCAGCCGGTCGAGGACCTCCTCGGCGACCAGGATCGCGCCGTAGCGCGCGGGGCCGTAGGAGATGGACGGCATCAGCTTCGCGAGCTTCCGCAGCCAGGGCACCGGGCCGTAGGCGGGGCAGCCGATCCGCGCGGCCATCCGCGCGAACATCGTCGAGTGCCGGCATTCGTCGGCGATCTCGGTGAGCGCGAACTGGGCGTGCGCGGACGTCGGGTCCTCTTCGTAGACCTCCTTGAGCAGCATCTGCATCAGCAGGATTTCGAACCACAAGCCGGTGGTCGCGACGCTCGCGACCTCGTGCTTGCCCAGCTCGATGCGCTGCTCCGGGGTGAGCTTCTCCCAGAGTTCGGTGCCGTAGAGCGAAGACCGCTCTTCGAGGATGAACCGCTTGCCCTCGACCAGCGGCGCGGTCCAGTCGATGTCGACGTCGGGGTCGTAGAACTTGTTCGCCGACGACTTCAGCAGGCGGTCCGCGGTCTTCTCGCGATCCGGTTCCTTCAGCGTCCGCGTCATTGCCGACACCCCTTCCGCCCCACTCGTTCAAGATGTGTAACTTGAGGTAACAGTTACCTCTGCGTAGCATGACCCGGGTGATCGAACGTGTCAAGCGCTCAGGCAAGCAGGCCGGCAAGCCCTCCCGCGGCGACGAAGCGACCGGTGACGCCCGGCGTGACCGGTGGCGCAAGCACCGGATCGCCCGCCGCAAGGAGTTCGTCGAGGCGGCGCTGCGGGCGCTCGACACGCACGGCCCGGACCTCGGCATGGAGGACGTCGCCGCGGAGGCCGGTGTCACGAAGCCGGTGCTCTACCGGCACTTCGACGACAAGGCCGACCTGTACGTGGCCCTCGGCCAGCGCGGCACGGAAATCCTCTTCGAGCGGCTGATCCCGGCGATCAACGCCGAGCTGGCGCCGGTCCCGCGGATCCGGATGGCCCTCGACGCGTTCTTCACGGTCATCGAGGAACACCCGAACCTGTACCGGCTGCTGGCGCACGGACGGCCGGAGAAGCCGGTCTCGTCGGACGTAGTCGCCGAGGACAAGGAGCTGATCGCGTCGGCGCTGACCGCGCTGCTCGGCGACTACATGCGGATGTTCAACATGGACTCCGGCGCGGCCGAGCCGTGGGCGCACGGCATCGTCGGCATGGTCCAGAACACCGGCGAGTGGTGGCTGGACCGCCGCTCGATGAGCCGGGACGCGGTCGTCGAGTACCTGACGCAGATCATCTGGGCGGCCATCGACGGGCTGACCCGCCAGCACGGCGTGGTCATCGACCCGAACCTGCCCCTGGACGTCAACAAGGTGGTCCAGCTGGGCCGCGCCCCGGAGCCGATGGAGGAGACCTCATGAGCGAGCACGACGAAGACGGCTACAGCGGCGAAGCGACCCTGGTGGTCGACGGCGTTTCGCTGCCGGTGACGGTCGAGCTGCGCGGCTACTTCCAGCCGATCGACGGCTATTACCGCTGGTACGGCCGGGTGGCGGTGAACGAGGAGCTGACCCGCCTTGCCGGCGGCAAGAAGCGGGCCGTCACCATCCAGGCGGGCTCGCATTCGGCCACCGGAGAGCTTTCGGACCCCGACCCGTGGGGCCGCTACCGGATCATGGGCACGAGCACGCCGCCGTTCCACGTGCCCACGACCCTGGAAGAGCTGAACGCCTAGGACAGGCGGGGGCCCGGGAGTTCGACGCCGGGCAGCACGCCGTTCGCGATGTCCGTGGCCCGCCACTTGCCCACGGTCAGCCGCACCGCGGTGACCGGCGCGGCCAGGAACGGCGCAGCCTCCGGAACCTTCGCGACGAGCAGCTCGCGCACCCGCGCTTCCTCGGCACCGCCAAGGATCTCCGCCGACGCCTGCGCCTGCAGGAACGGCTGCATCGGCGAGCCGGTCGACACCACAACCGAGACCACCGGGTTCTCCCGGATGGCGGCCAGCGTCCGGCCGCGGTCCTCGACCACGAGGTTCAGCGTGAATTCGCCGGTCTCGGCGAAGTAGACCCCGCCGACCCACGGCCCGGAACTGCCCGAGGTGGCGAGGAACAGGGACTTGTGCGCGGAGAGCGTGTTCCGCACGAGATCCGCGACAGCGGTCGGCTCGAGAGTGGTCACCGGGCCGAAGCTAGGCGGCGGAAAAGCGACACTCCAAAGAAAACACCACAATCCGGTGAAACCGGGAAGGCCACCCGGAGGGCGGCCTTCCCGGCGGGGACCGGATCAGTCGCCGACGCCGAAGCCGACCTTGCGGACGTCGGACGGGGCGATCTCGACGTACGCGATGCGGTCGGACGGGACGATGTACTTGCGCCCCTTCTCGTCGTTGATGCGGAAGAGCCCGTCACCGGCCGTCAGGGCCTCGGCGACCAGCTTCTCCACCTCTTCGGGAGACTGGCCACTGGACACCACCAGCTCGCGCGGCGTGTCCTTGATGCCGATCTTGACCTCCACGTGGGACCTCCGCTGGAAATTCGTAAGGGATGTGCCGGCCAAGGCTAACCGAACCGGCTCGTTCCGGTGGCGCATGTCCGCGCCCGACCGCGTCGTCACTTCCGGGTACTCCATCGAGATCAGCCCAGGCCGAGCGCCTGCATGCGCTTCGTGTGCCCCTGTTGCAACCGCCGGAACAGCGCGGCGATTCCGGAGAGGTCGCCCGAGCCGCTGATGATGAGCTCGGCCAGCCCGTCGCGCTCGGCGACGACGTACTGGGCCTGGGTCAGGGCCTCGCCGAGCAGGCGGCGGCCCCACAGGGCGAGCTTGTCGCGGGTCTTGGGGTCGGCCTCGATGCCGGCCGCGACCTCGCGTTCGGCGAAGGCCGAGTGACCGGTGTCGGCCAGCACGGTCAGCACCAGGTCCTTGGTCTCCGGGTCGAGCCAGCTGGCGATCTCCCGGTAGAGGTCGGCGGCGAGCCCGTCGCCGACGTAGGCCTTGACCAGCGACTCCAGGTAGGACTTCGGCGCCGTCGAAGCGTGCCAGGCGTCGATGTGGTGCACGAACGGCGCCATCGCGTCCTCGATCTTGAGGCCGTTCGCGGCGACGTGCTTGGCGAGCTGGCCGTAGTGACCGATCTCGGCGGCCGCCATCGCCGCCAGGGCGGCCCGCCCGGCCAGGGTGGGGGCGCTGCGCGCGTCTTCCGCCAGCCGGTCGAACGCGGACAGTTCGCCATAGGCGATCACACCGAGAAGGTCGGCTACGCCTTCGCTGATCTCTTTCGGCTCGGTCACGGGGGCAGGGTATCGCCGAAGCACCCGGGCGTGTCGGGACGAGACCGATCCCACTGGTTCCGGCGCGCCGGGTACTGTCGAAAAACTGCTGACCAGGTACACTGGCACACGATATCGAGCTTCCGTACGCCATACCGGCGTCGGGAAACAGGCAGGTCGCGTGACCTGCCGACGTACTGCAATGTGCGTGCACGCCTCTTCCGGCATTCCCGGGGCGGACCGGTTCCGCGCTTCCGAACAGCGCCAGGGACCAGGGTTTACTCCCGGTCGAGTGTCGAGCGGACCAACGGCGGTGCGCGCTGGTCACGAGAGAGGCGATCACCCTGACCGCAGAAATTCCCACAACCGAACAGACCCCCGCCGTCGCGCTGGAACACAGCGAGACCGGCCCGGCCGCGCTCGACACCTCGCACCCGCTCCAGGCGGGCGTCGAGGTCGAGCCCGAGGCCCCGACCTTCGCGTCCTTCGGCGTCAAGCCGGAGATCGTCAAGGCGCTCGGCGAAGCCGGCATCGAGCGCACGTTCGCCATCCAGGCCCTCACCCTGCCGCTGGCCATGGCCGGCGACGACCTCATCGGCCAGGCCCGCACCGGCATGGGCAAGACCCTCGGCTTCGGCGTCCCGCTGCTGCACCGCGTGCAGGTCCCCGGCGACGGCACCCCGCAGGTGCTCGTCGTGGTGCCGACCCGTGAGCTGTGCATCCAGGTCGCGAACGACCTCAAGGGCGCCGGCAAGCACCTCGGCATCCGGACCCTGGCCATCTACGGCGGCCGCCCGTACGAGCCGCAGATCGAGGCGCTGCGCAAGGGCGTCGACGTCGTGATCGGCACCCCGGGCCGCCTGCTCGACCTGGCCGAGCAGCAGCACCTGGTGCTGGGCAAGGTCCGCGGGCTGGTGCTCGACGAGGCCGACGAAATGCTCGACCTCGGCTTCCTGCCCGACATCGAGCGCATCCTGCGGATGGTGCCGGACGAGCGGCAGACCATGCTGTTCTCGGCCACCATGCCCGGCCCGATCATCACGCTGGCCCGCACGTTCCTGCGCCAGCCGACGCACATCCGCGCCGAGGAGAACGACGCCGGCGCGGTCCACGAGCGCACCACGCAGTTCGTCTACCGGGCGCACTCGATGGACAAGCCCGAGGTGATCGCCCGCATCCTGCAGGCGGCCGACCGCGGGCTCACGATGATCTTCAGCCGCACCAAGCGCACCGCCCAGAAGGTGGCCGACGACCTGGTCGAGCGCGGCTTCGCGGCCGCCGCCGTGCACGGCGACCTGGGCCAGGGCGCCCGCGAGCAGGCGCTGCGCGCGTTCCGCTCGGGCAAGGTCGACGTGCTGGTCGCGACCGACGTCGCCGCCCGCGGCATCGACATCGACGACGTCACGCACGTCATCAACTACCAGTGCCCGGAGGACGAGAAGACCTACGTCCACCGGATCGGCCGCACCGGCCGCGCCGGGCGCACCGGCGTCGCGGTCACCCTCGTCGACTGGGACGAAGAGCCGCGCTGGAAGCTGATCTCGGACACCCTCGGCCTGGACATGCCGGAGCCGGTGGAGACGTACTCGTCGTCGAAGCACCTGTTCGAGGACCTGGGCATCCCGGAGGGCACCACCGGGCGGCTGCCGCTGGCCAAGCGGACCCGCGCGGGCCTGGCCGCCGAGGAGGAAGAGGACCTGGGCGGCAAGAAGCGCGGCCGCCGCCGTGGCGAGCCCGCCTCGGAAGACGCGCCGCGCAAGCGCACCCGGGCCCCGCGCAAGCGCACCCGCGGCGGCGCGCGGGCGGCCGAGGCGATCGAGGCCGCGGACAACGCGGCCGCCTCGTCCCCTTCCGAGGAGGCTCCCGCGTCGGAGGGCCGCACCCGGACGCGCCGTCGCACCCGCAGCGGCAACGCCCCCGAGGCGACCGGCCCGGCCGTCGAAAAGGAAGCCGGCGAGAACGCCGAGCGCCCGGCTCGGCGACGCCGCCGTCGCCGTCCGGCCGCGACGTCTGATACACCTGCGTCGGCAGACTGAGGCCTACGCACGGGGGTCGGGTAAGTGAGCGAAGACGAGAAGGCGCCCGAAAGCGCGCCCGAAGAGGTCGAGCCCGCGGCAGAACCGACCCCCCAGTACGGCTCCGAGGACGTCCTGGAGGACGCCCCGGCCACTCCGCCCGCGCCGCGGGTCAAGGCCCGGCGTTCGCCGTGGAACCGCGGCCGGGACAGGGTGGCCGCGGCGCTGATCGTGGTGGTCGTGCTCGCCGTCGCGCTGGTCATCGGCGCGACGAGCGACAGCGCGGCCACCGACCGGACCGAAGCGGCGGCGCCCCCGGCGTTGCCCGCGCCCCCGGACAAGGTGCCGGGGTCGATGGCGGAGATCTGGAGCGCCCCCAGCGGCGCGACCACGGTCCCGGTCGTGGCCGGCGACTCGGTGGCCACCGCAGACGGCGGCGAGGTCGCCGTCCGGGACCCGCTGACCGGGCAGGTCCGCTGGCACTACACGCGTGACCTGCCGCTGTGCACGCTGGACACGGTCTGGGGGCGGTTGAACGCCGTCTACCACAAGAGCCGCAACTGCAGCGAGGTCACGCAGCTGGATCCGGGCACGGGCCGGATCACCGCGCAGCGCAACGGCAACGCGGAGCTGGGCACCCAGCTGGTGGACGACGGTTCGCACGTCACGGCGACGGGCAAGACACTCCTCACGACCTGGCGCGACGACCTGGTGCAGAGCGCCGAGTACGGCCAGGTCCCGGCGCTGGTGAACGCGGGCAAGCAGCCCCGCACGGGCTGCACGTACGGCACGATCGCGGCGGCGTCGGGCCGCATCGGCGTGATCGAGCGCTGCCCGGGCGACCCGGCCGACCGCCTGACGGTGTACAAGGCGGCGCCGGAGAAGGACGACGAGCCGCAGGTCAGCTTCAGTTCGGTGCTGGCGGGCAAGCGAGCCCGCGTGATCGCGATGTCGGGCGACCTGACGGCGGTGGTCCTCCCGGACCAGAAGCTCCTGGTGACCTACAACGGCGACGGAACCCAGCGAGCGGCGTACCCGCTGGACGTCCCGCCGGGCGACCTGGCGGCCGACCCGCCCTCGGGCACCGAGGCCACCACCCAGACGGCGGCGAACACGTACTGGTTCAGCGGCTCGAAGGTGCTGGCCCTGTCCCGCGACGACCTGTCGCCGCGCTGGACGCTGAGCAGCGCACTGGGCCCGGGCGTGACGTTCGCCCAGCAGCTGGTGGTCCCGATCAAGGGCGGCTTGGCGGTGCTGAACGAGAACGACGGCTCGACGATCCGCACGGTGGGCGTCGAGCGCCGCGGCTACCCCGGCCCGATCCGGCTCGGCGTGGCCGGCCCGGTGCTGCTGGAGCAACGCGGCCCGACCCTGACCGCCCTGAAGTAACCCACCCGGCTTGATGCCCCTCCAAACACGCGAGATGCCCGCCTAAACACGCGAAATGCCCGCCTGATCACGCGAGTTCCGCCTCCGGTCACGCGAGTCCCGGCCACAATCACGCGAGTTCCGCCGGCGATCACGCGAGTCCCGGCTCCAATCACGCGATCCCCGGCTCGATCACGCGATTCCCGACCCCGATCACGCGAGCCCCGCCGGCAATCACGCGAGTTCCGGCCCTGATCACGCGAGTTCCGGCCCCGATCACGCGAGCCCCGGCCACAATCACGCGAGATCGGTCGAGGGCGGACGCCGGGCTCGGGTCAGGTGAGCCAGAAGAGGGTCAGCGCGGAGACGGTGAACAGCACCACCGCCACACCCGCCCCCACGGCCGGTGGCCCGTTGCGGCGGTCGGCGACCCGCTGGGCCAGCAGCGCCAGCACGGCCGCCACCGGGTGACCGATCAGGAGAGTCGCGCCCGGGCCGGGCACCCCCGTGTACAGGCAGATCGCCCCCACGACCAGGACCCCGAGCGCCAGGACCGCGAGGCCGGCCGCCAGCGAGCCCGTGAACCCGCGCCACCACCGGCCGCGCACCTTGGCCGGAGCGGCCTGCCCCTCGCCCGCCGCAGCGGCTTTGCCCACCGGAGCGGCTTCGCCCGCCGGAGCGGCTTCGGCCGCCGCAGCGGCTTCGGCCGGCTCGGGCTCGACCCGCTCCTGCTTCACGGTCGGCACCTCGGTCACTTCCCGCCCGGCGACCGGTGCCTCGGGCTGGGCGGCCGACCGGCCCGGTCCCCGCCCGGCTTCGGGCTCGCCCGCGGGCAGCGGGACGGTCGCCAGTTCGTCGGTGTCCGGTGAAGCCACGTTCCCTCCCGTGTCAGGGCGCGAGCAGGTCCCACGGCTGGGCCTGCGGGGCCGCTTCCTGGCCCGCCGCGCAGCTCGGCCTGAAGTCGCACCAAGCGCACCGCCGGTCCGGGCGGGCCGGGAACAGCACGTCCCCGTCGCCGCCCGCGTCCAGGGTATCCGTGGCCAGCCTCAGGTCCCCGGCGGTCTCTTCCGCGCGCTGGAGGTGGCGCTGCAGACTCTCCGGCGTGTGCTCCGCCGCCGCGATCGTGCCCGTCGGCAGGTGGTGCAGCTCCACCGTCGTGCACGGCATCCGCAACGTCCGCGCCGCCGCCACCGCGTACAGCGCAAGCGCTTGCGACGCCCGCGCCTCGTACTCGTCCGGCGGACGGCGGCCGGTCTTGTAGTCGACGATCACCAGTTCCCCGGAGCGGGCGTCGATCCGGTCCGCGCGGCCCTCAATGATCATCGACGGCCGCTCCCCCGGCGTGCCGCTGACCGGCGCCGAGACCCAGCGCTCCAAGCCCACCGGGTCGTGCGAGACGTCGTTGTCCTCGACGTACTCCGCCACCCACCCCTTGGCCCGCGCCCGGTACCGCGCCGCCTGCTCCTCGCTCTCGAAGCCCGCGTCCTTCCAGAACTCGGCCACCAGCGCCACCGCCCGCTGCGGCACCCGCTTGAGCACCGGCAGGTCGAACAGCGCCCGCAGCGCGTTGTGCACCACCGCGCCGAGCGTGCTGTGCGCCCACGGCCCGGTGCGCTGCGGGGTCGGCCGTTCGAGGTACGCGAGGCGGTACCGGCGCGGGCAGTCGTCGAAGGTCGCCAGCCGCGCCGGCGAGACCTTCGTGAGCCGCACCGGTTGCGCGACGCCGAAGTCGAAGCCCATCTGCTCCTTCACGCCGCCCACGCTACGCACCACCACCGACACTTTCCGCGCGGGGCGAGCGGCCCCGCGCGGAAAGCCCGGCTAACGCACTACCAAGACCGTGTGCATGCCACCGGAAACCGTCAGCGGACCCGCGGCCCGCACCGCTCGCCCGTCCAGCAGCACCAGCCGCCCCGAAGGCACCACCAACGACCCCGAAGTCCCCTGCGGCGCGGAAACCGTCAACGAGAACACCGAACCCTGCTGCGACCACGACGCCGACAACGCGCCTCGAGGCGTCGGCACCGCTCCCCGCGCCCACGAAACCGAGCCCGGGTGCGGCGAAACCGTCCAGGTCGCAAAGCCCGGCGAAGTCGGCGAGACGCCCAGCAGCTCGTTCGTCAACGCCGGCACGACTCCGGTCGACCAGCCGTGCGCGGCCGAGGTGTACCCCTGCTCGTAGTGCGAGCCGCCTTCGCCGATGCCCTCCCAGGCCGTGATGCCGGGGTCGTGCGTGGCCATCCAGCCGTACATGCGCTTGATCTGGTCGATCGCGGACGCCGCCTGCCCGGTCCGGAACCGCGCCTGCAGCTCCGGGAACGACGTGAACGCGTACACGCGCTTCGTGCCGTCGCCGACCAAAGTGTCGTTGTCCATGAACGGGTTCCCGTATGGCAACGCGCCCGCCGCGAGCCGCGCCAGCGCCGAAGCGGCCTGCGCCGGAGACGCGATACCAGCCAAAACGGCGTGGCTGTTGCCGTCCTGGCCGTGCCGCACCGCACCCGTCGCCGAGTCGAGGTACGCGCCCGCCGCCGGATCCCACAGGAACTGGTTCACCGCCGCGGAGACACCCGAAGCACGCGAAAGCCACTTCTCCGCGTCGGCCGCGTGTCCCGTCGCGCGCGCCAGACCGGCGGCGCCCTGAAGCGCTCGGACGTACAACGCGTTGTAGTACGTCACTTCGCCCGTACGCGGCAGGAACGCGTAGTCCCCGTAGCCGCCGGTGCCGTTGAGCCCCTTCGCGAGCAACCCGCGCGAATCGGTCACCGACGGGTACCAGCTGTCCAGCGTCTTCAGGAGGTGCGGGTAGTACGAAGCCGCGTACGCGGTGTCGCCCGAGTAGAGCACGTAGTCCCAGCTGGAAGTCACCCACCAGAGCGGATAGTCGAACAGCGGCAGCGTGTAGCTGTTGATCGACGCGGGCGGGATCCAGCCGTCCGCGCGCTGGTGGTCGGCCAAGTCGGCGAGGACGTTCCGAGCCGCCGTGCCGTCCTGGTGGGTCAGGTACTGCGTCAGGCCGGACACCGCGACGTCGCCGACGTACGGGTCACGGTCACGCTTCGCGCCGTCGTGCAGCACCAGCTTCCCGTCCAGCGAAGGCGAGAACGCACCACGTGGGTCCACATCGGACTCCCGGAAGGTGTCCATGCCCAGCTCGTTCGTGTAGGACGCCGCGTACCAGTACCGGTTCAGCTCGGAGTCCGACGACTCGAACCAGCCCCGGTAGGTCGACGGCGTGCCGAGGAACGGCGTGAAGTCGAGCGAGACGCCGCTGATCCGCACCTCACCCGAAGGCTGGGCCGACGGCGCGTCCGACGCCAGCGCGTCGAGGCTGATCCGCAGGTAGCGGAAGCCGTGCAGACCGTCCGCGCACACCTGGTTCCCGGACGCGCAGCCCTTGGTGTCGCGCCAGACCGTCGGCGCCGCAGGCACGGCGAACTGGTCGGTGCCCGGCCCGCCGGAGAAGTCGGAGCGGGTGAAGTCAGAGCGTTCACCCAGGTACTGGAGGGTTTCCGAGAACGCCAGCCGGACGCCCGGCCGGTTCGCCGACGCCCCCGCGAAGGCGATCTTCGGGTACCCGGCGACGACCTTGCCGAAGTCGACGACGGCGGTCGGCACCGGCGGGTCGGCGACCACGCCGGGCCACACCTCGGCGACCCGGCTGAACTCGCCCGACGGGGTGTTCTGGTCCTTGGTCACGGTGATCCGGACCTGCGCAGTGGTCACCGGCCGGTCGAAGGTGACCGCGCGCTGCACGGCCGTGTTGCCGCTGACCGTGGCGGCCACCCGCCACGCGCCCGCGTCCAGCACCTCGACCGTGAAGTCCTGCGGTACGCCGTCCACATTGGACAGGACGGTCACGCCGGGCAGCGCGACCGGCGCGCCCGCGGTGATCGTCAGGACGTCCGGGTAGACCCCGATCGTGTCGTCGTTCCAGAACGTCTCGGGGTTGCCGTCGACGGCGTTGCCGGGGTCGTACGTCCTGGGCTGACCGTTCCCGCCGTTGTTCGGCGCGTGGAACGACGACGCGGCCGCGGTGGTCCCCGCTGGCCAGACCGGCTTCGGCGGCGGCGCCTGCCGCTTGAACGTGGCCACTCCCCGCCCGAGCAGGCCGTTCGGGTTCGTCACGTCCCCGGTGGTGGACAGCACCTGCACCGGCCGGACGTCCCGGCTCGCCGGGGCGACGACGTACTTCTGCCAGCCGGGCGCGGCGTCGGCGGGCGCGGCGACCACGCCGCTCGCCACCAGCACCGTGACCGGCAGGACTGCTCTGAGCCACTTCATCGAGGCCTCCGCAAGGGCGTTGAATCGTTTCAAACGCTGAGCCGAGCTTCAGGCTGCGGGAGCGGTGCCAACGATGTCAACGGACCGGGCCGATCCTGTCCGGCAGGACAACCCGGGTGGCCGGTTCAGCCGGCGCCGGAGATGAACCCGCGGACGGAGTTCGCGACGAGCTCGACGGCGATGGCCGCGAGCAGCAGACCGGCCACCTTGGCCAGCAGCGTGATGCCGCTTTCCTTGATCAGCCGGATGACGAGACCGGAGTAGCGCATGCAGAGATAGATCACGAAGTGCACGGTGACGATCGCCAGCGCCAGGGCGATGTAGGCACCGATGTGCCCATCGGCCTGCCGGACGAACACGATGGTCGCGGCGATCGCGCCGGGCCCGGCCAGCAGCGGCGTGCCGAGCGGCACGAGCGCGACGTTGACGTCCTCGGCCGCCGCCTCGGGCTCGTGGCCGTTGCTGGTGAGCAGCTGCAGCGCGATCAGCAGGAGCAGCAGCCCGCCCGCGCCCTGCAGCGCCGGGATGCCGATGCCGAGGTAGGCCAGGATCGCCTGGCCCGCGACCGCGAACAGGCTGATGACCAGCAGCGACACCAGGACGGCCTGCCGGGCGGCGCGCGCCCGGGTCGCCATCGGCTTGCGGCCGACGAGGCTGAGGAACACCGGCACGGTGCCGGGCGGGTCCATGATGACGATCAGGGTGATCGTCGCGCTCATGAAGAGCTTCGCGTCGAAGACGTCGGCGAGGGTCATTTCAGCCCTTCACGACCTGGAACCCCGTAGCGCGCGAAGCGAGCTCCTCGAACTGCCCGGGGTCGGTGGTGCACTCGCCGAGTTTGATCGTCTTGTTGGTGCCGTGGTAGTCGCTGGATCCGGTGAAGACGAGGCCGAGCTCGGCGGCCAGCTCGCGGACGCGGGCCCGGGTCGGCGCGTCGTGGTTGGGGTGGTCGGCCTCGACACCGGTGAGCCCGCGCGCGGCCAGCCCGGCGAGGGTGTCCTCGCTGATGGTGGCGCCGCGGCTGAAGGCGAAGGGGTGCGCGACGACCGTGACCCCGCCGGCCGCGGCGATCATGTCGATGGCCTCTTCGACCGGGGTGTCCCGGCGGGCGACGTAGTAGCCGCGGCGCGGGCTGAGGTAGTCGGCGAAGGCCTCGTCGACGGACTTGACCAGCCCGGCCCGGACCAGCGCCTGCGCCAGGTGGGGACGGCCGGGCGGGGAGTCCTCGGGCAGCAGGCCGAAGATCTCGTCGATGTCGATGGGGAGGCCGTCGGCGGCCATCCGCTCGGCCATCCGGCGCAGCCGGGTGCGGCGCTCGAGCCGCAGCCGGGTCTGCTCGGTGACGATGGGCTCGGATGTCGGGTCGAAGAGGTAGGCGAGCAGGTGGACGCTGATCTGGCGGCCAGTGCCGGGGTCGATCGACACGGTGGAGAGCTCGGCGCCGGGAACGAGCGTCAGGCCTGGTGACACCGCTTCGGAGGCGGGCGCCCAGCCCGCGGTGGTGTCGTGGTCGGTGATCGCGACGACGTCGAGCCCGGCTTTCGCGGCCGCGGCGACGAGCCCGGCCGGCGTGTCGGTGCCGTCGGAAGCGGTGGAGTGGGCGTGCAGGTCGATGCGCATCGTGTCCATTGTCGACGATGCGCCAGGTCACACCCCGGGCGGGCTCAGCCGACGGGTTTCTTGCCCCGGGCGGCCCGCTGGGCCTTGATCATGGAGAAGCGCTCGGCCTGCTTCTGCTTGTCGCCGAAGACGAGCTCCGAGATCGTGTCGTAGAACTCCTCGGGCCGCGGCAGGAAGTCGATCTTGTTGAGCGCCTGGATCTGCCCGGCGGACTCGACGACCATCGTGCCGTAGCCCATCATGCGGCCGGTGGCGCTGCGGACGTAGCTGAGGTCGGTGACCTTGCTGATCGGCATCATCAGCACCTTGGTGGTGAACACCCCGGTGGTCATGACGAACCGCTTGTCGGTGACCACCAGGCGCTCGACCCACCACTCCATCACCACGTAGGCGAACCGCAGGACGACGAGCAGCGCGACGTACCAGAGGATGTTCTGGCCGATGTACAGCGCCGGCGGCAGCAGGTAGGACACCAGCACGCAGACGGCCAGCAGCGCGGCCGCCTCGAAGGTGTCCCACAGGAGCACCGCCCAGTGGCGGCGGATCCGGATGACCCGCCGCTCGGTGTCGAGGAGGTACTCGTCGGGGTCGCGTGGCGCGAACATGGTTCGAGGGTAACCCCGCGATCAGCCCTTGAACACGTTGCTGACGAAGGTGATCACCGATTCGGCCGAGCTGCGCAGGAAGTCGATGATGTTGCCGACGAGGCCGGCGGCCTGCCCAGGCTGGGCGATGACGAAGAACAGCACCAACGCGATACCGGCGAGGCCCGCAATCTTCTTCACGTTCACCGCGATCAAATCCCGTCTCTTACGGTGACACCGGACAACAGCAGAGAATCTGACGTTTTACTTGTACCGCACTGGACAGGCGCACGGGAGGAAAGTCCCGCGCTTGGGTCAGCACGCGGTCCGAAGTGTACCGTACGGCTACTCTCCGTGTACAGGACGTCCCTTTTCGTTTCGGTCACGTCTACCCTTCGGGACATGGAGGGCCTCACCAGCACCACGATCCGCTGTGTCGGCGGGATCGCGTTCGACCCCTACGGCCGTTTGCTGCTCATCCGGCGCCGGAACGACCCCGGTTCGGGGCAGTGGTCGCTGCCGGGCGGCCGAGTCGAACCGGGCGAAACGGACGAAAAGGCCGTGGTGCGCGAGCTGCGGGAGGAGACCGGGCTCGACGTGATTCCGGGCACACTCATCGGCTCGGTGCGGCGGGGACCGTACGAGATCTTCGACTACGCCTGCGAGGTCGAGGGCGGCATTCTCACCGCTGGTGACGACGCCGCCGACGTCCGTTGGTCCGATGCGGCAGACCTTTCGGCCTTGGAGGCCGCTGGAGCGCTGGTGGACCTCCTCTACGTGACGTTGCGTGACTGGAACGCCCTGCCGCGCGCCTGACTACAGCGGCAGCCAGGTCATCCGCTGCCCGTGCGGTGCGGTCCGCGCCAGCGCGTGCGCCTCGGCCTTCCCGTCCTCCCACCGCACGACGCCCAGTGTCGCGAGCCCGTCCGCGCCCGAGAGGTCGTCGCGGCCCGGCAGCACGAGTTCCAGCCCGGCTCCGTAGAACTCCTCCGAGACCCACCACACGGGCCGCGAAGCAGCCAGCCCCGCCAACGCCTCGAGGAACGCGGCCCGCCGCGAAGCCGGGAAGTACGCCAGCGCGTGGCTCGTGATCACCACCAGCGGCCCCTCCAGCGACGCGGCCGCCGAGGCCAGGTCGTCGACCCCGTCGCCGGTGATCAACCGCGGCCGGCGGCGGGCCTGCTCGGCCGCCGCCGTGCGCAGGAGCCTGATGCGGTCCGGCTGGTCGGCCCAGACGCACGCCTCCAGCCAGGCCAGCTCGTCCTCGTCCGACAGGTCCACCGGTGCCCGGTCGAGGCCGGCGCGGTCGAGCACGGCCAGCTTCTTCGGCAGCTTCGGGACCACCGCGCCCGGCGCCAGGTCCAGCGCGCAGTGCAGCCCCACCGCGGCCTTCGTCGGGCCGGCCGTCAGCTGGTCGCCGCCGTCGCACTGGTAGCGGTAGCCGAAGCGGTCCAGGCCGAGCAGGAGCCCCGCGCTGCAGCCGACCTCCAGCAGCGAGACCTTGCCGCCCGCCTCGCGGGCCGCCCGGGCCACGCCCGGGTACAGCAGCGCCGCCCGGCGGACCTCGTTCGTCTGCGTGTAACGCGACGAAATCAGCTCACGCGCCTTCGCGGCCCGCTCCAGCAGGAACGACCGGAACAGCGGCCACGTGTCCGAATCCACCCCGTCGAAACCGCCCAGCGACGGGTAGTAGCGCGAGAGCGGGTGGATCGGGTCCGCCTGCACGAGCCGGTGCGCGACCGCCATCAGCAGCGTTCCGCGCACCTCGCCGTCGCGGGCCGAGGCCAGCAGGCCGGCGACGTCGTCGTCCGCGGCCGCCTGCAGCGCCAGGTGCTCGTACAGCGGCGAGACGCCGCGGGCCTCGACTTCCGCGAACGTGCGGAGTGTGCCCTTGATCCCGTCCAGGTCCATCAGAGCCTCATTCGTGCGGCACCGGCCGGCCCGGCTGCTCCCCGCCCCGAGTTTCCCCGTACGAGCGCTTCGGCACCATCACCTTCCGCCGGAAGGTGCACACGATCAGGCCGTCCTGCTTGTAACCGCGCGTCTCGACGTACACCACCCCGCGGTCGTCCTTGGACTTCGACGGCGTCTTGTCGAGCACCTCGGTCTCGCCGTAGATCGTGTCGCCGTGGAAGGTCGGCTTGACGTGCTTGAGCGACTCGACCTCGAGGTTCGCGATCGCCTTGCCGGAGACGTCCGGCACGGACATGCCCAGCAGCAGCGAGTAGACGTAGTTGCCGACGACGACGTTCTTGCCGAAGTCGGTCGTCTCCTCGGCGTAGTGCGCGTCCATGTGCAGCGGGTGGTGGTTCATGGTCAGCAGGCAGAACAGGTGGTCGTCGTATTCGGTGACCGTTTTGCCCGGCCAGTGCTTGTAGACCGCACCGACCTCGAACTCCTCGTAGTACCGACCGAACTGCACTCGTCATCTCCTGTCGCGTAACACCGCGTGAGCCTGGTCCGACACGCATCAGTAGTGAGGAGTACCCTCAACCATCGGTGTTCGCGCGTCAACGCGAGCCCCACCACTGTTGCCCCCGGCCCGAAGGAGGTGAGGAACTCGATGAGTAGTGGCGATAGTCCGCTCCCTAGTAGTCCCAGCGTTCCCACCTCACCGGCCGGCCGGCTCATCTCCTGGTAGGCCTTCTCTCCCCCGGGAACGCTGGTGTGTCGCCGGGCGGACGCATTTCCGCCCCTGGTCCGTCGTCTCGCACGACCACGCACGACACCAGGAGATCCCATGCCTGCCATTCCCTCGCTCGGCGGCCTCCGCGGCCGCGGCAACAAGGGCACCGTTCCGGTGCGCCCGGTTCCGGTGCCGCTGTCCGCGTACGTCGTCGACTGCGCGGTCTACGTCGCCGGTGAGCGCCTGCCCGGCCGCTGGACCCACTCCGAGGCGATCAAGGAGGTCCGGAAGCGGCACGAGGGGTTCGTCTGGATCGGCCTGCACGAGCCGGACGCCCAGCAGATCCAGGGCGTCGCGGACACGTTCGGGCTGCACGAGCTGGCGGTCGAGGACGCGCTCGAAGCGCACCAGCGGCCGAAGCTGGAGCGCTACGACGACACGCTGTTCCTGGTGGTCAAGACCGTCCGGTACGTCGAACACGAGTCCCCCACCACGGCGAACGAGATCGTCGAGACCGGCGAGCTGATGGTGTTCCTCGGCCGCGACTTCGTGATCACCGTCCGGCACGGGAACCACTCCGGGCTGGCCCGGCTGCGCCGTGAGCTCGACGAGGACCCGGAGCGGCTGCAGCTGGGCCCGTCCGCGGTCGTGCACGCGATCGCCGACCACGTCGTCGACCACTACCTCGACGTCACGGGCCGGATCGAGAACGACATCGACGTCATGGAGGCGCAGGTCTTCGCGCCCCGCTCGCAGGTCAGCGCCGAGCAGATCTACCTGATGAAGCGGGAGGTGCTCGAGCTGCGCCGCGCGGTGATGCCGCTGGCGACGCCGATCCAGCGGCTGGCCGAGGGCTACACGCGGCTGGTGCCCGACGACGTCCGCTCGTACTTCCGTGACGTCGCCGACCACCTCACGACGGTGTCGGAGCGGGTGGCGGCGTTCGACGAGCTGCTGTCCACCCTGGTCGACGCGACCGTCGCGAAGATTTCCCTGCAGCAGAACACCGATATGCGCAAGATCACGTCGTGGGCGGCGATCATCACCGTGCCGACGATGATCGCGGGCATCTACGGGATGAACTTCGACTACCTGCCCGAACTGCACTGGAAGTTCGGGTACCCGCTGGTGATCACCGTGATCCTGGGGATCTGCCTGTTGCTGTACCGAATATTCCGGAAGAACGGCTGGCTCTAGTCCCCCTTTCCCCACCGGATTTCCTTCGGAGCACTGTCATGTCCAGGCTGCTTTCCAACCTCAAGTTCTGGGCGCTCGCGCTCAGCCTCGTGTGGATCTTCGTCATCACTTTCGTCATCGTCGCCGACCCCGGGTTCGCGCACGGGATGAAATAACGGCGGCGCGTCCTATCCTGGGCGCATGCCGAAAGCGCTGGTCGTCTCCGACGAGGTCGACGAGCGGTTGTGGACCGACGCGGTCCGCGCCGTCTCCGTCGACCTCGTCATCGGCGCCGGCGACCTGCCGTACGACTACCTGGCCTTCCTGGCCAGCGCGCTCGACGTGCCGTGCGTGTTCGTGCCCGGCAACCACGACCCGGACCTGAGCGGCTACACGCGCTACGGCGGGCTGTCCATGAAGGACGGATTTCCCACGGTCTGGCCCGGCCCGGCGGGCGGCATCAACGCCGACGGCAGGCTCGTCGACGTCGCCGGCCTGCGGTTCGCCGGGCTCGGCGGCTCGATCCGCTACAACGACGGGCCGAACCAGTGGACGCAGCGCCAGCAGGCCCGGCGGGCCCGCGGGCTGGTCCGGCGCGCCCGGTTCCGGCGGTGGCGCGACGGGCGCGGCGTCGACGTCCTGCTGACGCATTCGCCGCCGCTGCACCTTGGCGACCGCGACGACCCGCCGCACCGCGGGTTCGCGTGCCTGCACCCCACGATCGCGGCGCTGCGCCCGAAGTGGCTGCTGCACGGGCACATCCACCCCCACGGCGAGCCGGTGCCGGACCGGGTCGCCGGCACGACCCGGATCCGCAACGTGGTGGGCCACCGGATCATGGAGTTGCCATGAAAGAGACGGGATTCCCCCGCGCCGACGCGGAGAACGACTTCCTCCGCGCGCGCCGGGGCCAGGTGCTCTCGCGGCTTTCGACGTGGCTGCGGCGCGAGCCCGACGACGTCAACATCATGCTGCCGTTCCACGAGGTGGTGGAGGCGCTCGGCTACCTCGGCGAGCACCGGATCGGGCTGCGCGTGATCAAGCTGGAGTCGATCGTCGGCACGGTCGACCGCAGCCGCGACTTCGACCGCCGCTTCCGCCCGACGTCGGCCCGGGTCCGCGAGCGCTGGGAGCGGCTGGCCCTGGCCGCCCGCCGCGGCGAGGAGATCCCGCCGATCGAGGTCTACCGGGTGGGCGAGCTGCACTTCATCATCGACGGCCACCACCGCGTCTCGGTGGCGCTCGCCCAGGGACTGTCCACAATAGAGGCCATGGTGACGGTGGTGCGCACCAAACTGGACCCGAGCGGCATCCGCCACCGCGGCGACCTGATCGTCAAGGACTACCGGCGGCTGTTCCTGGAGCGCGTCCCGCTGACCGGTCACGCCCGCGCGTCGGTGATCGTGTCGGACCCGTGGGACTACGCGAAGCTCGGCGAGCACGTGGAGGCGTGGGGCTTCCGGCTGATGCAGGACGAAGGCAGGTTCTGCGACCGCGCGAGCGTCGCGCAGCGGTGGTTCGAGGAGGAGTTCGGCCCGGTGGTGGCGATGCTGCGGCAGGCCGGCCTGATCGGCGACCGCACCGACGCCGAGGCGTACATGTGGGTGGCCGCGGAGCGGTACCGCCTGATCCGCACCCACCGCTGGGACGACGACGTCATCGAGGCGCTGCGGTCACGGCGTCACTAGGTGGTAGACCACCAGCGTCTGCTCGGGCCGCTCGGCGACGTGGAACGCGGCGTGCGCCACGGTGATTTCGCCCAGCCTCGGGTGCCGCAGGCGCTTGTGGCCCGCGTGGCTGAACTGGACGTCGTACTGCGGCCACCACGCGCGCACCTCGGGGCTGGCCTCGGTCAGCTCGGCCACCAGCCGGGTCACTCGCGGGTGGTCCGGGTGCCGCCCCGCGATCGCCCGCAGCCGGGCCAGCACGCCGCGGGCCTCCTGCTCCCAGTCGACCAGCACCTCGCGGGCGGCCGCCTCGGTGAACAACCAGCGCACGATGTTGCCACCCGGGCCGATGCCCGGGAGCAGCTCCTCGGCGGCGGTGTTGAGCGCGAGGACGTCGTAACAGATCCCGGTGACGTACGCGGGATTGCCGCCCAGCAACGCCGGGACGCCCGCGACCTCGAGCGCGGCTTCCTCGACGGCGCTCTCCCCCGGCGTCTTCCCGCCTCCCGCGAGGCGGTGCAGGTGCTCCCGCTCGGCGCCGGTGAGCCGCAGCGCCCGGGCCAGCGCGTCGAGCACCTGGCCGGAGGGCCGCACGTCGCGCCCCTGCTCGAGGTAGGTGAGCCAGGTGGCGCTGATCCCGGCCAGCAGGGCCAGTTCCTCGCGGCGCAGGCCGGGGGTGCGGCGCCGTCCGGTGGCCGGCAGGCCCGCGTCGGCCGGGGCCAGCCGCTCCCGGCGGCTGCGCAGGAACGCGCCGAGTTCGGTGCTCACCCTGGAACCTCCAGTACCAGAACAAGGCGATTCTGGATACCAGCTTAACGTGCCGCGAGGCTGGTGCCATGCAAGCTTGGATCGCAACCGGACAGGACGTCCGCCTCGAAGAAGTGCCGGAGCCCACGCTCAAGGGCGGTGGTGTGCTCGTGGAAGTGCTCGCCGCGCACGTCCCGGCGTACACGAGAGCCGTGGTGGCGGGGAACCGCGGCGGCCTGCCGGTGCCCCTGGTCCTGGGGCCGTCCTGCGTCGGGCGGGTGCTCGAGGTCGCGCCGGACGTGTTCCACGTCGAGCCGGGCGACCTCGTGCTGGACACCGCGCTGCTCGACGCGGGCGGTGGCGACGAGGTCCTGGTGGGCTGGGTCGGCCTGGGCGGCTCCGGCGCGGGCAGCGCGCGCACGGACCGCATGCGCGCGGTGTGGCGCGACGGCGTCTTCGCGGAGAAAGCCCTGTGCGCCAAGGAAACCCTGGTCAAGCTGCCCGGCGCGGAGGCGTACCCGGACCCGGCCCGCCTGGCGTTCCTGCCGTGGCTCTGCATCGCCGCCACCGGCCTGCACGCGGCGGGCCCGCTCGCCGGCCGTGACGTCGCGGTGGTCGGGGCGACCGGCCAGCTGGGCGGCGCGGCGGTGCTGACGGCACTGGCGGAAGGCGCGGCGACGGTGACCGCGGTGGGCCGCAACGAGGCCGCGCTCGACCGGCTGGCCGGGCTCGACCGGCGCGTGCGCACCCACCGGCTGACCGGCGACCGGGCGGCGGACGCGGCGGGCATCGGCCCGGTGGACGTGGCCGTCGACGCGCTCGGGGCCACCCCGTCGGCCGACGCGACCATGGCCGCCTACGACAGCCTGCGGGTGCGCGGCTCCCTGGTGCTCGTCGGCGGCGTGCGCCACGACCTGGCCGTCCCGTACGGCGACCTGGTGCACCGCCGCCTCACCCTGCGCGGCTCGTGGATGAGCGACGAGCGGACGGTGACGACCGTGTGGCGGCTGGTCCGGTCCGGGCTGCTGGACCTCCCGGCGGTCGAGCTGGTGACCGCCGGCCTGGCCGACCCGGCGGCCGCCCTCGACCTGGCCGAGCGCACGACCGGCCTCGGGTTCGTGGCGCTGGTGCCCTGAGCTAAAGGTCCAACCCCGGCGTCAGGGCCAGCTGCCGCACCTGGTCGAGGGTCAGCGTCGGCTCCGGGCGCCGCTTCGGCAGGCGGACGCCCGGCTGCGGCAGCACACCGCTGTCGTCCGACCAGAACTGCACGTGCGCGTTCGGCGCGGCCAAGCCGGCCCGGTTGGTCACGACGTCGCCCGAGCGCAGGGTCGACAGCCACAGCAGGCCCCGCGGGGTGGTTTCCGTGCGGCAGCCGATCTGCTCCGGGTCACCGCACTTCGGCCCGCCCCCGCCGCCGGGCAGGATGAGGACGTACACCGAGCCCGTGCCCCGGGCGTCGGTCACCCGGACGCCCATGTGGAAGAGCGCGTCGCCGGGTGCGTCCCCGGCCGGGTCGGCGATCAGGTGGAACGGGTCCGCCGGCGGGGTCTCGCCGGGGATGGTCAGCCGCGAGACCTGCGCCTCGGGCGGGAGCAGCGCGCGCACCGCCCGCCCCACCAGGCAGCTCAGCCGCTCGACCAGCGCCGCGCGCGTGTCCGTGCCGCCCGGGCACGGCGGGCTCGCGACCTGGTCCCGGTGCGGCAGCACGACCACCGCCAGCACGAGGGCCAGCACGACGACGCACACCGCCACCGCGCCCGTGACCAGGTGCTGCCGGCGCGACCGGCGGGCCGCCGCCAGCACCGCGCCGGCGGTCAGCCCGAGCGGCGGCTCGCCGTCGGTCACGTAGGCCGTCAACGCCGTCCGGACGTCCTCCATCACGGCTCCTCCGCCGTCGGCGCCGGCAGGGCCGCGCGCAAAGCCTCGACCCCACGGGCCGTCTGGGACTTGACCGTTCCTTCGGCGACGCCGAGCAGCGCCGCCACCTCGCTCACCGGCAGGTCTTCGAGGAACCGCAGCACCACCATCGCCCGCTGCCGGGGCGTCAGCCCGGCCAGCGCCCGCTCGACGTCGAGGCGCAACGGCGTGTCCCGGCCCGGTGGCGACTCCTGGTCCGGCACCGCAGACGTCACGTACTCGCGCCCGGAACCGCGCCGCCCGGCCAGGAACAGGTTCAGCAGGATCCGGCGCGCGTAGGCGTCGACCGTGCCCGGCCGGACCCGCCGCCAGCGCCGGTAGAGCTGGACGAACATCGCCTGGACCAGGTCCTCGGCCGCGTGCCAGTCCCCGCACAGCGCGAACGCGACCCGGCGGAACCGCTGGACCCGCGCGGCGAAGTACTCGCTGAATTCGACGTCCCCGGCCACGTCCTTATTAGGGCTCCGGGCCCTGGGAAGGTTCAAGCGTCCCCCGTGCGAGCTACGCGCGGGTGCCCGCTCGATGGTGACGATTCGCCGCCGCCGGATCCCTAGCGTTCTTCCCAGGCCGCGGGGCTTCCGCCGCGGGAGAGGCGAAGGGGTTCTCATGAGGTTCGTGTGGCAGCTGCTGGCCGTGGCGGCGGTGGCGTTCGCGGGGCAGCTGTGCGTTGCCGCGGTCGCCGGAAACCCGTGGCTGACCTTGGTGTTCGGCGGGCTCACCGCCGTGCTCGCGGGTTACGCCTACCGCTGGGTGGTGCGGAAGACCGAACAGCGGCCGGTCGCCGAGCTGGCCGGGCCGGGGGCCCGCAGCGCGCTCGGCCGGGGGACGCTGGTCGGGATCGCCCTGTTCGCGGCCGTCATCGCGAACATCGCCCTCGTCGGGGACTACGAGATCCGCGGCTGGGGCAGCCTGCCGGGGGCGCTCGGGCTCGTCGGCTTCATGGCCGCCGCCGCGGTGACGGAGGAGCTGCTGTTCCGCGGCATCCTGTTCCGGCTCGTCGAGAAGTGGCTCGGCACCTGGCTCGCGCTGGTGCTGAGCGGCCTGGTGTTCGGCCTCATGCACCTGTTCAACGAGCACGCGAGCCTGTGGGGCGCCATCGCCATCGCCATCGAAGGCGGCGGCCTGCTGACTTCGGCGTACATCGCGACGCGCAAGCTGTGGCTGCCGATCGGCCTGCACTTCGGCTGGAACTTCGCCGGGGCCGGGATCTTCGGCGCGGTGGTCTCCGGCCAGGGCGCCTCGCAGGGGCTGCTGGACGCCGTCACGTCGGGGTCGCCGCTGCTCACCGGTGGCGACTTCGGGCCCGAGGGCAGCCTGTACTCGGTGCTGTTCTGCTTCCTGGCGACGTGCGTCTTCCTGCGGCTGGCCCACCGGCGGGGCCGGCTGGTGCCCCGGCGCCGCGCCGAGCGGACCGCCGACGTCACTACACTTCCCGCGTGATCGAGCACCGGGCGGCACTGGCGCGGTGGCGCCGGCTGGACGTCGTGATCCGTGATCTGCCCCTCGGGCTGCTGTTTCTGGCCGGGTCCTTCCTCCCCGTGCTCCAAGGCCACGGGACGCAGGTCGGCGGCGTGCCGGACCGGCCCTTCGACGCGCTGGCCGTCCTCGTGGTCGCCGTCGAAAGCCTTCCGCTCGCCCTGCGACGGCGGTGGCCGGCGGTGAGCCTGACGCTGGTCGCGCTCGGCTTCGCCGTCGACCAGCTCCGCGGCTACCACACGGTCGCCGCCGCCGCGCTCGGCTTCGCGCTGGTGAGCGCCGGCGCCCATCTCGAACGGCACCGGCGCACCACCGCGGCCGTGCTCTCGGTGGCGTACGTGGTGCTGGCGATCGTCCTCTCCCGGCTCGGTTCGGAGCCGGTCTCGGAGTTCGTGACGTTCTCCCTGCTGCTGGCGTTCGCGTGGGGCATCGGGGCCTGGCTGCGCCGGACCCGCGCCGCCGAAGCCCGGCACCGCCGCCGCGTCGCCGAGGCCAGCCGGGCCGCCGAACGCACCACCATCGCCCGCGAGCTGCACGACGTCGTCACCCACCACGTGACGGCGATGGTCGTGCAGGCCGAGGCGGCCCGGTACCTGACCGCGGCACCGGAGCGGCTCGATCAGACCCTGACCGCGATCACCGACACCGGCCGCCGGGCCATCACCGACCTGCGGCACCTGTTGGACCTGCTGAACCCCGATCACGGCACCGAGGTCAACGGCTTTTCGGGGGTTCCGGGTGGCGGAGCCCCCGGCTCGGGGCGAAGCCCCGGATGTCACAGCCGGCCGTCGCCCGGCGGGCTCGGCTCGCTCGTCGAGCAGGCCCGCCAGGCCGGGCAGCCGGTGGAGTTCACCGAGGACGGCACGCCCGCGGAGTCGGCGGGCAGCGCCGACCTGGTGGCCTACCGGGTCGTGCAGGAGGCGCTGACGAACGCCCTCAAGCACGCCCGCGGCAGCCGCACCTCGGTCGAGGTGCACCACGGGGACCGGGAAATCGCCGTGGCGGTCAGCACGAACGGGCCGTCGAGCGTCTCCCCCGGCGGCAGCGGCCGCGGGCTCGCCGGGCTCCGGGAGCGGGTCGCCGTCCTGGGCGGCGACTTCAGCGCGGGCCACGACGGCGGCGGATTCGCCGTGCACGCCCGGATTCCGACGGGGAACCCGACGTGAGCGCCCCGATCCGGGTCCTCGTCTGCGACGACCAGATGCTGATCCGCACCGGGCTGGTGACGATCATCGGTGCCCAGCCCGGCTTCGAGGTGGTGGGCGAGTGCGGGGACGGCCGGGCCGCGGTCGAGCTGGCCGGCCGGCTGCACCCGGACGTCGTGGTGATGGACGTGCGCATGCCGGTGCTCGACGGCATCGAGGCCACCCGCCTGCTGGCCGGGGCCGGGGTCCCGCACCCGGTCAAGGTGCTCGTGCTGACGACGTTCAACCTCGACGAGTACGTCTACGAAGCCCTGCGCGCGGGCGCGAGCGGCTTCCTGCTCAAGGACGCGCCGCCGGACCGGCTGCTGCACGGGATCCGGACGGTGGCCACCGGCGCGGCGCTGCTGGACCCGGACGTGACGCGCCGGCTCGTGGGCCGCTACGGCGCCCGGATCCGGCCCGCCGAGGACGCCGCACCGGAGCTCCCGCTGACCCCCCGCGAGCTGGAGGTCCTCCGCCTCCTCGCGGACGGTCTGTCGAACAGCGAGATCGCGGAGCGGCTCGTGATCAGCCAGGAAACGGTGAAGACGTTCGTCTCGCGCATCCTGACCAAACTGGACCTGCGCGACCGCGTCCAGGCGGTCGTCTACGCCTACCGCCACGGCCTGGTGACGTGACCGGGGAACCCGGTCACGTCACCGGGACCACTAGATGTGCACGGCGCCCGGCGCCGCTTCGCCCTTCGGGACGCCCGGGCGCAGCAGCAGCCCGCTGAGCACCGCGCCGGCCACGTAGATCACCGCGGCCCAGGTGAACGCCGTGGTGTAGCTCTCGATGGCCGCCTCGGCCGCCAGCTGCGGCGTCGGGGTCTTGCCCTCGATGAAGGCCGCGGCTGCGTTGCCGGCCAGCGTCGAAAGCAGCGCCGTGCCGATCGAACCGCCGACCTGCTGCATCGTGTTCACCGCCGCCGACGCGACACCCGCGTCGTGCGCCTCGACACCGAAGGTCGCGACGCTCATCGCCGGCGCCATCGCCAGCCCGATGCCGAAGCCCATCACCAGCAGCGGGCCGAGGACGCCGGAAACGTACGTGCTTTCGAGACCGATCCCGCTCAGCCAGAAGAGGCCGGCGGCGGCGATGGCCATGCCGGTCGGCACCAGCGGCCGGGGGCCGAACCGCGGCAGCAGCACCGCGGTCGCCGTGGTGGCCGACAGCATCAGCGTCGCCACCATCGGCAGGAACCCGACACCGCTCTCGATCGGCGTGAACCGCAGGTTCTGCTGCACGTAGAACGTCAGGAACAGGAAGATCGCGAACATCCCGATGGCGAGCAGGAACATCGCCAGGTACGAGCCGCCACGGTCCCGGTCGAGCAGCACGCGCAGCGGCAGCAGCGGGTGCTCGACGCGCTGCTGCAGCCACACGAACACGCCCAGCAGCACCACGCCGGCGGCCAGGAAGCCCCAGACCGACACCGACGACCACGAGTCCGACTCGGCGTTCGCGAAGCCGTAGACCAGCGCGAACAGGCCGGCCGACGCGGTGATCGTGCCGGGCAGGTCGAGCTTCGGCCGCGGGCCCTCGTCCTTCTGGTTGCGCAGCAGGACCGAGCTGCCGGCGAAGGCGATCACGGCGAAGATGATGTTGACGAACATGCACCAGCGCCAGTCGAGGTACTCGGTGAGCACGCCGCCGAGCAGCAGCCCGACCGCCGCGCCGCCACCGCCGATGGCGCCGAACACGCCGAACGCGCGGCCGCGCTCCTTCGGGTCGGTGAACGTCGTGGTCAGCAGCGAAAGCGTGGCGGGCGCGAGCAGCGCGCCGAACACACCCTGCGCCGCCCGGGCGATCAGCAGCATCTCGATGTTGGTCGCCGCACCCCCGAGCGCGGACACCGCGGCGAAGCCGGCCAGGCCGACGAGGAGGGCGTTCTTGCGGCCGAAGAGGTCCGCGAGCCGCCCGCCGAGCAGCAGCAGGCTGCCGAACGCGAGCGCGTAGGCGGTGACGACCCACTGCCGGGCGTCGTTGGAGAAGCCCAGGTCGAGCTGGGCCGACGGCAGCGCGATGTTCACGACGGTCGCGTCCAGCACGACCATCAGCTGCGCGATGCCGATCATCACCAGGATCAGCCAGCGTCTGGCGTGATGGGGGTTCTCGGCGGCGCGCGTGTCCCCCGACGGCGCGGCAGCGAGCGTGGACTCGGACATGGATGTCCCTCACAGATCGTGATCAAAAGACTATGTGGAGTAGGTATCTCCCCTTACGTCGTCCAAAGTACACAAGAAGCGGAGAGGGCGCCTCTACTTGAGGCGTTAGAATGGCGGACATGGCACGGGACGCTGGTCCCGCCGCACCGGCGCGGCCGCTGCGGCGTGACGCTGAACTCAACCGCCGTCGCATCCTGGCGTCGGCCCGCGAAGTGTTCGGCCGTCGCGGGCTCGAAGCCACGCTGGACGACATCGCCCACCACGCCGGGCTCGGCGTCGGCACGGTCTACCGCCGGTTCCCCAGCAAGGAACACCTGGTGGAGGCCATGTTCGCCGAGCGGATGGAAGAGATCTGCGACCTTGCCGTGGAGTCGCTGAAGGCCGAGGACGCGTGGCAGGCGTTCGTCGACTTCACGTGGCAGGCGGCCGAGCTGCACTCCGCCGACCGCGGCCTGCGCGAGATCATGCTGTCCAACAAGTTCGGCCACGAGCACGTCGCCGAAGAGAAGGCCCGCATGGTGCCGTTGATCACACAACTCATCGAGCGGGCCCAGTCGGCCGGCGGCCTGCGGCCCGACTTCGCCCCTTCGGACATGGCGATGGTGCACATGATGATCGGTTCGGTGGTGGAGTTCACCTGCGCGGTCGACCCGGACCTCTGGCGGCGCTCCCTCACCATGCTGCTCGACGGGCTCCGCGCCGAGCCCGGCAAGCCGTCGGTGCTGCCCCACCCGCCGCTCAGCGAGCGCGAAGTCGACGAGGCGATGTCCTGCTGGCGCCCCTGAGGCACCGCAGTGCGCCGGTGATCGCTGCGGATCACCGGCGCGTCGAACACTCACTCGGACGGGATGACCGCCCACAGGATCAGGTAGGCCACGAACTGCGGCCCGGGCAGCAGGCAGGACAGCACGGCCAGCAGCCGGACGGTGCCCGGCTTCATGCCGTACCGCTGGGCCAAGCCCGCGCAGACGCCGCCGATCATGCGGCCGTGGCGCGGACGGGACAGCCGTCGTGTGACCGGTGCGCTCATCGTCGTTTCCCTTTCCTCGAAGTTCCGATACCTCCACTTCACCACCGGAGTACCCGCTTCCGCATCGCTCACGGGAAGGATCTCTCCCTTAGGGGGCGGTAAAACCGAAAATCGTTCAGATGACTGGCCGAACCCGCTGCCGCGCAGCGAAAACCGCCTGAACTGCGGGTTCGCCGCCGGTGCCCGGAAAAAGATTGAGAGATCTCCCCGTCAGGGCTGGTTTTTCGGCTCGATGTGGTGATACTTGCTCCCCGTGTACCCGAGTTCGAAACGCTTGGCCGTCGCGATGCTCTGCGCCCTGCTGACCGCCGGCTGCGCCACCACCCAGGCCGCCCCCGCGCCGAGCTCCGGGCCCACCCCGCTGACCGCCGCCGACGCGCTCGGCGACTTCGGCAGCATCGACTACTGCAGCCTGCTGAACGTGCGCGAAGTGGCGCCCGGCGCGGTCACCGTGCCGACGTTCGAGAGCTGCGAGGCCAAAGCCGGCCCGCGCACGATCGTCGTCGGACCGCTGGCGTTCGACTCCGACCCGAACATCAAGCCCTACGCCTACCTCGGGCCGCTGCCCGACGGCGTCGCGATCCAGCAGTCGACGTTCAACGACCACAGCGCGTGCACCCGCGCGATCACCTTCGCCGACGGCAACCGGCTGGACCTGTCCGTGACCGACGCCGGGGACCAGGCCAGCCGCTGCGGCGTCGCGGACGGCGCGGTCGGCTCGGCGCTGGACGCGATCACCGCCCGCAAGGTCGCGCGCCTGACGTTCCCGGACGGCTCGTGGGGCCGGGTGGCGCCGTGCGTCCCGCTCGAAACCCGCGACCTCGACGACGCCGCCGGCAAGGGCAGCCAGCCGATGATCGGCCTGTCCGGGCACAGCTGCATCCGCGGCAAGATCAGCTTCAAGCTCACGGTGGAGACGGGCGAACCGGCCGGCCAGGTCGAGCAGCTCGGCGGCCGCGAGGCCCGTGTTCGGGTGGCGGGCGCGTTCTGCCTGGTCGACGCGACCCAGCCGGCCCCGGGCCTGAAGGGCCACCGCGAGCTGGCGGAGATCAGCGTCGTCGAGACGGCGGGCACGGCGGGCGACGGCACCTGCGCGCTGGCCCGCACCGCGGCGAACACGATCCTGCCCCGCCTGCCCGCCCCCGGACGTCCGTGAAGGCCGCCCCGGCAACCGGGACGGCCTTCACGGATTGCGGGCTCAGTCCTCGTAGGTGAGGTTCTTGCCGTTCGACGGGTCGAACAGCTTGATCTTGTCCGCGTCGTACCAGACCTCGAGGTCGGCGTTCTCCGCGGCGGACGACTCCGCCGAGAGCCGGGCGACGATCTGGGACTCCGCGCCCGGGACGTCGGACGAACCGCTGTCCGCGGCCAGCTCGGCCAGCTCCTCGGACGTGGCCGTCTCGCCCTCCAGCGTGAAGTGGGCGAACTTCTCCGAACCCATCGACTCGAGCACGTCGATGTGCGCGGTGAAGGTGGCGCCGCCGGCCTTCTGGCCCGCCTCCACCAGCGCCGCGTCCTCGAAGTGCTCCGGCCGGATGCCGACGATGACGTCGCGGGGCGCGTTCGCCCGCTCCACCAGCTGCCGGACGCGGTCGGTCAGCGGCGTCGTGCCCAACGCGCTCCGCAGCTCGTTGTTCTCCAGCGTCGCCGGGACGAAGTTCATCGACGGCGAGCCGATGAACCCGGCCACGAACAGGTTCGCCGGGTTGTCGTAGAGGAACTGCGGCGAGCCGATCTGCTGCACGTACCCGGCCCGCAGCACCACGACCCGGTCGCCCAGGGTCATGGCCTCGGTCTGGTCGTGCGTCACGTACAGCGTCGTCGTGCCGAGCTGCTTCTGGATCTTCGACACCGACGTCCGCATCTGGCCGCGCAGCTTGGCGTCCAGGTTGGACAGCGGCTCGTCCATCAGGAACGCCTTGGGGCTGCGGACGATCGCCCGGCCCATCGCGACGCGCTGGCGCTGGCCACCGGAGAGGTTGGCCGGCTTGCGGTCCAGGTGCGCGGTCAGGTCGAGGATCTTCGCCGCCTCCTCGACCTTCGCCCGCACGGTCTTGTCGTCGACCTTGGCCAGCCGCAGCGGGAAGGCCATGTTCTCCCGGACGCTCATGTGCGGGTAGAGCGCGTAGGACTGGAACACCATCGCGATGTCGCGGTCCTTCGGGGCCTTCTCGTTGACGCGCTTGCCGTCGATGCGCAGCTCACCGGAGGAGATGTCCTCCAGGCCCGCGACCATGTTCAGCGTCGTCGACTTCCCGCAGCCGGACGGGCCCACGAGAATGATGAACTCGCCGTCGGCGATGGTGATGTCCACTTCGGACACGGCGAGGGCGCCGTCGGGGTACTTCTTCGACACCTTGTCGAGCACGATCTCTGCCATTGCGCTACCCCTTCACCGCACCGGAGGTCAGCCCCGCCACGATGCGACGCTGGAAGAACAACACGAACACAATGATCGGGACGGTGATCACGACCGCGGCCGCGCACACCTGCCCGGTCGGGTCCTCGAACTGCGAGGACCCGGTGAAGAACGACAGCGCCGCCGGCACCGTGCGCGACGCGGTGGTCGACGTCAGCGAGATGGCGAACAGGAAGTCGTTCCAGCAGAAGATGAACACCAGGATCGCCGTGGTGAACACGCCCGGCGCGGCCAGTGGCGCGATCACCCGGCGGAACGCCTGTGCCGGCGTGGCGCCGTCCATCTTCGCCGCCTTTTCCAGCTCCCACGGGATCTCCCGGAAGAACGCCGACAGCGTGTAGATCGACAGGGGCAGCGCGAACGTGATGTAGGGCAGGATCAGCCCCGGCCACGTGTCGAACAGCCCGATGTTCCGCTCGATGTTGAACAGCGGCGTCACCAGCGACACCTGCGGGAACATCGCGATCAGCAGCGACAGCCCGACGAGCAGCTGCTTGCCAGGGAAGTCGAGCCGGGCGACCGCGTACGCGGCCATCGTGCCCAGCACCACCGCGATCACCGTCGAGATGATCGCGATGCCGATCGAGTTCACCAGCGCCAGCAGGAACTCCGAGGTCTGGAAGATGTCCGCGTAGTTCTGCCACGTCCACGACTGCGGGATGAACGCCCCGTCGGTGATCGTGTCCTTGGTCTTGAACGACAGCGAGACGACCCAGAGCACCGGCACCAGCGCGAACACCAGCACCAGGATGTCGACGAGGCCCCACCTGACCTTGCGGCCCGTCGTGACGGTTCCCATCGTCATCAGCGCTTACCCCCGTTGTCCGAACCCGGTGCGGCGGTGCCGAACACCTTGATGAAGATGAACGCGATGATCGCCACCGTGATGAAGATCAGCACCGCCATCGTCGATCCGATGCCGAGGTTGAGGCCCTTGACGAGGTTGTCGTAGGTCTGCATCGACACCGACCCGGTGTCCTGCGCGCCGTTGGTGAGCACGTAGATGTTGTCGAAGATGCGGAACGCGTCGAGCGTGCGGAACAGCAGCGCGACCAGGATCGCCGGCTTCATCACCGGCAGCATCACCTTCGTGAACCGCTGCCACGCGCTCGCGCCGTCCATCGCCGCGGCCTTGAGCAGGTCGTCCGGCACCAGCGCCAGACCCGCCATCAGCAGCAGCGCCATGAACGGCGTGGTCTTCCACACATCGGCGCCGATGATGATGAACAGCGACGGCCACTGCTCGGTGAGCGGGGCCGCGTCGGCGGCGAGGAAGTTCGCCAGGTAGCCGGTCTTCGGCGTCCACGCGTAGTACCACGAGAACGCCGCGACGACCGTGACGATGCCGTACGGGATCAGCGCGACGGTGCGGACCAGGCCGCGGCCGACGAGCGTCCGGTGCATGACCAGCGCCAGCGCCATGCCCAGCACGAACTCGATCGCCACCGAGACGACGGTGAGGAACATCGTGGTGCCGAAGGCGGTCCACCAGTACGAACTGGACAGCACGGCGCCGTAGTTGTCGAAGCCGACGAACTCCTGCTGCGCCGGGAACCGCAGGTCGTACCGCTGCAGCGACAGCCAGATCGAGTAGAGGATCGGGTAGCCGGTGACCGCGATCATCACGATGAAGGCGGGCGCGCACAGCCACAGCCCGAGCCGCCGCTCGGCCTTCTTCCCTTCGGAGAGGGCGGGTTTGCCCTTCTTGTGCGACGTCGCCTCCCCGGCGACGGTGGCCCCGGCGGTCTCCGCCGGGGTCGAGTCCTGGACGGTCACGGGATCACTCCCTTCGACTGGAGCGCGTCACCGAGCTGCTCGCGCAGCTTGGCCGCGGTGGCCTGCGGGTCGATGTCCGACGGCGGCGAAAGGATCTTCGAGATGACCGTCGAGGCGTTCTGGTACGCCGGGGTCAGCGGGCGCACCGCGGCGGTCTTGAGCGCGGCGAGGATCGCGTCGCGCATCGGGTACTGGATCGCCATGTTCGGGTTGTCGGCCGACGCCGGCTTGCCCGGATCGAGCGGAACGTCGTTGTGGTACACCGATTCGATGCTCGGCGGCACGCCGTCGTTGATCGCGGAGATCTTCTGGCTTTCCGGGCTGCGCAGGCACAGCGCCGCCTCGAAGGCTTCGGGCTTGTGCTGCGAATACGTGCTGACCGCCAGGTCGAACCCGCCGATCGTGGTCTTGGCCGGCATCCCGGCCTTGGCCTCGGGGTAGACCGCCCACTTGAAGTGCGGGAGGTCCGCCTTCTTGTCCTTGGCGTAGGCGGCGTAGACGTAGGGCCAGTTGAGCTGGAAGGCGGCCTGGCCGCGCTGGAACGCCTGCCGGATGTCGTCTTCCTTCATGTTGCTCAGCGACGGGTCGGTGAGCCCGGAGGTCGAGACCTTCTTGAGCAGCTCCAGCGCCTGCACCGCGCCGTCGTCCATCACCACGGACTTGCCGTCGTCGGACAGGATGTGCCCGCCCATCGAGGCGACCAGCGTGTTGTAGAAGACGACCAGGCCTTCGTACTGCGCGCCGGTGAAGACGATCTCGTACGGCTTGCCCTGGCCCTTGAGCCGCTGGGCGGCCTGCATCATCTCGTCCCAGGTCGCCGGTGGCTTCGGCGTCACCCGGTCGTCGTACCAGAGCAGCTGCACGTTGGTGTTCTTCGTGGCCGCGTACAGCTTCCCGTTGTAGGTCGCCGTGTCCAGCGGGCCCTGCAGGACACCCTGCGACGCCTCCGCCTTGTTGGCGCCGGTCCACTCCTCGGCCCAGCCGGCCTCGGCGAACTCCGAGACCCACGTGACGTCGAGGCCCAGGATGTCCATGGCGGTGTCACCCGCCGCCAGCCGGCGCGCCATCTGCAGCCGCTGGTCGTCCGCTCCACGGGGGAGCTTGTTGTAGATGATCTCGTACTTGCCGGCCGCCTTCTGGTTGCAGCCGTCGACCACCTTCTGGAAGTTGTCCTCGGGCGACATGTAGATGTTGATCTTGAGCCCGGAACTCGTCGCGCAACCGGCGAGCATGCCGGTCACCAGTGCCCCTGCCCCCAGCAGGACGGCGGTGCGGCCGGGCGACCGTCCCCGTTTGCCCGCGCCGATCCTCTTCCCCATAAGGCCTCCTCACCCGCGTGCACGCCGGTTACCGCGGTACCCCGTGGGCACCGCGACGCGATGAGGCGAAACCGCGCCAGCACCCCGACGTGCTAGTGCTCGGGCCGCCGCGCTGCAGGGCGAGGCCGCCCGACTGGTGTCGGCCAACTTATGCCGGGCGATCACACCCCGCAAGCAGTATCGGTAACGATCCAGCGCACCGCGCGTCGAATCGTGATTCTCCCCTGCTAGAGCTGGGGTTTTTCAGGGGTTCGCGGACGGCGGTTTCAGCGCCAGTTTGGCGAGCAGTTCCCGGCCTTGTTCCGCCGAGCGCGGCTGGCACAGGACGTCGTAGCGGCCGGCGACGAGCTGGCTCGCCGAGGAGAAGTCCCGGCGGTGCCCCCGCGACATGCCGTACCCGATCGCGGCGAACATCAGCCCGGACAGCACCCCGAGCACGACCCCGGTCAGCACCTGCAACGCGAAGCCCTGGTTGACGAACAGCCCGAGCAGCAGCCCCGCGAACAGGCCGAACCAGGCCCCGGACACCGCGCCGGTGCCGAGCACCCGGCCCCAGGACAGCCGGCCGATCACGCGCTCGACCAGCATCAGGTCGACCCCGACGATTGTGACGTCACCGACCGCGAACTCGCTTTCGGCGAGGAAGTCGACCGCCTTCTGCGCCTCGCCGTAGGTCGCGTACGACCCGATCGGCCAGCCGGTCGGCGGCGTCGGCAGCCGCGGCAGGCCACCGGGCGCCCGCCCCCCGCCAAAGGGACTACTCACCATCATCACCTGCGCACTCGTGGGTCCGGGCGTCCATCTTGTCAAGAACGCCCGGACCGTGCGAGCCGCTTACCCCGAAAGGCCGGGCGGTGCGAATGTCGACAGAGCGACAAACGTACTCAGGACCGCGATTTGTACTCGCGCAGCAGCCCGCGGCTGATGATGGTCTTCTGGATTTCGCTGGTGCCCTCGCCGATCAGCAGGAACGGCGCCTCGCGCATCAGGCGCTCGATCTCGTACTCCTTCGAGTAGCCGTAGCCGCCGTGGATGCGGAACGCGTCCTGGGTGACCTCCGCGCAGTACTCGGAGGCGATCAGCTTCGCCATCCCGGCCTCGACGTCGTTGCGCGCGCCGGAGTCCTTGAGCCGGGCCGCGTTCACCATCATCAGGTGCGCCGCCTCGACCTTGGTCGCCATCTCGGCCAGCTTGAACGCCACCGCCTGGTGCTCGGCGATGGCCTTGCCGAACGTCTTGCGCTGCTGGGCGTACTCCACCGCCAGCTCGAACGCCCGGATCGCGATGCCGCAGGCGCGGGCCGCGACGTTCACCCGGCCGACCTCGACACCGTCCATCATGTACGCGAACCCCTTGCCCGGCGCCTCGCCGAGCACCATGTCGGCGCCGATCTTGAAGCCGTCGAAGACCGCTTCGGTCGTGTCGACGCCCTTGTAGCCCATCTTGTCGATCTTGCCGGGGATGGTCAGCCCGGGCGCCACCTCGCCGAAGCCCTCGGGCTTTTCGACCAGGAACGTGGTCAGGTTCTGGTGGGGCTTCTCGGCCCCTTCGTCGGTCTTGACCAGCAGCGCGATCAGGTTGGACGACCCGCCGTTCGTCAGCCACATCTTCGAGCCGTCGATGACGTAGCCGTCGTCGGTCTTCTTCGCCTTCGTCTTGATGGCGGCGACGTCCGAGCCGAGGTCGGGTTCCGACATCGAGAACGAGCCGCGGACCTCGCCGGTGGCCATCCGCGGCAGGAAGTGCTGCTTCTGCGCCTCGGTGCCGTGGCGGGAGATCATGTGCGCCACGATGAAGTGGGTGTTGATCACGCCGGAGACGCTCATCCAGCCGCGGGCGATCTCCTCGACGACCAGCGCGTAGGTCAGCAGCGACTCGCCGAGCCCGCCGTATTCCTCCGGGATGGTGATCCCGAACAGGCCCATCTCCTTCATCCCCGCGACGATGTCGGCGGGGTAGGTGTCGGCGTGCTCGAGCTCCTGCGCGTGCGGGATGACTTCCTTGTCCACGAACTGGCGGACGGTCGCGAGGATCTCCGACTGCACGTCGGTCAGGCCGGCGGTCTGGGCGAGACGGGCCATCACGGCTCCCTTTCCGGAGTACGACGCCGCTCCCGGCGCTGGGTTACCGGTGAGTATGACCCGAAAGCCGAAACCCTGCTATGAGGGCGCTCACGCTCCGGCGAACCGCGCCGGGCCGGGACGTCCCGCCGCGGCCCCGGCTAACGTGGTTCCCACACGTACGAGGGGACCCGCCATGACCGACCCGTCCGGGGACAAGGACCGCCCGGCCGCCGACCCGACCGCGGCGGCGTACGACCCGCCACCGGCCGCGGAGCCGGCGTCCTACACGCCGGAGACCTACGAGC
Organism: Amycolatopsis sp. NPDC004747; assembly: GCF_053601335.1. NCBI lineage: Bacteria > Bacillati > Actinomycetota > Actinomycetes > Pseudonocardiales > Pseudonocardiaceae > Amycolatopsis > Amycolatopsis sp. NPDC004747. The sequence goes on along the minus strand of NZ_JBSGBQ010000042.1, from coordinate 5,775 downwards.
CGCCGTCCGGCGACGCGACGCTCACCGAGGCGACGACCGCGGACGACACCACGGCCGCCGCCGAGGTCCCCGCGGCGCAGCCCGGGACGGGCGAAACCGCGGAGCCCGCCGCCGCCGAGCAGCCGGGTCCCACCGTCGCCGCGGAGGTACCCGGTCAGCTGCCGCCCGGCGCGTACGAAACCCCGGCGGCCTACATCCCCGGCACGCCGTACGCGCCCCCGGGTCAGCCGATCCCCCAGGCCTACCCGCAGCAGCCGGCCTACGGTCAGCCGTACGCGGCCCCCTTCGGCCCGCCCGCGCCGTTCGGCCAGCCGTATCCGGCGCAGCCGCGCGCTCAGGACAACGCGCTGGCGATCGGCGCCCTCGTCTGTTCGATCCTGGGCTTCTGCTCCGGCGTCACCGCGCTGGCCGGGCTCGTCATGGGCCACATCGCCCTGAGCAAGACCAACCGCGGCGAGGCGGGCGGCCGCGGGCTGGCCACGGCCGCGGTGATCGTCGGCTACGTCGTGATCGCGCTGTGGGCCGGGTTCTTCACCACCTTGATCATCCTCGGCACGAACGGCTACCTGGACTAGTCCGCCGACGGCAGCACCGCGTCGCCCGGGCTGCGCGGCGACGGCGTCGCGTGGCCGTTCACCTCCGGCTTCGCCTCGGTCGCCGCCGGCTTCGGTTCGGCCGCCGGGGCGGCCGGCTTCGGCGTCTGCGCGTCGAGGAACCGCAGCAGCTCCACCGGGAACGGCAGCACCAGCGTCGAGTTCTTCTCCGACGACACCTGCACCACGGTCTCCAGCAGCCGCAGCTGCAGCGCCGAGGGGGTGTCGGCCATCGTCGCCGCGGCCTGCGCGAGCTTGTGCGACGCCTGCAGCTCGCCGTCGGCGGAGATGACGCGCGCACGCCGTTCCCGCTCCGCCTCGGCCTGCCGCGACATCGAGCGCTTCATCGCCTCCGGCAGCGCGACGTCCTTGATCTCCACGCGGTCGATGTGGATGCCCCAGTCCAGCGCCGGGCTGTCGATCATCAGCTCCAGGCCCTCGTTGAGGCGCTCGCGGTTGGAGAGCAGGTCGTCGAGCTCGCTCTTGCCGATGATCGAGCGCAGCGACGTCTGCGCGACCTGGCCGACCGCCGACCGGTAGTCCTGCACGTTGACCGCCGCGACGACCGGGTCGATGACCTTGAAGTAGACCACCGCGTCGACGCGGACCGTTACGTTGTCGCGCGTGATGCCGTCCTGGGCGGGGATCGGCATGGTCACGATCTGCATGTTGACCTTCTGGAGCCGGTCCGCGAACGGCACGAGCACCGCCAGCCCGGGTTCGCGGACCCGCGAGCGCACCCGGCCGAACCGGTAGATCAGCCCGCGTTCGTACTGCCTCACCACGCGCACGCTGGACGCGAGCCAGACTCCGCCCGCGAGGACGACGGCGCCGAGGATCTCCACCACCATGGCTGCTCCCGGGGTTGCGTTTCCCCTTGAAAGCCCAGCGTACGCCCACCGGGGACCCGACGAAACGCATTGGACGCGGCTGCCAGGCTGGGGTGGTGACCGACCTCCTCCGCGTCCCGCCGCTGTTCGCCGCCCGCGCACCCCGGGTGCTCGGCGAGGAGGCCGTCCCGTGGCTGGCCGCCCTGCCGGAGCTCGCCGCGGAGTACGCCCGGAAGTGGGGGTGCGCGTTCGAGGGCGAGGCGATGCACGGCTACGTCGGCGTGGTGCAGCCCGCGCGCCTGGCCGACGGCACGCCGGTGGTGCTGAAGCTCGGCTGGCGGGACGCCGAATCCGCCGACGAACCGCTCGCACTGTCCACATGGGCCGGCCGGGGTGCGGTGCTGCTGCTGGATTCCGCGCCGGACGACGGCGTCCTGCTGCTCGAACGGCTCGACGCCGGGCGCACCCTCGACGACCTGCCGCTGCGCTCGGCGATCCCGCTCATCGGCGGCCTGGCGCGGCGGCTGGCCGTCCCCGCACCGGCCTCCCTGACCCGGCACCTGCGCACCGAGGCGGCGCGGCTGACCGAGGAACTCCCCCGCCGCTGGGCCGAACTCGGCGAGCCGTTCGAGAAGCGGCTCGTCGACGACGCCGTGGCCATCTGCCGCGAACTCGGGCCGTCGGCGGGTGAACTGCTGGTGAACGAGGACCTCCACTACGAGAACGTGCTGGCCGGTACCCGCGAGCCGTGGCTCGTCATCGACCCGAAGCCACTGGCCGGTGATCTCGAGTGGGGCGTCATCCCGTTGTTCTGGAACCGCTTCACCGAGTCCACACTGGACGTACGGTTCGACCTGATCGTCGCTTCGCAGGAGCTGGACGCTTCGAAGACACGCGCGTGGACGCTCGTGCGGGCCGTGCAGAACTGGCTCTGGATGATCGAAGAACTTCGCGAGTTCGGCGAAGAAAGCGAAGATCCGGCCTTTGTCACAGTGGCGGAAATCGCTCCCTGGGCAGCCAGCCGATAGTGTCACCGGTATGGCCGGGGTCAACAGGGTTTTCGCAGCTCAGCTGTCCGGGTTGCCGGTATTCGGCCCGGACGGCGAGTCGATCGGCCGCGTCCGCGACCTGGTCGCCGGCCTGCGCCTGGACGCGCAGCCGCCGCGGATCCTCGGCCTGGTCGTCGAGCTGGCCACCCGGCGGCGGGTCTTCGTGCCGATGCTGCGCGTCACCGCGATCGAGCCGAGCGCCGTCACGCTGGCCACCGGCTCGGTGAACATGCGCCAGTTCAACCAGCGCCCCAACGAGGTCCTGGTGCTCGGCCAGCTGCTCGACGCGCACGCGACGCTGGCCGGCTCGGACACCCGGATCACCGTCGTCGACGCCGGGATGGAACCCACCCGCACCCGCGACTGGGTGCTGGCCAAGCTGGCCATCCGCGAGCGGCGGGTCGGGCTGGGCCGCCGTCGCGCGGCGATGCAGGTGCTGCCCTGGTCGGAGGTGGCCGGGCTGGGGCTGGCCGACCTCGGCGCCCAGCCCCAGGGGGCGGGCCAGCTGCTCATGCTGTTCGACACGATGCGCCCGGCCGACATCGCCGCGACCGTGCGCGACCTGCCGCTCAAGCGGCGGCACGAAGTCGCCGACGCGATGGACGACGAGCGCCTCGCCGACGTCATCGAGGAGCTGCCGGACGACGACCAGAAGGAGCTGCTGGCCTATCTGGCCGAGGAGCGCGCGGCCGACGTCCTGGAGGCGATGAACCCCGACGACGCGGCCGACCTGCTGGCCGAGCTCGCCCCGGCCGACCAGAGCCGGCTGCTGGAGCTGATGGAGCCGGAGGAGTCCGCGCCGGTCCGGCGGCTGCTGGAGTACTCGTCGGACACCGCGGGCGGCCTGATGACGCCGGAGCCGGTGGTGCTGACCCCGGACACGACGATCGCCGAGGCGCTGGCCCACATCCGCAACGCCGAGCTGCCGCCGGCGCTGGCCAGCATGGTGTTCGTCTGCCGCCCGCCGACGGCGACGCCGACCGGGCGCTACGTCGGCGTCGTCCACTTCCAGCGGCTCCTGCGCGAGCCGCCGGCGGAGCTGGTGGCCAGCGCCGTGGACACCGGGCTGCCGCCGCTGAAGCCGGGCGCGTCGCTGGCCGAGGTCACGCGGTACTTCGCGGCCTACAACCTGACCTGCGGGCCGGTCGTCGACACCGAGGACCACCTGATCGGCGCGGTGACCGTCGACGACGTGCTCGACCACCTGCTGCCCGAGGACTGGCGGGAGACCGGGCTGCACGACACCTTGGAGGAAGACCGTGCCTGAGCTGACGTCGGGACGGCGGCTCGACCAGCCCCGCGGCCAGAACCGGTTCAGGCTGAACATCGACCCGGATTCGTTCGGGCGGTTCACCGAGCGGATCGCGCGGTTCCTGGGCACCGGGAAGTACCTGTTCTGGCAGACGCTGATCGTCGTGGTGTGGATCGTGCTGAACATCACGGCGGTGTCGCTGCAGTGGGACCCGTACCCGTTCATCCTGCTCAACCTGGCGTTTTCGACGCAGGCGGCGTACGCGGCGCCGTTGATCCTGCTGGCCCAGAACCGCCAGGACGACCGTGACCGCGTGTCCTTGGAGGAGGACCGCAACCGGGCGGCCCAGACGAAGGCGGACACGGAGTACCTGGCCAGGGAGCTCGCGGCGCTGCGCCTGGCGATCGGCGAAGTGGCGACGCGCGACTACCTCCGCAGCGAGCTGGACCGGCTCCGGGAGGACCTGGACGTCAAGCCCAGGAAGGCCCGCACTCCTACCGGCTCGTAACATGGGGTGGGTGACCAGCACCCAGCAGCTCCCCAGCGTCGACGACGTCCGCAGCGCGCTGAAGAGCGTGCAAGACCCCGAGATCCGGAAACCCATCACGGACCTGGGGATGGTCAAGGACGTGGTCGTCGGCGACGACGGCGTGGTCACGGTCGGGATCTACCTGACGGTGGCGGGCTGCCCGCTCAAGGCGACGCTGACCAACGACACCCGCGAGGCGGTTTCGAAGCTGCCGGGCGTGGTGGACGTGCGCGTCGAGCTGGACGTGATGAGCGACGAGCAGCGCACGGAGCTGCGGAAGTCCCTGCGCGGTGACGCGGCGGAGCCGGTGATCCCGTTCGCCCAGCCGGGCTCGATGACCCGGGTGTACTGCGTGGCCTCGGGCAAGGGCGGCGTGGGCAAGTCGTCGGTGACGGTCAACCTGGCGGCGGCGATGGCCGCGCGCGGGCTGTCGGTGGGTGTGGTGGACGCCGACATCTACGGCCACTCGATCCCCCGCATGCTGGGCGCGCGCGAGAAGCCGACCAAGGTCGACACGATGATCATGCCCCCGCAGGCCCACGGCGTGAAGGTGATCTCGATCGGCATGTTCACCCCGGGCAACACCCCGGTGGTGTGGCGCGGCCCGATGCTGCACCGGGCCCTGCAGCAGTTCCTGGCGGACGTGTTCTGGGGCGACCTGGACATCCTCCTGCTGGACCTGCCCCCGGGCACCGGCGACATCGCGATTTCGGTGGCCCAGCTGATCCCGAACGCGGAGATCCTGGTGGTGACCACCCCCCAGCAGGCGGCGGCCGAGGTGGCGGAGCGGGCGGGCGCGATCGCGCTGCAGACACGTCAGCGCGTGGCCGGGGTGATCGAGAACATGTCCTGGCTGGAGACACCGTCCGGCGAGCGCATGGAGATCTTCGGCTCCGGCGGCGGTTCGACGGTGGCGGCATCGCTGACGAAGTCGATCGGGTCGGAGGTGCCGCTGCTGGGCCAGGTCCCGATGGACCCACGGGTGGTCACCCAGGGCGACGCGGGCACGCCGATCGTGCTGTCCGAGCCGGAGGCCCCGGCGTCGGTGGTGCTGAGCGACGTGGCGAAGAAGCTCTCGGTCCGGGCCCGCGGGCTGGCGGGCATGATGCTGAACGTGACCCCGGCGGGCCGCTGAGCGCAGCCCAATAAAGGAGCTGGGTGGTCATCCCGTCGCCTGAGGCCGTCAAATCACTTTGAGCCGGGCCCGCAACGCACAGCGAAAGGCAAGATGACAGCGCACGCTTGCGGGCCCGGCTCAAAGTGATAGGCCTCAATCAGGCGACGGGATGACCACCCAGCGACCCAACTCCATGACCGGCGGCCGACAGCGGTAGTTGTGGTCATCCCGGAGCCTGCCTGTCCGGCGAGGACGCTTTTCTTTGGAGCCGCGGCAGAACGCCTGCGCGCCGCTTCTGCCGCGGCTTCACTCTGCCGCGGCTGGGGCGGGTCCGACCTCCCCCGCCCCTCCGGTGGGATTTTCAGCCGGCGGTCGGGTTTGTCAAGGCGGGAAAGCGTGCCTTGA